>JANJTK010000081.1 GCA_024711155.1 Burkholderiaceae bacterium
CTCGCATCGCCCTGATGTGCCCTGATGTGCCCTGATGTGCCCTGATGTGCCCTGATGTGCCCTGATGTGCCCTGATGTGCCCTGATCCGCCCGGGCCGCAATCCATGATGGCGCCGGTCTATCTCGACTACAACGCCACCACGCCGGTCGCGCCCGAGGTGGCGCAGGCCATGCAGCCCTTCCTGCACGAGGCCTTCGGCAATCCGTCGTCGTCGCACGCGTACGGCGCCGTCGCCCGCGACGCGCTCGCGCGAGCGCGCGCGCAGGTTGCCGCGCTGGTCGGCGCCACGCCCGACGAAATCGCGTTCACCGGCTGCGCCACCGAGGCGAACAACCTCGCCCTGATCGGGGTCGCGCACGCGCTCGAGGGATCGCGGCGCCACCTCGTCGTCAGCGCCGTCGAACACCCCGCCGTGATGGCGCCCGCGCGCTGGCTCGAGGCGCACGGCTGGGAACTCACCGTCGTGCCGGTCGACGGCCACGGTCTCGTCGCGCCCGACGCAGTGGCCGCCGCGTTGCGGCCCGACACCGCACTGGTGTCCGTGATGCACGCCAACAACGAGGTCGGAACGATCCAGCCGGTTGCCGCGATCGCGCGCATCGCGCACGCACACGGCGCGTTGCTGCACACCGACGCCGCGCAATCGGCGGGAAAGATCGCGCTCGACGTCGAGGCCCTCGGCGCCGACCTGCTGACGCTGGCCGGCCACAAGTTCTACGCGACCAAGGGCGTCGGCGCGCTCTACGTGCGCCGCGGCACGCCGATCCGGCCGGCCCTGCACGGCGCCGGACAGGAACATGGCCTGCGGCCCGGAACCGAGAACGTGCCGGCGATCGTCGGGCTCGGCGTCGCGGCCGAACTCGCCGCGCAGCGCCTGCCGCAAGCGCCCGGCCGCCTGCGCGCGCTGCGCGATCGCCTGCACACGCAGCTCGCGGCGGCGATTCCCGGCGTCGCGCTCAACGGCCATCCGGAGTTGCGCCTGCCGAACACGCTGCACGTGTCGCTGCCCGGCGCCAGCGGCCGCGCGCTGCTCGAGCGCGCCGGCGCGGACGTCGCCGCTTCGGTCGGATCGGCCTGCCACGCTGACGACGAGACGGTCAGCGGCGTGCTGGCCGCGATGGGCATCGACGCCGCGGGCGCCGCCGCGGCGATCCGGCTGTCGGTCGGATGGATGAGCACGGCCGACGAGATCGACCGCGCCGCCGCAGCGCTGGTCGATGCGTGGCGTGAGGTCGCCGCGCGATGACGCCGGCCGAATACGACGCCTGGTACGACACGCCGCGCGGACGCTGGATCGGCGAGTGCGAGTACCGCCTCGTGTGCCGGGGGTTCGACACGAGGCCAGGAACGACCCTGCTCGACGTCGGCTGCGGCACCGGCTGGTTCACGCGCCGCTTCGCGCGTGACGGGCTCGCGGTCACCGGACTCGACGTCGACCCGCAGGCGCTCGCCTTCGCCCGCGAACGCCCGGACGCGGGCATCGCGTACGTCGAAGGCGACGCGCGCCGGCTGCCGTTCGCGGACCGCTCTTTCGACCAGGTGAGCGCGCTGGCGTCGCTGTGCTTCGTCGATGACTGGCCGCGCGCGATCGCCGAGATCGCGCGCGTCGCTCGCCATCGCTTCGTGCTGGGGCTGCTCAACCGGCACAGCCTGCTGTGGCGGGACAAGGGACGCCCCGTCCGCCACGACCGCCAGACCAGCGGCCAGGGCGCCTATCGGGGCGCGCACTGGCACACGCGCGACGAAGTCGAACGGGCGCTGCGCCCGCTCGCGCTCGCCCGCGTCAGCTATCGGTCGGCAGTCTTCGTGCCGTCGGGCGGCGCGCTCGCGCAGGCGGCGGAGGCGATGCTGCCGACGCGGCTGCTGCTGGGCGCCTTCCTGGTCGTTTCAGCCGAGATCCGCCCACCCCGGCCCTGACTCAGCGCGCGTCGCGCGCCCGCACCTCGACCTGCGGCGCGAGCCGTTCGGTGTCCTCGGGAAAGGCAAGGCGCGTCCCCGGCGCCAGCAGCGCGGCGGTGCCTCCGGCCACGCCGGTGCGCAGCGCCTGCTCGAGCGACGCGCCGCGCGACAGGCTCCAGACGATCGACGCGACGAAGCTGTCGCCGGCACCGACGGTGCTGGCGATCGTCACCTCGAGCGCGGCGGCGCGCAGCACCGCGCCGCGCGCGGCCAGCAGCGCGCCGCGGTGCCCGAGCGACAGCGCGACCACTTCGGCCTTGCCGGCGTCGACCAGCCCCAGCGCCGCCTCAGCCCACTCGTCCTCGGTCTCGAGCGGCCGGCCGGTGTACTCGCGCAACTCGCGCAGGTTCGGCTTGACCAGGTGCACGCCCTCGTCGAGCGCAGCGGCGAGCGGCGCGCCCGAGGTGTCGAGCGCGAGACGCGCGCCGCGCGCGCGCACAACCCGCGCGAGCCTCGCGTAGAAGTCCTCCGGAGCGCCGGCCGGCAGGCTGCCGCTCGCGACGACCCAGCCGAGCGGGCCGTCGAAGTCCTTCACCAGGTCGAGACCGTGCTGCCACTCGCCGGCGTCGAGTTCCGGCCCCGGAAGCACGAATCGGTACTCGCGCCCGGTAGCGCGCTCGATCACGGTAAAGCTCTCGCGCGTCTCGCCGCGCACTGGGTACGCGAGGCTCGCCACGCCTTCCGCGTCGACGAGCTGGCGCAGCAACCGGCCCAGCACCGGTCCGACCGGATAGACCGCGTGGCAGCGCGCGCCGAAGCGCGTCAGCACCCGCGCGACGTTGATGCCGCCGCCGCCGGGATCGCGCCGCACCTCGGCACAGCGCAGCTTGTGCTCGGTCGTGACGGTCTGCGTGACCGTCGACACGTCGACCGCGGGATTCAGCGTAACGGTCAGGATCGCGTCGCTCATGGCTTGCGAGGGTTTGCGAGAGGCGTTGCCCAGGCCGTGGAGGAGTTCCTGCGGTACTTAATCTTGATTATCACGAAGTTACCTTATCATACTGTTTTTTATACATTTTAAAGCGCTCGCCATCGCTCGATCCAGCACCCGCGCCCCCATCCCCGGAGCTGACGCGGCGCCAGGCCGACACTCTGCGCCGTCGGTCACACGCGGGCAAGCCTGACGGCCCGGGCGGCGCAGCGACGCGTCGCAGGGTCCGGCACGACGCCACGCGTTACCATCCGCTTGCCCGCGAGAGGCCGCGCCAGCGAGCGCGGCCTTCCGATGCGAGCGGGTGTCACCGGGCAAACCTCTTCGAAGCGATGACGTCGTCCGCGGCATGGTGAATCTCGAGCAGCACACCCCGATGATGGCGCAATACCTGCGCCTCAAGGCCGATCACGCCGACCGGCTGATGTTCTACCGGATGGGCGACTTCTACGAGCTCTTCTACGGCGACGCCGAGCGCGCGGCGCGCCTGCTCGGCATCACGCTGACCACGCGCGGCGTCTCGGCCGGCGCGCCGATCCCGATGGCGGGCGTGCCCGTGCACTCGGTCGAGCAGTACCTGGCGCGGCTGATCCGGCTCGGCGAATCGGTCGCGGTGTGCGAGCAGATCGGCGACCCCGCCACCTCGAAGGGCCCGGTCGAGCGCAAGGTCGTGCGGATCGTGACGCCCGGAACGCTCACCGACGCCCAGTTGCTGCCGGACCGCGACGACCGGATCCTGCTCGCGCTGCTGCCGCCCGGCGGCGGGCCGGGGGGCTCGACCCTGCTCGGTCTCGCGTGGATGGTGGTGGCGAGCGGCGAGTGCTGGCTGGCCGAACTCGGCGCCGACGCGCTGGCGCGCGAACTCGACCGGCTGCGCCCCGCCGAGCTCGTCCTCCCCGACGGGGCAGCGCTGCCGGCCGGCCTCGACGAAGCCCTCGCCGGCGCGGCGCTCGCGCGCGCTCCGGCGTGGCAGTTCGACGCGCAGCGCGCTCGGCGCCGCATTGCCGAACTGCTCGGCACGCTCGACCTCGCCGGCTTCGGCGCCCAGGGCATGCCCGCCGCGATCGCGGCCGCCGGCGCGCTGCTCGACTACGTCGAGCGCACGCAGGGCAACGCGCCGTCGCACCTGCAGGCGCTGCGCGTCTTCGCCGGCGACGAGTTCGTGATCCTCGACACCGCCGCGCGGCGCAACCTGGAGATCGTCGAACCGCTGCGCGGCGACGACGGCCCGTCGCTGCTGAAGCTGCTCGACCGCTGCGCGACCAGCGCCGGTGGCCGGCTGCTGCGCCGCTGGCTGCTCGAGCCGTTGCGTTCGCAGCCGGCGGCGGCGCGCCGCCATGCCTGCGTCGAGGCGCTGCTCGAACCCGGCGGCGACGGCGCGACCGCGGTGTGCCACGAGCCGGTGCTGGCCGAGCTGCGCCGCCTGCCCGACCTCGAGCGCATCGCATCGCGCATCGCGCTGCGCTCCGCGCGGCCGCGCGAGCTCGCGGCGCTGCGCGACGCCGAGCCGGCGCTGCGCCGGCTGCACGCGCGGCTCGAAGCGCTCGACGACGAGCTGTTCGGCGCGCTGCGCGACGCGCTGCGCGTGCCCGACGCGGCGCTGGCGCCGATTGCCGCCGCGCTCGCCGACGAGCCTTCCGCGCAGGCGCGCGACGGCGGCGTCATCCGCGACGGCCACGACGCCGCGCTCGACGAGCTCCGCGCGATCGACCGCGACTGCGACAGCGTGCTCGCCGCAATGGAGGCGCGCGAGCGCGAGCGCAGCGGCATCGCCAACCTGCGCGTCGGCTTCAACAGCGTGCACGGATTCTTCATCGAGGTCACGCGCGGCCAGTCCGCCCGCGTCCCGGACGACTACCGACGGCGCCAGACGCTGAAGAACGCCGAGCGCTACATCACGCCCGAGCTGAAGGCCTTCGAGGACAAGGCGCTGTCGGCGCGCGAGCGCGCGCTGGTGCTCGAGCGCGAGCTCTACGAAGCGCTGCTCGACGCGCTCGCGCCCGGCGTCGCCGCCTGGCAGCGCGCGGGACGCGCCGCGGCGCAGCTCGACGTGCTGGCCTCGTTCGCCGAGCGCGCCGCCACGCTGCGCTGGGTGCGGCCGCGCTTCTCGCCGGTGCCGGGGATCGAGATCCGCGCCGGGCGCCACCCGGTGGTCGAGGCTGGCGTGGAGCGCTACACGCCGAACGACTGCGTGATGCGCGACAGCCGCCGCCTGCTGCTGCTCACCGGGCCGAACATGGGCGGCAAGTCGACCTACATGCGCTCGGTGGCGCTGATCGCCCTGCTCGCCTGCTGCGGCAGCTTCGTGCCGGCCGACGACTGCGAACTCGGCCCCCTCGACCGCATCTTCACGCGCGTGGGCGCATCCGACGACCTCGCCGGCGGGCGCTCGACGTTCATGGTCGAGATGACCGAGGCGGCGTCGATCCTGCACTCGGCCACCGAGCGCTCGCTGGTGCTGATGGACGAGATCGGTCGCGGCACCTCGACCTTCGACGGGCTCGCGCTCGCGCACGCGATCGCCGCCCGTTTGCTCTCGCACAACCGCTCGCTGACGCTGTTCGCGACGCACTACTTCGAGCTCACCGGCCTGGCCGCGACGCATCCACAGGCGCTCAACCTGCACCTCGCCGCGGCCGAGCACCGCGGCGGGATCGTGTTCCTGCACGAGGTGCGCGACGGCCCCGCAAGCCGCAGCTACGGGCTGCAGGTGGCCCGGCTCGCCGGCTTGCCGGCCCCGGTGATTCGTGCCGCCGGCCAGCTGCTCTCCGAACTCGAGGCGCGCGCGCGCGCCCGCGACGACCAGCTCGACCTGTTCGCGCTGCCGCCGGACCACGACGAGGCGCAGCGCAGCGCCGATGCGGGCAACGCAAGCGCAGCCGAGGCGGACACGCGAAACGACGGCGCGGCACCGCGTGCCGACGCAGCGCGTGCCGGGGCCGAGCGCATTGCCGCGCGGCTGCGCGAGCTCGACCCGGACGCGCTGAGTGCGCGCGAGGCGCTCGAGCTGGTCTACGCGCTGCGCGCCGAACTCGGGCGCGACCTGCCCGGATCCTGAGCGGCGCCGCGCGACGGCGCGCCGCGCAGGCTGGCCAGCAGCGCCGCCAGCAGCGCCGCGATGGCGCTGTGCGCGCTTGCGGTCCACAACGGCTGCGGCGCGCCGAGCGCGGTCGCGGCACCGGCGAGCCACTGCGCCGCGACCAGCACGACCAGGCCCAGCGCCACGACGGGCTGCGCGCGCCGCGCCCGCGCCGCGAGCAACAGCGCCAGCACCGAGAAGGCCAATGCAACCGCGCGGTGCGCGACGTGCAGCCCCTGCCCGGTCGCGGCGTCGACGGCCCGCGCGACCCCGCTCGGGTCGAGCGCAGCCGCGTCGAAGCGCGCCGCTGCCACGCACGCCGCCGACGCGCACGCATCGATCGCGTGACGCGCGCCGATCATCGTGCCGCCCCACGCGAGCATTGCGAGCAGCACCAGCGCCGCCAGCGCGAGTGGAGGAATCAGTGGCGCGGCACGAGCCGACGCACTGGCGCGCCAGGTCGACGCCACCCGCGCGAGCGCAGCGACCAGAACCAGTCCGCCGAGCAGGTTGCCCAGCGTCACCAGCGGCAGGCCCAGCTTCGAGTACGGGCCGAGCCAGCCGAGGAAAGCGGTGACGGCGGCGGCGATCGTCGCCGCCGCACGCGCCGCGCGGTCCCTCGAGCGCCATGCAGCGACAAGCAGGACCAGCACGAGCACGCCGACGGTCCCCGCGCTCGCACGGTGCACGATGCGCGCCGCGCGCACGGGGGGCGGCAGCGGGGCCGCCTCCGAAGGCCGCGAGTCACGTGCCGCGCTGGCCGCCCGGTAGCAGGCCGGCCAGCCCTCGCAGCCGAGGCCGCCCTGCCAATGACGGATGAAGGCGCTCGAGCCGGCGATGCACACGGTCAGCGCGCACGCCACCAGCGCGAGCAGGCGGATCACCGCGCGCGCCTCGCGCCGATCACGCTCGCGAGCACCACCCAGACGAACAGGATGCCGCCGACGATCGCGATCAGTCCGCCGAACCCCATCAGGCCCATGCCGGCGACTTCCGCCGTCGTTCGCAGCGTCTGCTCGGCGCCTGCGACCTTGCGCTGCACGCCGTAGCCGCCCGACCACATCAGGCCGAGGATGTGCAGCAACTGTCCGCCGCCGTAGAGCCACGGCTGCCAGTTCGCGATGCGCCCGGTCGCCGCGCGGTAACCGAAGCGCGGCAGCAACGCATAGGCCAGGCCCATCAGCGCCAGCGTCACGCCGACGATCGAGCCGTGGTAGTGCGCGGGGACGCGCACGTCGGAGCCCTCGATCAGGAAGCCGAGCACGCCGCCGACCGAGAACAGCACGAACGACGCGACCAGCGCCGCCCGCAGCGGCCGCGTCTGCGCATCCACCGCCGGGCGGCGCGCGAGCGCGACGAGCAGCGCCAGCCCCACCGGCAGGAACGGCAGCCCGCCGCCGAAGCGCATCAGCCAGGTCATCGTCTTCTGGTGCTCGAACGCGACCGCGCTCCAGTTCAGGTAGATCGCCGGCACGGCGAGCACCGGCGCCAGCCCGATCGCGAAGATCAGGACGGCCACGCGCGGGCTGACCGGCAGCGGCGCGCCGATCAGGTTCGCCAGCCAGAACCACGCCACCAGCAGCAGCAGCGCCCACGTGAACTGGATCACGTGCCCCGGCCCCCAGAACAGGTTCTCGTAGTACGCGTAGGTCTCGAGCTCGCGCGGCACGTCGACGATCGACCAGCCCATCGCGAGCAGCGCGAACGCCGCCGACACCGCGGCCGCGCGCAGGCCGAGCCGAAGCGCGCCGGCGCCGTCGAGCCCGCCCAGCGGCGCAGGCGCGACGAGTGAACGCAGCGTGAGCACGCACAGGCCGACGCCGACGATCGCGATCCCGTAGACGAACACCTCGTTGTCGAGCATCGGCACGTAGTTCGACATGATGGGCTTCGCGCCGCCCGCGAACGGCGCGACGGTCATGAACAGCGCGCCGAGCGCGGTGATCCACAACGCGACCCAGCCGAGCGCGCTCCAGCGCCGCGACGTGTCGAGCGTCCACAGCACGCCGGCCATCGAGATGAACCACACCAGCACCGACAGGTCGACGTGCACCACCAGTGCGACGCGAAAGAAGTCGCCGGCCGGGACCAGCTTGCCGATCCAGGGCGTGCGCGCAAGCACCAGCAGGATCGAGAACAGGCCGGCGCCGATCAGCGACGCGACGCCCAGCAGCAGCCAGCCGGAGGCAATCGCACGCTGCTCGGCATCGGCCACCTGCAGGTCATAGCCGCGCGCTCCCGCCGTGATGGCCGCTCCCGGGGCCGCGAGGCCCGCGCCGGAAGCCGTCGTCATCGGATCACTACCCCGCCCTGATCCGGGATGAAGTCAATCAGCACCACCTGCCCCGGAACCACGGCGAGTTGTCGCTCGCCCTCGTGGTTGAAGCCCTTGATGCGCGCGTCGTCGTTTACCTGCACGCGCAGCCGGTGCTCGCCGGCGGGAATCGCGAGCCGGTGATAGCCGGCCGCGGCGCCGTCGCGGCGCAACCCGGCCGGCGGGAAGACTTCGTCGTACAGCGGCTTGCCGTTGAGCTCGACGCGCACGTGCACCGGAGAACGCTCGCGCGGGCAATCCATCTGCGCGCGCAACTGCGGCGACAGCTTCGCGAGTTCCTCCGGCGAGCGGGTCCGGCAGTCGGTGACGAACTGGCCCGGATGACGGAACGAAAGCCGCAGCAGCCCCTGGTCCGGCTCCAGGTGCCGGTACGCGGGCGACGTCGAGAAGTAGCCCACGAATGCCGCGAACAGCACGTAAAGAATTCCCTGTCCGCCGTAGCGCACGACCTTATTGCCCATCTTCCTCATCTCCGAAAGAAACCTCCGCCACGGCGCCCTCGCGCCGCGCGCCCTGCGCGGGCAATCGCGCCCTGAATGCCTGGATCGACCGCTCGAGCGCGCCGCGCTCCTCGCGGCTCGCGTGCACGACCGCGATGCGCGTGCGATCGGCAGCGCGCCGCAGTCGGGGCTCGCGCTCCCCGCCGATCCGCTCCTGCGTCCATCGTACCCCGAACCTGAATTCGCAATCCCCTTCAGGGCACGCCGCGACCACGACCCCATCGACGCCGGCACGCAGCGCATACTCGACGAAGGACGGCGGCAGCATGCCGGCGCAGGGCAGCCCGAACGCGATCAGGCCCTGCGGCGGCCGGGTGCCGAGCCCCGCGCCGCGCTGGCAGGTGAAGACCAGGATCTTGCCGGCGGCGCCGGCGGTCTGCAGCGCGTCCACCAGTTCGTTGCGCAGCGCATCCACGGTCAGGTCGGGCAGGTCGATCCCGCTGACCAGCCGCTGGGTCGAGCGGAACGGCGTCGCCGACGGACAGGCGCCGGCGCAGATGCCGCACGACGCGCAGCGGTCGTCATCGACGACGGCGATCTCACCCGATCCGTCCGGATGCGGCGCCATCGCGATCGCCGCATACGGACAGTCGGCGAAACAGCGCCGGCAACCGTTGCAGTTCTCCGGCGACACCGTCGCCGGCGCCGGGCGCTTCATCGGCGGCAGCCACGGCGCCACCCCGAGCAGCAGCGTCAGCGCCGCGCTGACGATCCACACGCCCTCGGGCGAGAACGCGTAGATCGCCGGCAGCGGCGCGAGGTAGAACCAGTCGATCGGCAGCGTGGCCGGCAGGCGCGTCAGGTTCGCCGGCGGCTCCGACAGGGCCGGCACCGCGAGCGACAGCGCGAGCAACGCAGCCAGCGACCACAGCGCGACCGCCCGCGTGGCGCCGGTCTGCGGTCGCGTCAGGCGCTGGATGTGCGCCCACATCGCGAGCAGGATGATCAGCGGCAGGCCGATGTGCAGGAACACGACCAGCGAAAAGAAGCGATCCGACACCGCGCCGTCGGCGATGAAGTTGCGCACCATCGCCGGCCCGAAACCCGGCAGCACGCCGAACCATTCGGTGGTCGCGGTGGCGACGAACAACGCGACCGTGTCCCACACCATCCAGTAGCCGATCACGCCGCATCCGACCGCGAGCCACAGCGTCGGCACGCCGCTCAGCCACGAGTACCAGCGGAACCCGCGGAAGCGCCCGAGCATCAGTTCGCGCAGCAGGTGCAGCACGATCACGACGATGAACGCGTCCGACGCGTATCGGTGCAGGCTGCGCATCACCCCGCCCGCCCACCACTGCTCGTGCGTCAGCGCCTCGATCGACGCGTGCGCGCCGTCGACGCTGGTGTCGTAAAAGATGTAGAGGTACCCGCCCGTCACCGCGATCAGCCAGAACAGGTAGAAGCCGAGCGCGCCGAGCTGGCGCAGCGGGTTGTCGCGCACGCCGCAGACGCGATCGAGCACCCGCTCGACCGCGCGCCACGCGCGCACCGACAGGCCACTGCCCGGCAGGCCGGCTTCACGAGGATCGAGTGGCGGAAAGAGGGACATGCTCGGAAACGCAAGCGGGTTCGCGGGGGACGCCGCCGGACTCAGCTTCTGCGCGAGCGCCGCAGCTCCCGCACGATCACCCAGCCGAGACCGCCCAGGATGGTCAGGCCCGCGAACAACTCGAAGAACAGCGAGTAATCGGTCCGGTAGCCGCCGGTGTTCGGATCGTAGACCGTACAGTACAGGATCACCTTTTCCCACAGGTTCCCGAGGGACACCTGGCGCGACACCTGTCCCGTCAGCAACTCCTTCAACGGCTGCACCAGCATCGGCAAGTCGAAGTTCTCGCCGTAGACCTGCCGGTAGATCACGCCGTCGGCGTCGACGATCGTGACCTGCGTGAGGTGGTCGAACCCCTTCGGCGTCGCTTCGTAGGTGAAGCCGAGATTCGCCGTCAGCTCCGCCACCTGCTCCCGGTCGACGCTCAGGAACGCCCACGCCGGATCGTAGACGCGATTCTGCCGCTTGAACGCGGCCATCGCCTCCGGTCCGTCGAAGGGCTGGTTGAAGCCGATCGTGACGATGTTGAACTTGTCCGCGCCGAGCGCGTCGCGCGCGGTGCGCACGGCCTGCGCGAGGAACTGCGTCGTCACCGGACACGCCTGGAAGCAGCCGGTGTAGACGAGGCTGATCAGCAGCGGGCGGCCGCGATAGTCGCTGAATCGGACGTCCTTGCCGCTGCTGTCGCGCAGCCTGACATCGGCCAACGGGCGCCCGAGCGCTGCCTGGCTGATTTCGAGCATCTTGCGGAAATCGGGCCCGCCCGCGGCCGGCTCGGCGGCGCGCGCTGCGCCGCCGCTCAGGGGGAGGAACCCGAACGCGATGGCCGCGAATGCGCCGAGCGCAACCCTCCGCACCACTGCCGCCACGCCGGCCCTCACGGGCGCCCCCGGCACCGCGTCAGGCGCCGAGCGCAGCCCTCATCCACCCGTCGGCGATGGTGCCGAGCAGCAGCAGCGAGAGTTGAATCAGCGAAGCGTGGAAACTCGACAGCGCGTGTGCGCGGTTCGGCTCGCGCACGAGAACCGCGGTGCGCCATACCAGCAGGGCACCGCCGGCGAGCGCGCAGGCGAGGTAGAGCCAGCCGGGACTCAGCAGCGCCAGCGCGAGCGACAGGCCGACCATGACGAGCGCATGCGCGAAGATCGCGCGCGCCGCGAAGCGGTCGCCCTTGACGACTGGCAGCATCGGCACGCCAGCCCGAGCGTAGTCGTCGCGAAACACGATCGACAGGCTCCAGAAGTGCGGCGGCGTCCACAGGAAGAGAATCACCGCCAGCAGCAGCGCCTCGTTCGACAGGCCCGGCGACACCGCCGCTGCCCCCGCGAGCACCGCGAAGCTGCCCGCGAGACCGCCGATCACGATGTTCCACGCAGTGCGGCGCTTGAGCCAGACCGTGTAGACGATTGCGTAGCAGAACGCGCCGAGGAAGGTGTAGAGCGCGGCGCTGGCGTTCGTCGCCAGCCACGCGGCAGCCACCGCGATGCCGGTCAGCGCGACGATCAGCGCTGGCCAGCCGCGATGGTGGCGCATGCGCCCGGTGACGAACGGACGCTCGCGCGTGCGCCCCATCCGGGCGTCGAGGTCGACTTCGTAGAACTGGTTGAAGGCGCCGGCGGCAGACGACGACAGCAGCACTGCCAGCGTCAGCACGACGCCCTGCCAGGGTTCGAGACCGGAACCGGGCGAGACCATCAGGCCGGCGACCGCGGTCAACGCGATCGCCACCCCGATGCGCAGCTTGAACAGGTTGAGCAAGGCTCTCATGCGACGCCTCGCCGGTTCCCCGATCTCAGCTCAGGCCCCAGACCGTCGACAGGTACTTCCAGTTGACGAAGTAGTACAGGACGAAGGCCACCAGGAAGACCAGCGCCATCGCGAAGGTGCCGGGCGCAACCGACCCGGTGCCGTGGCCACCGTGCCCGGTCAGCGCGGCCGCCACCGGCAGGCGCAGCGGACTGACGGTCGTCGAGTACGTGCCGGCGTCGAGCTTCTTGCCGAACAGGATCGTGCCGACGGTGATCAGGATGTACATCGCCCCGCCCACCACGGCGATCACGCCCGACACGCCGAAGATCGCGATCATCAGCAGCGCGGTGCCCGGGTACTCGTACGGCAGCGCGGCGCCGGCGAACGTGATGTCCCAGTGGCGGCGCGGCACGCCGAGCGTCCCGGCGCCCATCATCGCCAGCGAGAACACCGCCATCCCGAGACCGAACAGGTACGGCTGCCACTTCGCCCACCCCGGCAGGATCATCTCGCGATTGAAGACGACCGGCAGCAGGAAGTAGGTCAGCGCCATGAACGCCAGCGTGGTACCGATCACGACCGTCGCGTGGAAGTGCCCCGGCACGTAGATCGTGTTGTGGATGATCATGTTCAGCTGCTCGGTGCCCATCATCACGCCCGAGATGCCGCCGAGGAAGCCGAAACCCATCAGCGAGATGAACATGCCCGAGAACACCGGGTTGCCCCAGGGCGCCTTGCGCAGCCACTCGAACAGACCCTTCGTGTAGCCCTTCTGGCGCTGCGCGACTTCGATCGCACCCGGCACCGTCAGGCCATGCAGCATCGAGGCGAGCACCGCGAGGTACATCGCGTAGGAGGTGTTGAACACCTTCCACTCGGTGCCCACGCCCGGGTCGGCCAGGATGTGGTGCGCCGACGCCAGCTGCAGGAACAGGATGTAGAGCAGGAACGCGGAGCGGCTGACGCGCTCGGACATCGGCTTGGCGCCGAACACGATCGCGGCGATCGCGTACCAGACGGCGATGTGCGCGCTGACGTTGATCTGCTGCGACGAGTGACCGAACGCCCACCAGATGACGCGGTACATCACCGGGTCGATGTGGCTGATGTAGCCGACCGACCAGAGGAAGGTCGGAATCAGGATGATCGCGCCCGACGCGATCGTGAAGATCGCGATGATGCACGCGGTCAGCGCGCCGAAGGTCACCAGCGGAATCGATCCCTCGTAGGTCTTCTCGGCCTTGGCGACGACCAGCGTGCCCAGGAACACGAAGCAGCCGATCAGCGCGCCGACGGCGAACAGGATCAGCCCGAGGTAGAACGCCGGGTGCGCCGGCATCGGCACGTACGACGTCATCATGACCGTCGCCTGGCCGGTGAAGATCGACCAGTTGAACACCAGCGTGCCGACCACCATCAGGATGAACGCGAGCCACGCGAATCCTGGCGTCGCCAGGCGGCATCGCAACAGCGTCGACGAGCAGAAGTACAGGACCGCCATCTCGAAGAAGATGATCCAGATGACGAGCATGTCCAGACCGTGGGCGGTCAGGTACAGGTAGAAGTTCTCGGCGTCGATCAGGTGGATCGCCTGCCAGCGCGTGAGAACGATCAGCAGCGCGAGGATGCCGCCGACCAGCAGCGCGACGACGGCCGCGACCGCGTTGAGCTTGATCAGCGGCTCGGCCGACTTGTGGAACTGCAGCCCCGTTCGGGGGCAGATACGGAACTGCGCCTGTGCGGTTGCCATTGGTTATCCCCCGATTACTTCACGTAGAGCCGCGAGACCATCTTGTGATGGCCGATGCCGCAGAACTCGTTGCAGACGATCGCGTACTGGCCCGACCGGTTCGGCGTGACCGTGACGACGTGCTGATAACCGGGCAGCACCTGGATGTTGATGTTCTCGGGCTGCAGCGAGAAGCCGTGCTGGTAGTCCATCGACGTCAGGTGCAGGCGATAGGTCTTGCCCTTCTCGAGCTCGAGGATCGGCCACCAGTCCCACAGGCGGGCAACGAGGTAGACGTCGCTGCCGGCCGGCGGCGCCACGACGGGCACCTTGTTGTCGCCTTCGGTGCGCACCGTGTACTTGTCGACCATCTCCTGCGCCGCCTTCTGGAACAGTTCGGGCTTGACGCGGTAGGTCTCGGTGGAAAGGTTCTGGCTCCCGTACAGGTGCCAGTACGGCATCATGAAGAACATCACCATGCACCAGGTGAAGGCGATCACGATCCAGAGGATCTCAACCCGGTCGACCGGCTGGTTCCACCAGATCCGCTGCTGCGGAGGCAGTATGGCGCTCATCGTTGTTTCTCCGTCGATACGATCGTTGGTGGCCTACTTCGCCAGCGGCGTGACCGGGATGGTCGCCACTTCCATCACGCCCCACACGATGTAGAACACCGTCGGCACGGTAATGCCGAGAAACAGCAGCAGGAACGGGTTGTCGAGGATCTGCTGCATGACGGGCACGCGCTCCTCTTCCTCTTTCGACCCCGCCTGCGATGGCACCTGGTCAGCCATGGCAACCCCCCTTCCCTGTTCGAAGTTTGCGAAAAAAAACACCCGGCATGATCGTTGTCAGCACTGTCAAGCAGCCTTGACTCACATCAAGCCTTGCCGATTTGCTGCTGCGCAGCATCGCATCGATGCTGCGCCGCACCCAACAGCGAAACGACTGTCGCATCCGCATCGCCCTGTTCTTGCAATGATCCCGCATTGCAGCTAGGTTCGGCCTCACTCATCGACGCGACGGCGCCCGCCGTCGCAGCAAGTTCGCATCTGCTGCCGCGCCGGTCGCGGATGCGCTGACCACGGAGAACAGCGTTGCTCAAGAGACTCCAGGCCTTCCTGCAGTGGTTCTTCCTGCGCATGGAGGCGGTCGGGAACCGGGTCTTCGGCGACCGGTTGAACCCGATGTACTACCTCGGCGCGACCAGTTACTGGATGTTCTGGATCGTAGTCGTGAGCGGACTGTATGTCTATGCCTTCTACGAGACAGGCATCGACAAGACCTATGCGTCGATGGAGTCGATCACGCACGGCCAGTGGTGGGCCGGCGGCATCATGCGCAGCGCGCACCGCTACGCCTCCGACGCGATGGTGCTCACGATGATGCTGCACATGGTGCGGCACTTCGCGTTCGATCGCTACCGCAGCTTCCGCGCGTTCTCGTGGATCACCGGCGTGATCCTGCTGTGGCTGGTCTACGCGTCGGGCGTCAACGGCTTCATGCTCCCGTGGGACACGCTGGCGCAATTCGTCGTGATCGCCACCACCGAGTGGTTCGACGCGCTGCCGGTGTTCCGCGGCATCCTGACCCGCAACTTCATCACGCCCGAGGCGATCACCGACCGGCTCTTTTCGCTGCTCTCGTTCCTGCACATCGGCATCCCGCTGGTGGTGCTGATCGCGCTGTGGATCCACACGCAGCGGGTGCCGCGCGCCGCGCATATGCCGCCGAAGCCGCTCGCGTGGGGGCTCGTCGCGATGCTGCTGGTGCTGTCGCTGGTCAAGCCGGTCGTGAGCCAGGCTCCGGCCGACTTCGCGACCGTCCCCGCCACGCTCGACTTCGACTGGTTCTACCTGTCGGTCTTTCCGCTGATCTACTCGTGGGATCCTCTGAAGCTGTGGATCGCGTGCGCCGGCGCCACGCTGCTGCTGATGGCGCTGCCGTGGCTGCCGCCAGCGCGCCGGGGCCGCGGCCAGACCTACCAGCTGACCGCGCACCCGGGCCGGCAGAGCGCGCCGGTGCGCCCCGGGGAGACGCTGCTCGACGCCGGCCTGCGCGGCGGGATCGCGCTGCCCTTCGAGTGCCGCTCGGGCGGCTGCGGGCTGTGCAAGGCGACGGTGATCGGCGGCGACGTCGAGATGTCGGGCTACCAGCCGAGCGCGCTGTCCGAGAACGAACGAGCGGCCGGTCGCGTGCTGCTTTGCTGCGCGCGCGCGCTGTCCGACGTCGAATTCGAGTACGAGGAAGGCGCCGCGACCGCGGCGGCGCAGATCCGGACCTACGAAGCGCGCGTCGAGCGCATCGAGAGGCTCGCGCACGACGTGATGCTGCTCGCGCTGCGCCTGCCGCAGGGACAGACGATCGCCTACGAGGCGGGCCAGTACCTGAACATCCTGCTCGAGGACGGGGCGCGCCGCAGTTACTCGTTCACCGCGCCTTCGGGGTCGACCGACCTGGTCGAGCTTCACGTGCGCCTGATGCCGGGAGGCCGTTTCACGACCCGCGTTTTCGAGTCGATGCGGGTCGGCGACACAATCGCCTTCGAAGGACCGATCGGTTCGTTCGTGCTGCACGAGCCCAGCGACAAGCCGCTGATCTTCGTCGCCGGCGCCACCGGCTTCGCGCCGGTCAAGAGCCTGCTGGAGCAGTCGTTCCGGCTCGGCATCCAGCGGCCGCTGTACCTCTACTGGGGCGTGCGCAGCCTGCGCGACCTGTACCTGACCGAACTGCCGCAGCGCTGGACGCGCGAGTACCCGAACTTCCACTACGTTCCGGTGCTCTCCGAACCGGCCCCCGAAGACGCGTGGCAGGGGCGGACCGGCCTGGTCCACGAGGCGATCCTGGCCGACTTCCCGGACCTGTCGGGCTTCGCCGTCTACGCCTGCGGCTCGGTGCGGATGGTCGAGACGGCGCGGCCCGCGCTCGTCGCGCAGGGACTGCAGGAGAACGCCTGCTACTCCGACGCCTTCGTTCCGCCGGCGCCCCAGCCGGCCGCGCCGGCGAGCGCCTGATCCGGTGTTGCGCCGATCGCACGGATGCATCGCGTGGAAATCATGCGTCCGGCGAGCGCCTTTGATAGAATCCGCGACTCGATCGGTGCTGGGGTTAATACCTAAGGGTTTTCTCCCAAGGATCCCTGCAGCCGACGACAGTCATCAGTCGACCCATCCCCAACCAGGATCGAAGCGCATCATGAAAAAGTCCCTGCTGCTTGCCTCCCTGATCGCCATCACGCTGACCGCGTGCGGCAAGAAGGAAGCTCCGGCTCCGGCACCGGCTCCCGCGCCGGCCCCGGCGACCACCGCCCCGGCTCCGGCCCCGGCGGAAGCCGCCAAGCCGGCCGAAGGCGCTGCCCCGGCCGCTGCCCCGGCCACCGACGCAGCGAAACCGGCCGAAGCGGCCGTCGGCGCGGCGAAGGAAGCCGCCGGCGCGGCTGTCGATGCGGCCAAGGAAGCGGCCGACAAGGCGGCTGCAGCTGCCAAGGAAGCCGCCGAGAAAGCCGTCGACGCCGCGAAGAAGTAATCTTCGCGTGAACGACGCGCGACCGGCGCTTCCGCCGGCCGCAGGAAGACCGGCCTTCTCGGCCGGTCTTTTTTTGCTCAGGGTTCGAGCCAGCCGAAACCGGCGTCCTGATCGGCAATCGAGATCACGCGGCGCGCGTCGTCGCCCAGCACCTGCGCCAGCGCCGCCCACGCGAGTTCGGGCCGGTTGTTGTGGCGGCTCAGGTGGGCCGCCACGACCTTGCTCATTCGCGACCGGTCGAGCGCCGCCAGGATGCCCGCCGCCGCGTCATTGTCGAGGTGACCCCACGGCCCCGCGATGCGACGCTTGAGCGTCGCCGGATAGCGCGGATTGGCCGCCAGCATGCCGGCGTCGTGGTTGCACTCGAGCACCAGCGCGTCCAGTCGCGCCAGGGCCCGCAGCACGTGCGCGGTCCCGTGTCCGAGGTCGGTGAGCACGCCGAGCCGGCTGCGCCCGTCGTCGATCACGTACTGCACCGGTTCGCGCGCGTCGTGCGGAACCGGCACCGGCTCGATCCCGAGCCCCGCGCACTCGAAGCGCGCGTGCGAGTCGAACACGCGAAGCAGCCCGTCGATTCCCGCGAGTTCGCTGGCCTGGGCCGCGATCGCCTGCAGCGTTCCGTGCGTCAGGTAGACCGGCAGCCCGTGCGCGCGCGCCAGGCGCAGCACGCCGCCGACGTGGTCGCCGTGCTCGTGCGTGACGAGGATCGCCGCGAGCGACTCGGGCTCGCAGCCGGCCAGGCGCAGCCGGCGCTCGGCCTCGCGCCGGCCGAAGCCGCAGTCGACGAGGATCGTCGTCCCGCCGGCCGCCTCGACCAGGAGCGCGTTGCCTTCGCTGCCGCTGCCCAGACTCGCGAAGCGCACCGAGCGGTCGCTACTTCAGCTGCTCTTGCAGCAACCCGAGTATGCGCGCGGCGGTGCGCCGGTCCACCTCGCCCACCGGCTTGCCGTCGGCGCCGAGCACGGTGACGCGGGCCGACTCGGCCACCCCCTCGACCCGCACCCGGAAGCGCTGGCCGGCGTCGGCGCGCGGCTTCGAAGAGGAGCCGAACAGCCGCCCGAGGATGCCGGGTTTCTCGGCGACGCGCCCGCCCTCGATCTCGGGATCGATGTAGCGCACGAAGTACAGGCCCTGCGTCCGGTCGCGGTCCTCGACGGTGAAGCCGCCGCGGTCGAGCGCCAGGCCCACGCGCCGCCACGCGCGGTCGAAGGGTTCGGACACTTCCAGCACCGCGTCGGCGCCGCTGCCAGAGAGCCGTGCGCGCGCGCTTGCCGCCGCCTCGGCGGCGGCCACCGTCGCCTGGTCGCCCGGGCGGAACTTCAGCATCAGCCGGCGCAGGAACTCCGCTTCGAGCCCCGGGTCGCTCGGCCGGGGCTGCCACATCGTCTGGTCCTTCGTCGGCGAGGTGTAGACCTCGATCATTCCGCGATGGCTGACGAACACCTCGGTGCCCGCTCCCGAAGCCTCGATCCGGGTGCGGAACTTGTCGCGTTCGCCGGTCGAGTAGACGCTCTCCAGCACGCGCCCGAGCGTGCGGCGCACGATGTCCTGCGGCAGTTTCGCGCGGTTCTCGGCCCAGTCGGTCTCGATGACGCCGACGTCGGCTGCTTCCTTGCCGACGACGAAGCCGGACTCCTGCCAGAACTCGCGCACCACCGGCCACACGCGCTCCGGCGGCAGGTCCACGGCGAGCCAGCGCTGGTCGCCGTCGCGCACGATGCGCGCCCCGGGCACCTGCGGCAGTACTGCCGTCGGGGCTCCGATCGCCGCGCGCTCGGCAGCGCGAGCGCTCTCGAAGGTCGAGGCGGTGCGCGCCGCGCGGTCGGGTACGGCGAAGCGCGGGTCGGCGGTTGGCGCCACCAGGTCGGGCGGAACGTCGAGCGTTCGTCCCTTCGTCGCGGACTTGTAGTCGATGCTGCTGGCGTCGTCGATCACGCTGGTCAGCCCGCAGCCGCCGAGGGCGGCGCCGGTCGCAAGCAGCACGGCCACCAGGCGCGCGCAGCGCGGCGGGATCGCACGGGAGACGGTTCTCAACGGAGCACCCCGGATTTCTTCAGCGCGGCGCGCACGACATCGTGCCGCTCGGACGACAGCGGCGTCAGCGGGAGCCGGATACCAGGGCCGATGCGCCCCATCTCGGCCAGCGCCCACTTCACCGGAATCGGATTGGCCTCGCAGAACAGATCGGAGTGCAGCGGGAGCAGCCGGCGATTGAGCTCGCGCGCCGCGAGGAAGTCGCCCGCCAGCGCCAGGCGGCACATCTCGGCCATCGGGCCCGGCGCGACGTTCGCAGTGACCGAAATGACGCCGTGCCCGCCCATCGCCATCAGCGCGAGCACCGAGTCGTCGTTGCCGCCGTAGACGGCGAAGTCCTCGCGCACCTGCGCGAGCAGCGCCGCCGCGCGCGGGATGTCGCCGGTCGCATCCTTCAGGCCGACGATGCCCGGCACCTGCGCGAGCCGCAGCACGGTCGCATTGGACAAATCGGCCACCGTGCGCCCCGGCACGTTGTAGAGCACGATCGGCAGGTCGACCGCCTCCGCGACCGCGCGGAAGTGACGGTACATCCCTTCCTGCGTCGGCTTGTTGTAGTACGGCACGACCTGCAGCGACGCTTGCGCGCCCGCCCCGTGCGCGAACTCGGTGAGCTCGATCGCCTCGCGGGTCGAGTTGCCGCCGGTGCCCGCGATCACCGGAACCCGGCCTGCCGCATGCTCCACCGCGACGCGGATGAGCGTGACGTGCTCCTCGACGTCGACGGTCGGCGACTCTCCGGTGGTGCCGACGGCGACGATGGCCGACGTCCCCTGCTCGACGTGCCAGTCGATCAATCGGCGATAGCTCTCGAGATCGAGGCTGCCGTCCTCGTGCATCGGGCTGACGATCGCAACAATGCTGCCTTTGATCATGGCGGACCGGGCGCAAAAAAATCGCATTCTAGCCGAGCCTGCGCAAGGCCCCGTCGCGATCGGGCCGCGTCGCGCACACGCGCTGGATCACCGCCGACCGCGGCTGTTCGACCAGGCCATGCTCGTAGGCCACCACCGACAGGCCGGCACGACGGCTGCGCTCGCACAACTCGCCCGCTGCGAGCAGGAAGTTCGGGTTCGACGGCTTGCCGAAGCGCTCGTTGCCCTGCGCAAAGGTCTCGCAGATCAGCAGGCCGCCGGGCGCGACGAGCGCCGCCAGCAAGGCGAAGCGCGGCCGGAACAGGTAGTTCGTCACCACCACGGCGTCGAAGCGCTCGTCGGCGAACGGCCACGCGCCGCTCTCGAGGTCCGCGATCCGCACCATCGGGCCCGGATCGAGTTCGCCGAGCGCCCCCCGGTCGCGATCGATCGCCGTTGCGCGCAGTCCGCGCCGATGCGCGTACTGAGCGTGCCGTCCCGAACCGGCGGCGAAGTCGAGCACGGTGGCGCCCGGCGGCAGCAGCGCGAGCCAGCGCTGCACCCAGGGCGAGGGCGAGCGGGCGGGCGCGAGCGCGACGCTCGCGCCGCAGTGCGGCGAGAAGGACATATTCCTCGGTTCCCGGGACGGCGATCCGCTACATTACGCCGGATCCCCTCCGGAGAGCGACCATCGACGCCCCTGCCGCCCAGCCGCCGCGACTGCGCCTGCCGGCGCGCGACGCGCGCGCCTGCGTGGCCACACTGGCCGCTGCCGCCGTGCCGCCGCTCGCGGCCTGGGTCGCGCCCGCGACCCTCGGCTGGACGACGGCGCTCGCGCTGGCGGCGCTGTTCGCCGGCGCCGGCCTCCTGCGCGTTTGCCTCGCACTGCGCCGCGAGCTGTCCGCCGGCCGGCGTTCGGCGGCGCTGCTGGACGACCTCAGCGACCGCCAGTCGGCGGCGGAGCAACTCGCCGCCCTCGGCTCATGGTCGCACGACCTGCGCCGCAACACGCTGCTCTGGAGCGACGGCGCGTTCCGCCTCTACGGCATCGACGCGGCCGGCGGCGCGCCGACGCCGGCGGCGTTCCTGGCCCGCATCCACGCGAACGACCAGGCGCGCTGGCGCGAGGCCCATCGGCGCGCGTTGCGCGACGGCGTCGAAGCGCGCATCGAGTTCCGCTGGACGCGTCCGACGGGCGACCAGGTCTGGGTGCGCAGCGTCGCGCGCCCCGAGCGCGACGAGGCCGGGCGCATCGTGCGCATCGCGGGCATTGCGCAGGACATCACCGGCATGCGCGCGATGCAGCAGCAGCTCGCCGCCAGCGAAGCCAAGTTCCGCGACCTCACCCACCTGAGCTCCGACTGGATCTGGGAGACCGACGCCCAGCACCGCGTCTCGTTCCTGTCCGACTCGGTCGACACCGTGCTCGGGCCGTGGCGGCGCGCGCTGCTGGGACGCCGGCGCTGGGAGATGCCGGACGCCGACTTCCTGCGCCCCGACTGGCAGGCGCACCGCGCCGTCGTCGACGCGCACGAACCGTTCGAGAACTTCGAGTTCAGCCAGATCGACCCGCTGGGCAACGTGCACCACCTGTCGCTGAGCGGGCACCCGGTGTTCGACGACGGCGGCCACTTCGCCGGCTATCGCGGCACCGCGCGCGCGATCACCCGCGAGAAGCAGCAGCGCATGCTGCTCGAGATCGAGGGCGACATCGCCGGCATCATGCGCGAGCAGACCGAACCGCAGCGCGTGATCACCGCGATCATCATCACGGTGTGCGGCAAGCTCGGCTGGATCGGCGGCGTGCACCTGACGCGCTCGGGCCGCGGCGTCGCCCCGCGCGAGTGCTGGGGCTACCCTGCCTTCACGAAGATGGCCTCGACGCTGGCGGGCGGGGTCGAGCTGCAGGAGGACAGCGTCGAGGAGCGCTGCTGGCGCGAAGGCCGGCACACCTGGATCACCGACTTCGCGGCGCATCCGGGCTTTGCGGCCCGCTATCGCACCGACGCCCTCGGGGCGCGCGCCGGGTTCGTCGCGCCGATCCGCGACGAGCAGGGCCGCACGCTCGGACTGCTGCTGTTCCTTGGCCCGGTGGCGTTCCGCGCCGAGCAGTTCCTCGGGCAGACCGCGGAGATCCTGTCGCGCACGCTGTCGCTGTACCTGCAGCGCGCGGCCGCCGAGCGCCGCCTCGTGCACGCGTCGACGCACGACGCGCTGACGGGGCTGCCGAACCGGGCCTTCCTGCTGCAGCGGATCGACGCGCTGCTGCAAGCCGGCGAGCCGGCCGCGCTGCTCTACGTCGACCTCGACCGCTACAAGCTCATCAACGACACGCTCGGCCACGCGGCCGGCGACCAGGCGCTGGTCGAGGTCGCGCGGCGGCTGCGCGCGTCGGTGGGCGAGCACGACGTGGTCGGGCGCATGGGGGGCGACGAGTTCGTCGCCCTGCTTGCGAAGCCCGCCGGACGCGAGGAGATCGAGCGCATTGCCCGCGCGGCACTGTCGGCGCTCGAGAAGCCGCTGGTGCTGTCCGGGCGCGCGTATTTCCTGTCGGCGAGCATCGGCGTCGCGCTCGCACCCGACGACGCGCAGGACGCGCAGGCGCTGGTGCGCTGCGCCGACAGCGCGATGTACCAGGTCAAGTCGGAAGGCCGCAACGACGTGCGCTTCTTCGCTGGCGGACTCTCCGACGAACGCGCCGAGCGGCTGCAACTCGCGGCCGAACTGCCGACCGCGATCCGGCGCGGCGAGGTCGAGCTGTTCTACCAGCCGGCAATGAACATCGGCGAACGGCGCGTGGTCGGCTACGAGGGCCTGCTGCGCTGGCGGCACCCGACGCTCGGCCTGCTGCTGCCCGACCGGTTCCTGCCCACGGCCGAGCAGAACAACCTGATCCGCGAGACCGGACTGTGGGTGATCGGGCGCGCGCTCGACGACCGCGTCCGCCTCGGGCTGGAAGCGCAGCCCGACATCTGGGTGTCGGTCAACGTGTCGGCCCGCCAGCTGGCCGAGGACGGTTTCCCGGCGACGCTCGCAACGATGATGGAAGAGCGCGACTTCCCCCCGCGGCTGCTGCGCCTCGAGCTCACCGAGAGCGCGTTCATCGAGAACCCCGAGCGCACCATCGCGCTGCTCGGCGAGCTGCGGCGTCTCGGCGTGCGCGTGGTGATCGACAACTTCGGCACCGGCTACGCGTCGCTGTCGTACCTGAAGAGCCTGCCGGTCGACGGCATCAAGATCGATCGGGTGTTCGTACAGGACCTCCCGGCCGACCGCGGCAACGCCGCGATCGTGCAGGCGATCACGACGATGGCCGCCAAGCTCGGAATGCAGGCGATGGCCGAAGGCGTCGAGACCGCAGCCGAGCTCAGCGGGCTGCGCTCGCTCGACTGCGACCAGGTGCAGGGGACGCTGATCTCCGAGCCGCTGCCCTTCGAGCGGCTGAGGGACTTCCTCGACTCGCTGCCGGCGCTGCGCCGCATGCACCTCGTGCGCGACGAGCGCGCCAGCCTGGGCTGAGCGCCGGCGCGTGTGCGCCGGCAGTCGATGCCTCAGCCGTGCGCGAGCCCCATGGCCTCGCGCACCTCGCGCATCGTCTCCTGCGCGATCTTGCGCGCCTGGTCGCAACCGTCGGCGACGATGTTGCGCAGCAGGCTCGGGTCGTCGAGATACGGCTGCGCGCGCTCGTGAAAGCCGCGCTGCTCGGCCAGGATCGCGTCGATCACCGGCTGCTTGCAGTCGAGGCAGCCGATGCCGGCGCTGCGGCACCCGGTCTGCGCCCAGTCGCGCGCCGCGTCGTCGCTGTAGACCTGGTGCAGCTGCCAGACCGGGCACAGGTCGGGGTTGCCCGGATCGTTGCGCCGCACGCGCGCCGGGTCGGTCGGCATCGTGCGGACCTTCTTGCGCACCGACTCGGGGTCTTCGCGCATCGCGATCGCGTTGCCGTAGCTCTTCGACATCTTCTGGCCGTCGATGCCGGGCATGCGGGAGGCCTCGGTGAGCAGGGCCTGCGGCTCGGCGAGGATGATGCGACGGCTGCCTTCGAGGTAGCCGAACAGGCGTTCGCGGTCGCCCATGCTCAGGTTCTGCGCCAACTCGAGCAGTTCGCGCCCCTGCTGCAGCGCCGCCTCGTCGCCCTGCTCCTGGAAGCGGGTCCGCAGCTCCTGGTAGAGCTTCGCGCGCTTGCTGCCGAGTTTCTTCACCGCCTCGCGCGCCTTGTCCTCGAAGCCGGGTTCGCGGCCGAACAGGTGGTTGAAGCGGCGCGCGATCTCGCGCGTGAACTCGACGTGCGGCACCTGGTCCTCGCCCACCGGCACCCAGGCGGCGCGATACATCAGGATGTCGGCCGCCTGCAGCAGCGGATAGCCGAGGAAGCCGTAGGTCGACAGGTCGCGCTCGGAGAGCTTCTCCTGCTGGTCCTTGTAGGTGGGGACGCGCTCGAGCCAGCCCAGCGGCGTGACCATCGACAGCAACAGGTGCAGCTCCGCGTGCTCGGGCACGCGCGACTGGACGAACAGCGTCGACTGCTGCGGGTCGATGCCGGCAGCCAGCCAGTCGATCACCATCTCCCAGACGTTGTCCTCGATGACCTCGGGCGAGTCGTAATGCGTGGTCAACGCGTGCCAGTCGGCGACGAAGAACAGGCACGGGTGCTCGGACTGCAGGCGCACCCAGTTCTTCAGCGCGCCATGGTAGTGGCCGAGGTGCAGGGCGCCCGTCGGGCGCATGCCGGAGACGACTCGCTCGATGAACATGTCAGTCGGACAGTGAGAAGAGCGCCGCGATCACGCCGACGCCGACGTCGACCAGCGGCTCGACGAAAAAGCCCAGCGCCCCGGTCGCGAGCAGGCCGAGCAGGATGAACAGGCCGTAGCGCTCGAGCCGCGCGAACGGCACCGCGAGCCGCAGCGGCAGCAGGCTGGTGACGATGCGTCCGCCGTCGAGCGGCGGCACCGGCAGCAGGTTCAGCGCAGCGAGGCCGACGTTGACGAAGATGCCGGCGATCGCCATCCGCGGGAAGAAGTCGCCGTCGCTGCCGAAGATCACCATCGCCTTCAGCGCGAGACCCCATGCCAGCGCCATCGCGAGGTTCGCGGCCGGTCCCGCGGCGGCGACCATGCCCATGTCGCGCCGCGGCGAGCGCAGCCGGGACACCGCCACCGGGACCGGCTTGGCCCACCCGAACAGCAGGCCGCCGCCGGCCAGCGTCTTGCTGGCGACGAGCAGCAGTCCCGGCACCAGCAGCGTGCCGACCGGATCGATGTGGCGCAACGGATTCAGGCTGACGCGCCCCAGTTGCCGGGCGGTCGGGTCGCCCAGCCGCGCCGCAGTCCACGCGTGCGCGGCCTCGTGCAGCGTGATCGCCAGCAACAGGGGGATCGCGTAGACCGCGACCAGTTGCGGCAGGCTCAATTCCATGCCGCCGATTGTAGCAGCGCGCCGGCCGGCCCCCGGAGCGCGCCGGGCTCCCGCCGCAATTCGGCGGCGACCCGCTAGAAGCGCACCCTCAGCGTCGACGCCTCGGCGCCGCGCGCGACCATCCCCTCGATGCTGCCGCAGCCGATCCTCACGACCAACGGTTCCGCGCCGGTCAGGTCGACCACCGTGGTCGGCACCAGGCCCTGCCCTCCCGCGTCGAGCACCAGCTCGATGCGGCGTGCCAGCTGCGTCGCGATCTCGGCGGCGTCGGTCAGCGGATCGTCCTCGCCGGGCAGGATCAGGCTCGAGCACAGCACCGGCTCGCCGTACGCCTCGACCAGGCCCTGCACGACCGGAGCGTCCGGCACCCGCAGCCCGATCGTGCGCCGCGACGGGTGCGCCAGCCGGCGCGGCACCTCCTTCGTCGCGTCGAGCACAAAGGTGTACGGACCGGGGGTCCACTCGCGCAGGAAGCGGTACTGGCGGTTGTCGACCATCGCGTAGTTCGACAACTCGGAGAGATCGCGGCACATCAGCGTCAGCAGGTGGCGCTCGTCGAGGCCCCGGATCGCCCGCAGCCGCTCGCTCGCCGCCTTGTCGCCCAACCGGCATGCGAGCACGTAGCAGGCGTCGGTCGGCACCGCGACCAGCCCGCCGGCGCCGATCACCTCGGCCGCCTGCCGCAGCAACCGTGCCTGCGGGTGGCTCGGGTGGAGAGAGAAGCGCTGCGTCACGCGCCCGCCGGCACGTCGCGCGGCCGCTGCGCAAGTGCGCGCGCCGCCTCGAACCAGTCCTCCCAGACCGCCGCGAGCCCATCGGGCAGAGGTGGCAGGCTACCGGGTTCGAAGCGGCTCTCGAGCGGCGCGTGGAAGTCGGACCCGCGCGAGGCAGCCAGCCCGAACTTGCGCGCCAGCCGCGCGAAGCGCGGATAGTGCTCGGCGACGTGCGAGCCGCTGACCACTTCGATCCCGGATCCACCGGCCTCGCGGAACGCCCCGATCAGCGCCCACATCTCGCCGTCGTCGAGACTGTAGCGCCCGGGATGCGCGAGCACGGCGACGCCGCCGGCCGCGCGGATCCAGTCGACCGCGGCGCCGAGCTCGGCCCAGCGGTGCGGCACGAAGCCGGGCTTGCCTTCGACCAGATAGTTCTGGAACACGTGCCGCACGTCGCGACAGGCACCCGCCTCGACGATGAAGCGCGCGAAGTGCATGCGGCCGACCATCGCCGGATTGGCGACGTGCCGCAGCGCGCCTTCGTAGGCCCCGTCGATGCCGGCCCGGGCCAGCTGGGCACCGATCTCGCGCGCGCGGTCGTCGCGCCCGATGCGCGTTCGCGCCAGGCCGTCGCGCAACTCGCGGCAGCCGGGATCGACGCGCAGTCCGACGACATGGATCGTCTCGCGCGCCCAGCTCACCGAGATCTCGACTCCGGCGACGAACGGCAGGTCGAGCGCCTGCGCAGCCGTCGCGGCTTCGGCGAGCCCTCCGAGCTCGTCATGGTCGGTGAGCGCGAACAGCTCGACGCCGCAGGCGTGCGCGCGACGCACGACCGCCGCCGGCGCGAGCGCCCCGTCCGAGACGTTCGAATGGGCGTGCAGGTCTGCGTTGATGCGGCGCGACCGCTCCGAAGTGGGCACAATGAGACTCCTGCCGAGATTATAGGCAAGCCCGGAGCACCCCCATGAGAATTGCCGCACGCGACGACTACGACGCGCTGCACGAGGGCTTCCGGTGGCAGGTGCCGGCGCGCTTCAACGTCGCCCACGCCTGCTGCACGCGCTGGGCGGACAGCGCCCGGCGCGTCGCGATCGTGGTCGACCACGGCGACGGCCGCATCGAACGCGTCACGTATCGGAGGCTGCACGAGGACGCCGACCGGCTGGCCAACGCGCTGGCCGCACTCGGCGTGCGGCGCGGCGACCGCGTGGCGGTCCTGATGCCGCAGCGCCCTGAGGTCGCGGTCGCGCACATGGCGATCTGCAGGCTCGGGGCGGTCGCGATGCCGCTGTCGGTCCTGTTCGGTCCCGAGGCGCTGCAATACCGGCTCGCCGACAGCGAGGCGGTCGCGGCGATCGCGGACGCGGAGTGCCTCGCGAGCCTGCGCGATGCGCGGCCGGCGACGCTGCGCCACCTGGTCGTCGCGCCAGCGAGCGGCGAGCGCGCGGCGCTCGGTGTCGGCGAGCACGACTGGAGCGAGTTGCTCGCGCGCTCGCGCCCGCGTTTCGCCGCCGTCGACACACTGGCCGAGGACCCCGCGGCGCTCATCTACACCAGCGGCACGACCGGCCCGCCGAAGGGGGCGCTGATCCCGCACCGCGCGCTGATCGGCAACCTGAGCGTATTCGCCGCGTCGCAGAACTGGTTTCCGCGTCCCGGCGACGTGTTCTGGTCGCCGGCCGACTGGGCCTGGACCGGCGGGCTGATGGACGCGCTGCTGCCGACCCTCTACTTCGGCCGCCCGATCGTCGCGCAGCGCGGCCGCTTCTCGGCGCCGCGCGCACTCGAGCTGATGCAGCGCCATCGCGTCACCAACGCGTTCCTGTTTCCGACCGCGCTGAAGATGCTGATGAAGCACGAGCCGCAGCCGCGGCGCCGGCACCGACTCGCGCTGCGCGCGATCATGAGCGCAGGCGAGTCGGTCGGCGAGACCCTGTTCGAGTGGTGCCGCGACGAGCTCG
>JANJTK010000084.1 GCA_024711155.1 Burkholderiaceae bacterium
GCGCACGCGCCAGGCCGGCCGACGCCGCAGCGCCGCTCGCCGGCCCGGGCCTCGATCCGGGCGCGTGGTGGAACCTGCTCCAGACCCAGTTCAACCAGGTCGCCGCCGCGGCGCTCTCCGACGCCGGCTTGCAGCGCGCACGCGAGCGCGCCGGCGGCGCGAAGGTGGCCAACCCGAGCCCCGCCGACCGGAAGGCCGGCAACGCGAGGAAGGCCGGCGGCGCGACGGCCACCCACGATCCATCGGACGGCGCGCGTCCGCGCGGCGGACAGCGCAAGGCGAAAGGCGGCTGAGCGGGGCGCGGCAGGAGCCGTCGCTCCTGGAGCCGCCGATTCTGGAGCCCCTGCGCCGGAAACCGCTGCGCCGGCGCGTGCGCGTTCACGCGCAATCGCGCGACGCGGTGCCGAAGCGGTTCGAAATCGTCGCCGCAGCACGCGCCGCGCCCGCGTCGCGCCAATAGGATCGGATCTGCGCGCGCGCCACAGCGTTGCCGCGCGGCTGGACCTGGACGCCGGCGACGCCCCGTCCGGCGACCCGTGCCGCGAAGGCCCGCGCCATCGATTCCGAACGGAACAGCCCGAGGGAGATCGCGCCGCCCATCGGTCCTTCGCGAATCGCGAACGCGTCTTCCTGGCCGCGGCTGCGTACATCGGCGAGCCGCTCGCGCAACTGGGCCGGGCTGCCCGACGGCTCGACGTAGACCCACCAGGACGCGGCCTGCTCGACGAGCGTCACCTCGACCCGCGCCCCCTGCGCTTCGAGCGCAGCCTGCAGCTGGCGCGCGCGCCCCTCGTCGAGCGGGCCGAACGCGACACACACCGCGCCCGCATCCGACCTGGGCACCAGACCCGAGGTGGCCGGTGCCCGATCCGGAGTTGGCTCCATTACCGGCGTCGCTGCAGGCCTCGCTTCGGGCCCGGAAGCGCCCGGCGTCGAGCCGGCGGGCGCGGGCGCCGCCGGCAGCGGCGCGCCCTGCCCCGGGGCTGCCGTGGCCGCCGACGGGGCCGCCGAAGCCGCCGGCGGGGCCGCCGAAGCCTCAGGCGCGGACAACCCACCGTTGGCGGCAGCCGGTGCACGCCCCGGCGCCGTGCCGGCGGCCGAATTCGAAGGGTTCGTCGACGCCCGCGGACGCGGCTGCAGCGAATCGGACGGCAGCACGCGCAGCCGCTCCGGATGGCGCTGTCCGGCCACGCGCTCCGGCTCGCGTTCCCCGCGCACCCACGGGGCAAGCCAGCCCTGGAACAGCGCGAGCGAGAACAGGTTGGCCAGCACCAGGAGGACGATCAGCCAGCGCATCGCAGCTCCGTCAGCGCACCGGGTCGAGCATTCGCAGCGAGACCTCGCCGCTGCTCAACACGCGCTCGCCCTGCGGCGTGTCCAGCCGCAACCGTCCGCTGTCGTCGATCCCGGCCGCGACGCCGCTGGCGAGGACGCGATCGACGTCGAGCACCGCAACCGCACGCCCGCGCAGCGCGTCGAGGCGGCGCCAGTCGTCCAGGAACGGAGCGAGCCCCGCCTGCAGGCAGGTCGTCACCGCCGGCACCACGGCCCCGGCGAGCACCCCGATCGCGTGTTCGGCCGCGTGCGCGGGCAGCGGCTCGCCGTCGAACAGACCGCACGCCGGCTGGCCGATGACGGCCGAGTCGGGCGGCGCCAGCAGGTTGAGTCCGATGCCCACGACCACGCGCTCGAGTGAAATCCGCTGCGACCCCGTCGTCGCCACGCCGCGACGGCACTCGACGAGGATTCCTGCAAGCTTGCGCCCGCCGCGCTGCAGGTCGTTCGGCCACTTGAGCCGGATGTCGGGCGCCCAGCGCGCCAGCGCCGTCGCCGCGGCCACCCCGACCGCGATCGGAATCGTCGCCTGTGCCGGCTCGTTGTCGACTCGGCGCTCGAACGCAATCGAGAACGCGACCGAGCGCCCCTGCGGGCTCAGCCACGCACGGCCGCGGCGGCCGCGCCCGGCGGTCTGGCTCAGCGCAACCAGCAACGCGGGCGCCGCGGGCTCGCCGGCGAACGGCCGCGCCATCAGGTCCTGGTTCGTCGATCCGGTCTGCGCGACCAGGTCGATCCGCAGGTTCGGACACGCGGCGGCCTCGCCGATCAGCCGGGCATCGAGCATCGTCATGTCGGCGACGATGATAGCCCGAGCGAGCCGGCGTAAGCTTCGCGCGTGCACCGGTCCGTGACCCAGACCCCGATTCGCGCCGGCGTCCAGCCGGGATCGGCGCTCGGGCCGTGGCTGTCGGCGTGCGTCGCCGCGATCGTCTACGCGACGCTGTACCCGTGGTCGGGCTGGCGCTCGCCCGGGGTGCCGGTGCTGTCGTTTCTCTGGGGACCGTGGCCGCGCTGGTGGACCGTCTTCGACGTGATCGCCAACGTCGCTGCCTACCTGCCGATCGGTTTCCTGCTGACGGCGTGGCTGGCGCAGCGCGCGGCGCTGCGGCCGGGCCCCGCCGCGGCTGTGGCAGCCGTCGCCGCAACCGCGCTGTCGCTCGGCCTGGAGTCCCTGCAGATGCTGCTGCCCGAGCGCGTCCCGTCCCCGCTCGACCTGCTCGCGAACGCAGCCGGCGCAACCGCGGGTGCGCTGTTCGCCGCGGCCATCGGCGCGCGCCGCCTCGGCCGCTGGCCCGGACGGATGCGCCGCATCGTGCCGCTCGCCCCGCGCGCGACGCCGGGCCTGATCCTGATGTGCGCGTGGCTGCTCGCGCAGGTCGACCCGCAGCGCATCGCGCTCGTCACCGGCACCTGGGTCGGCGCGCGCTCCGCGGCCGGGTCCGGCGCGTGGCTGTCCGACTGGGCGCTGCCGCGCGAGTTCGGGCCGCTGGCGGAGACTGCCGGGGTGGCGCTGACCGTCGTCGCGATCGGCCTGATCGCACGCGAGCTGCTGCGAGCGGGCGCCGGTTCGGCGGCGTCGGCGACGGTGCCGATCGCGCTGGCGCTCGGGATCAAGGTGCTCGCGTCGATCGCCTGGTCGGGGCGGTCGGATCCGCTCGGGTGGTTCGGCGCCAGCACCCAGGGCGGGCTGCTGGCCGGCGCCGTCGCGCTGCTGCTGCTCGCCGGCGCGCGCCGGCGCGCGCGGCTCGCGCTCGCGATCGCCGCGATGATGGCGGCAACGCTGGCGGGCAACCTGGTCGCACCCGACGCCTACGACGCGTCGATGCGCATCGCCCCGGTGCGCGGCGCGTGGGCGAGCCTGCAGGCGCTGGCGGCAGCCATCGCCGCCACCTGGCCCGCGGCGGCGCTCGCCTGGTGCCTCGCGCGGCTGCGCGCCGTGCCGCGCGACTGGCGTCTATAATCGTTTCGATGGCCAACTATTACGAACATCACGTCTTCTTCTGCCAGAATCGCCGCGACGACGGTCGCCGCTGCTGCGGCGGCGCCGGCACCGACGCGCTGGCGGGATACGCGAAGGACCGCGTCAAGGCGCTCGGCCTGGCCGGGCCGGGCAAAGTGCGCGTGAACCGGGCCGGCTGCCTCGACCGCTGCGAGCAGGGGCCGGTGGCGGTCGTCTACCCCGAAGGCGTCTGGTACACCTACGTCGATCGCAGCGACATCGACGAGATCGTCGAGTCGCACCTGCGCGACGGCAAGCCGGTCGAGCGGCTGCGGCTGGACTGAAGCGATGAACTCCGGCACCGCGACAGTGCGGGTCGCCGGACCGGCCGGCGGGATCGATACCGCCGTCGATCTGCCCGCCGTCAAGCCGGTCGGCGTGGCAGTGATTGCTCACCCTCATCCTCTGTTCGGCGGCACGCGCGACAACAAGGTGGTGCAGACACTCGCGCGTGCGCTGCTCGCTCTGGGTTTCGTCGCCTGGCGCCCGAACTTCCGCGGCGTCGGAGCATCGGAAGGCGCCTACGACGAGGGCCGCGGCGAAACCGACGACCTGCTGGCCGTGGTCGAACACGCGCTCGCACACGCGGCCGCGCTCGGGCTCGCCGACCCTCGCCTGGTGCTGGCCGGCTTCTCGTTCGGCAGCTTCGTGCAGACGCGGGTCGGCGAACGGCTCGCCGCGCAGGGGCGCGCTCCGGAGCGGCTGGTGCTCGTCGGTGCGGCCGTGTCGCGCTTCGACGTCGGATCGGTGCCGGCCGACACCGTGGTCGTGCACGGCGAGGTCGACGAGACCGTTCCGCTGGCGGCCGTACTCGACTGGGCGCGCCCGCAGGACCTGCCGGTCGTCGTGATCCCGGGCGCGGACCATTTTTTCCATCGTAAACTGATGATCCTGAGGCGCATCGTGCTGGGTGCTTTCGGCGTTCCCCCCGAGGGAGCTGCCGGCCAGCCGCAAGCCCCGCCGGAGCCACGCTGACGGGCATGATGGAGACGACGACGCGCGAAGTGCTGCGCAAGACGGGCAAGGGCGCCGACGAGTTGCGCAGCCGGCGCCACGGCCTCGGGCCGCGCCTGCGGCAACTGCTGATCCTGATCGACGGCCGGCGCGAGGTCGCCGAACTCGCGCGCATGCTGCCGGGGCCGGACCTGGCCGGGCAGCTCGAGCGTCTGGAACGCGACGGCTTCGTGGCCAGGTCGGAGCCGGCCAGCGCGACTGCGACCGCGCCGGCTGCGGTCCCCGAGGACCTGCGCACCCTGTGCGCGCGCGTGACCCGCGCGCTGCACGACACGATCGGCCCGCACGGCGACGATTTCGCGCTGCGCATCGAGCGCGTGCGCACGATCGACGAACTGCGCGAGCTGCTGCCGGCAGTGCTGTCGATCGTCGAAGCCTGCAACGGGCGTGCCGGCATCGACGGGTTCCTCCGGCGCTGCGGCGCCATGTGACTGCACACGGGATGGCGACCGAACCCGATCCCCGGCTGGTCTACGCGCTCACGCTGCGCGGGCACGACGAAGTGTCGGAGGCGCGCCTCGACCTCGGCGCGGGAGCGCGCCGCATCCTGCCGCTGGTAGACGGCAAGCGCTGCATCGGCGACCTGCACCTGTTCGCGCGCCCCGGCGAGCTGGGCCCGATCGTCGCGGAGCTCGAGTCGCAGCGACTGATCGAGGTGTGCGGGGTCGTCGAGGAACCCGCGGAGGCGCAGCGACGCGCGCGCGCCAGCGCCGAGCTCGCGCTGCTCGCGCAGTCCAAGCGGCAGGTGGAGGGGTTGTTCGACGCCGTACTCGGCGCGGCCGGCCACGTGTGGGAGGCGCGCGTGGCCGACAGCGTCAACATGTCGGTGCTGCGCCGCGTGTTGCGCGAGGCGGTCGACGTGGTGTACTTCCGCAGCGGCGAAGAAGCCGCGCGCCGCATCGTCGCCGCGGTGCGGCCGATCTTCGAGCAGATGCAGCAGACGCGCTGATCGTTGCCGGGTCGCGCACGCCGCGGTTCCCGGTCGCCCCGCCCCCCGGGGTCGCGCCGGCCCCCGTCCTATAATTCGCAGAGCCGCGCGCGCTTCGGCCGCGCGTGCCGACCCTGCCTCGCCGTTCCTGCCCCGCCGCCCCGCCCGATTCGCTGTCCACGAGGATCCCGATGCCCCGATCGATGCGCCGCATCCTGCTCGCCTTCCTGTCGCTCGCCGCCTTCGCCGCCGGCGAGACTGCTGTCGCGCAAGTCGCGCCGCCGGCGCTCGCCGCGCGCGCGTGGCTGCTGTTCGACGCAACCAGCGGGCAGGTGCTCGCCGCCCACGAACCCGACCTGAAGATCGAGCCGGCGTCGCTGACGAAGGTGATGACCGCCTACCTCGCGTTCAACGCGCTGAAGGAGAAGCGCCTCGCGCTCGATCAACGGCCCGCTGTCTCGAACGCCGCGTACAAGGCGATCGGCTCGAGGATGTTCGTCGACCCGCTGAAGCCGGCGACGGTCGAGGAACTGCTCAACGGGATGATCGTGCAGTCGGGCAACGACGCGACAGTCGTGCTGGCGGAAGCGCTCGCCGGCAGCGAAGCGGTCTTCGCCCAGCAGATGAACCGCGAGGCGCAGCGCCTGGGCCTCGTGAACACGAGCTTCCGCAACGCCACCGGCCTGCCCGACCCCGAGCACTTCACGACCGCGCGCGACCTCGCGACGCTGGCCGCGCGGCTGATCGCCGACCATCCCGAGCATTACCCGCTCTACTCGAAGCGCGAGTACGTCTTCAACAACATCCGGCAGCCGAACCGCAACCGGCTGCTCGCGATCGACCCGAGCGTCGACGGCATGAAGACCGGTCACACCGACGCGGCCGGCTACTGCCTGATTGCGTCGGCCCGGCGGGCCCAGCCCGGCTTCGACGGCGAGCGGCGGCTGATCTCGGTCGTGCTGGGCACGGCCTCGGAGACGGCGCGCGCGATCGAGTCGCAGAAGCTGCTGAATTTCGGCTTCCAGAACTTCGACGCCGTGCGGCTGCATCCGAAAGGCAAGGCCGTCGGCCAGTACGAGATCTGGAAGGGCAAGACCGACAAGGTCGCGGCCGGCATCGAGCACGATCTTGTGGTCAGCGTGCCGCGCGGACAGGCCGATCGGGTCAAGGCCGAAGTCGAGCGGATCCAGCCGCTGGTCGCGCCGATCGCGCTGGGCCAGCGCATCGGCACCATGCGCGTGAAGCTCGACGACCGCGTCGTGCTCGAGCGGCCGCTGGTTGCGCTGTCGGGCGTCGAGTTGGCGGGCTGGATCGGGCGCACCTGGGACGGCCTGCGGCTGAAACTGGCGAAGTGACACCTCCGGAGGCGCGCATGACGCAGACGGTTCACCTGAACGGCGAGTTCGTTCCCCTCGAAGAGGCGCGCGTGCCGGTGCTCGACCGCGGTTTCATCTTCGGCGACGGCATCTACGAAGTGGTGCCGGCTTACGGACGCCGGCCGTTCCGCTGGCCGCAGCACCTCGCGCGCCTGAAGCGCAGCCTCGCCGCGATCGGCATCGAGAACCCCCACGACGACGCCGGCTGGACCCGGCTGGTCGAGGAGCTCATCGGTCGCCACGAATGGGCCGACCAGTTCGTCTACATGCAGGTCACGCGCGGCGTGGCCCGGCGCGACCACGCGTTTCCGGCCGCGGCGCGCCCGACCGTCTTCGCGATGACGAGCCCGCTGGTGCCGCCGCCGGCCGAGCTGGTCGCGCGCGGCGTCGCCGCGATCACGCTGCCCGACGAGCGCTGGCTCCACTGCGACATCAAGTCGATCTCGCTGCTGGGCAACGTGCTCGCACGCCAGGCTGCGGTCCAGGCCGGTGCGGCCGAGTGCGTGATGTTCCGCGACGGCTTCCTCACCGAGGGCTCGGCGAGCAACATCTGGGTCGCGCGCTCAGGCACGCTGCTCGGGCCGCCGCGCGACCACCTGATCCTCGAGGGCGTGCGTTACGCGCTGATCCAGGAGTTGTGCGCGAACACCGGCATCGAACTGCAGGAGCGCCGCATCCTGCGCGAGGAGGTCCTCGCGGCCGACGAACTGATCCTGAGCTCGGCGACCAAGGAGGTGCTTCCGATCACGAGCCTGGACGGGCGTCCGGTCGGCGACGGCCGGCCCGGCCCGCTGTTTGCCAGGCTGCACGCCGCGTACCAGCGCGTCAAGGCCGGTTGACGATGCAGCCCGCGCCCGCCCGCCGCTGCGGCGCCGCGCTCCGATGAGCGAGCCGAACGAGCTCGGCGCGGCCTTCGACCGCCTCGAGAAGCTGCTCGAATTCCCGGTCAACTTTCCGCTGAAGGTCATGGGGCGGCGCGTCGACGGCTTCGCGCAGGCCGTCTGCGAGACCGTGCTCGCACACGTGCCGGGATTCGACCCCGCGACGATCGAGCTGCGCGCGTCGAGCCAGGGCGCCTGGCTGAGCGTCACGGTGGTCGTGCGCGCCGAATCGCGCGCACAGCTCGAGGGCCTCTATCGCGCGCTGTCCGGCCACCCGCTGGTCAGCCTCGTGCTGTGACCGGCGCCGGTGCGCCGCCGCTCCCGGTGCCGCTCGCGCCGGCGGTGCGGCCGTGGCAGCGCGCCGACTACCTGCAGACGCTGCGGCGGATGCAGGCGTTCACGCTCGAGCGCAGCGCGCAGACGCGCGACGAGATCTGGCTGGTCGAGCACGCGCCGGTCTACACGCTCGGCCAGGCGGCGCGCGCGGAGCACGTGCGCGCTCCCGGCGACATCCCGGTCGTGCGCACCGAGCGCGGCGGGCAGGTGACCTACCACGGCCCGGGGCAGGTGGTCGCCTACCTGCTGGTCGACCTGCGGCGACGCCGGTTGATGGTGCGCGAGTTCGTCGCGCTGATCGAGGACGCGACCATCGCACTGCTCGCCGACTGCGGCGTCGCCGCGACGCGCCGGCCGGGCGCGCCGGGCGTCTACCTGCGCGCCGCCGACGGCGGCGCCGGTGCGAAGATCGCCTCGCTCGGGATCAAGGTATCGCGAGGCTGCAGTTACCATGGTGTAGCATTGAACGCGTCGATGGACCTCGAGCCGTTCTCGCGCATCGACCCCTGCGGCTACCCCGGGCTTGCGGTCGCCGACCTGCGCGGCTGCGTCGGCGAAGTCGAGGTCGCCGAAGTCGCGCAGCGCTTCGGCCAACGCCTCGCCGCCTTCCTCGAAAGCAGTCGATGACCTCGCCCACGAATTCCCGTCCCGGCGCCGCCGGCACCGTCGCACCGTCCGCCGCGCCCGCCGCCGCCCGCCCCGCCGTCGAGAAGGGCGCCGACAAGACCGCGCGCATCCCGGTCAAGATCGTGCGGCCCGCCGAGGCGCTGAAGAAGCCCGAGTGGATCCGCGTGCGCGCGGGCTCGGGCGCCACGCGCTTCCACGAGATCAAGCAGGTGCTGCGCGAACACCGCCTCAACACCGTCTGCGAAGAGGCGTCGTGCCCGAACATCGGCGAGTGCTTCGGCAAGGGCACCGCGACGTTCATGATCATGGGCCACACGTGCACGCGGCGCTGCCCGTTCTGCGACGTGGGCCACGGCCGCCCCGCGCCGCTCGATCCCTCGGAGCCGGAGAACCTCGCGCGGACGATCGCCGCGCTGAAGCTGACGTACGCGGTCATCACGAGCGTCGACCGCGACGACCTGCGCGACGGCGGCGCGCAGCACTTCGTCGACTGCATCCGCAAGGTGCGCGAGCGCTCGCCCGCGACGCGCATCGAGGTCCTGGTGCCCGACTTCCGCGGGCGCATGGAGCGCGCGCTCGCGATCCTCGAGGGCGGGCCGCCCGACGTGATGAACCACAACCTCGAGACCGTGCCGCGGCTCTACCGCGAGGCGCGCCCGGGCGCCGACTACGCGCATTCGCTCGAACTGCTCGCGCAGTTCAAGCGCCGAGTCCCCGGCGTGCCGACCAAGTCCGGCTTGATGGTGGGCCTCGGCGAGACCGACGACGAGATCCTCGCCGTGATGCGCGACATGCGCGCGCACGGCATCGACATGCTGACGATCGGCCAGTACCTCGCGCCGACCGACGCGCACCTTCCGGTGCGCCGCTACGTGCACCCGGACACGTTCCGGATGTTCGAGGAGCAGGCGCGCGCGATGGGCTTCGCGCACGCCGCGGTCGGTCCGCTGGTGCGCTCGTCGTACCACGCGGACCTGCAGGCGCACGCGGCGGGCCTCGGCGCGCGCGACGGCGGCGCGGCCTGAGGCGAACGGCGCCAGTTCAGTCCCAGCGCGACGGATCCGCGCAGACCAGCGCCAACGCGCGCTGGCGCGCGTCCTCGGGGAGCGCGCAGGACTCGCGCGCCGCGGCAGGTTATCGGCGCTTCGCTCACTTCGCTTCCTCCAGGTCGAGTTCGAGGTACCTCGCGCCGGCGATCGGGTTTGCGTAATAGGGCGCCGTCTCGCGAAAGCCGAGCCCGGCGTACAGGGCGCGCGCCCGCGTCATGCCGTCGAGCGTGTCGAGCACCATCCGCTCGTAGCCGAGTTCGCGTGCCGCCGCAATAGCCGCGATCGCCAGCGCGCGCCCCAGGCCCCGCCCGCGCTCGCCGGCGCGAACGTAGAGCCGCTTCATCTCGCACGTGCCGCCGCCCAGCGCCCGCACGCCGACGCAGCCGACGAAGCCGCCGACGCCGCGCATGAGCAGCAGCCGGCCTGCCGGCGCCCCGTACATCGCCGGCAGTTGCCCGAGTTCGCGCGCGAAACCCTGGAAGCAGAGGTCGACGCCGAGTTGCGCCGCGTACTCCTCGAACAGGACACGCGCGGCCGCATGGTCGTCGATGCTGGCGGCGGTAACGAGCGACACGTCTTCCACTGGCGCGCTCGCGCCGTCCTGGTCCGCCGGCACGTGGCCCGGCTGCGCTCGCCTGTCCATTCGGGACGCCTCCGCGCGACGAAGTCCCTGCAAGCGCAATCATACGGCCGGGCGCGGAGCAGGCGGCGCCCGTCATCGGGGCCTCGCGCGGCGAGCCCGACGCCGCCCGTCGCGCGGCGTCAGACCACCAGCAGATCGGTGTCGAGCAGTCGCACCGGCCGCCCGGCGCCGCGCGGCATCGGGCAGTCGATCGCGGCCGCGACTGCGCGCACGAAGGCCTCGTGGCGCGGGTCGCCCGGCGCGCGCGCCAGCGCCAGCAGGATCTTCAGCAGGATCGGCTTGTCGAGCGGCGGCAGGCGCAGCAGCGCGTCGAGCGCCAGCGCCAGTTCGGTCGTTCGCACTTCGTCCGGCGTCGAGGCCGGCGGCGGCACGTCGAGCATCGTCGCCGCGTGCGCCAGGGCGTCGCGGGTCGAGCGCGCCGACGCCTCGCCGACGGCGGCTGCCACGGCGAACAGCGCCGCCAGCGCGCGGCTCTGCGCCAGCTTCGACGGCGGCGCGCCGCGCTGGCGCGGCGACGCCGCCGGTCCCGGCAGCAGGCGCGCGCGAGCGAGCGTGTAGAAGATCCACTCCGCGGAATGGACGCTGCCGTCGCGCTCGACCGCGTGACGGCAGCGGTCGAGCAGTTCGCGCCGGTGAGCTCCGGGCCACGGGCGCACGCGCGCCAGCAGCAATTCGAGCAGCGGTACGCGCAGCGCGGCGCCGTCGGGCGAGACCAGCCACTGCAGCGACGCGCGCAGCGCGGCGTCGGGTTCCTCGTCGGCGCTGCCCGCGACCAGCGCGATCAGCCAGCGGCGAGCGGTCTCGAAGCCCAGCGACGCGGAACGGATCTGGGCGATGAGCGCCGACGCCCGCGGCTCGCGCCCGTCGCAGTCGTACGCAATGCCACCGTGCACGCGACCGCCGCGCTCGCAGCCGGCCTCCGCATCCGTCCCGAGCGCCGGTGCGCGCACCCCCGCCCCGGATCCGGCGGGCTCCAGCGGCACCGTGTCGCCTGCCAGCCCTGACAACAGGAACGGCAGCGCTTCCCCGAACGGCTCGCGCATCGGCTGCGTCGGCGCTTCGTCGAGCGGCAGCGTCGGCTGCGATTGCGGCAGCGCGTGGATCGGCGGCATCCAGCGCCCGTAGAGGCGTCGAATCCGCTCCGCAAGCGACGGATGCGTGTCGAACCACTCGCGCAGTCCGCCGGGCTGGACGAGCAGGAAGTGGCTCACGAGCGCTGCGTAGCCCGCCTTCAGCGGGCTCGCCCGCCGGCCTGCGATCCGGCGCAGCGCCTGGCCGAGTCCGTCCCGGTCGCGCGTGATCTGCACCGCCAGCGCGTCGGCCAGGAACTCGCGCTGGCGCCCGATGCCTGCCCTCAGCACCTGGGCCCCGACTACGCCGAGCATGCCCACCGCCGACAGCAGCGCGCCGCCCACCAGCGCCACGATTCGCACTGCGCCCAGCCGCATCAGCGGCCCGGCATCGCGCGCGAGCGCGCGGCCGAGCAGGCCGGTGCCGGCCAGCCGCAACGAGTACAGCCCGTACAGCGCGCCGGTGAGGCGCACGTTGAGCTCCGGATCACCGCCGACGATGTGCGCAACCTCGTGCGCGACGACCCCCTGGAGCTCGGCGCGCGACAGCTGCTCGAGCGCACCGCGCGTGACGACGACCGCCGCCAGGCCCGGCCGCTCGCCCGCCGCGAGCGCGTTGATCGACTCGTCGTCGAGGACGTAGAGCGCGGGCACCGGAATGCCCGCCCCGATCGAGACCTCCTCGGCCACGTCGCGCAGGCGCCGGTGCAGCGGCCGCTCGGCGTCGAGCGCGCGCGCGCCCAGCCTCACTGCCAGCGCGGCCCCGCTTTCGCGCAGCCGGTGCAACTCGACCCAGGCGCCGCCGAACACGATCAGCAGCGTGACCGCCGTGTTGGTGAGCATGAAGTACGGGGGCCAGCGCGTGCCCGCGCCCAGTGCGAGCCAGGCGAGCGCCGCCGCGCCGTTGACCGCCGCGACCACGAGCACGAGCGAGACGACGAACAGCGCCGCGAGCCTGCGCGACGCCGCTTTCGCCCGGTCCTGGTGGGCGTGGAAGTCCATCGACCCGGCGACCTCAGAGCGCGACCGGCACCGCGTGGCGCTCCTGCGCCGAGGTGGTCGCGCGCAGCATCCCCGTCGTGCGGAAACCGCAGGCCGTCGCCACCAGCGAGGCCGGGAACGATTCGATCGCCGTGTTGTAAGTCGTCGCCTGGTCGTTGAACGCCTGGCGCGCGAAGGCGATGCGGTTCTCGGTGGTGCGCAGCTCTTCGGCGAGTTCGCTGACCGTCTCGTTGGCGCGCAACTCCGGGTAGTCCTCGACCAGCGCCATCAACCGCGCCAGCGGCGGCGCCAGCGAGGCCTCCGCCGCCTCCAGCGTCGCCCGCGCATCGTCGTCGCGCGGACGGCCCGTTGCAGCCTGTGCCGCATCGCGTGCGCGCTGGCGAGCGGCGATGACCGCCTCGAGCGTCTGGCGCTCGTGCGCCAGGTAGGCGCGCGTCGCCGCGACGAGATTCGGGATCAGGTCGTAGCGCCGCTTCAGCTGCACGTCGATCTGCGCGTAGGCGTTCTGCCAACGCTGCCGCAGCGCGACGAAGCGGTTGAACACGAGCACCGCCCACGCCAATGGCGCCAGCAGCAATGCCCCCCAGAGGATCAGCCCGCTCGACATTCCGCTCACCGGCTCGCGCCCCCGCGATCAACGATGAGGAATTGTCGGCCGAAAACCCTTCGCGCAACCGGCGCGCCCGCGCCGCTCGTCGGGCTGGGCGGCGCACCCGTCCGGAGGCCGCGCGCGAGCGCGTCCGGCGAGCGCGCGCGACGAACTACTGCTTCTGTTGCGAGGCGCGCCGCGCCTCTTCCTCGGTGATGAGCTCGAACACCGTCACGACGCGCTGGACGCCGGAAACGCGGCTCGCGACCTGGGCCGCGCGCTCGGCCTCGCGGCGCGACAACAGGCCCATCAGGTAAACGGTGCCGGACTCGGTGACGACCTTGATCGTGTTCGCCTGCAGGTCGGACGCCTGCAGGAAGGCGGTCTTCACGCGCGCAGTGATCGAGGTGTCGGCGGCGCTCGCGGTCAGCGACGGCCGCCCCAGGATCTGCAACTCGTTGTGGATCGAGCGCACGTTCTGCAGCGCGCCGATCGCAGCCTCGGCGGCGCGCCGGTCCGCGTCGCTGGCGACCTGGCCGGTGAGCAGCACCTTGCGGTTGTAGCTCGTCACGCTGACGCCGCCGGGCTGCTTGAGCGCTTCCTGCACGCGGTTCAGGCCGCGCAGCTCGATTTCCTGGTCCTCGGTCTGGGCGCCGATCGTGCGTCGATCGATCACGGCCAGCGTGCCGACCGCGGCGCCGGTCGCCACCAGCGGAAAGCAGCCTGAAGTGCCGAGCGCGGAAGCCAGCAGCGCAGCGATCAGGGTGAGGCGCGCGGAGGTCTTCATCGATACTCCTTCGGGGGCGGGGTCGATCCGGGAACGGCCGCGCGGCAAGCCGGCGCCGTTCCTGCGTCGGCAAATTATACGGCGAGACGTCGCGCGCCCCCGGTCAGAAGGCGCCGCGAATCCAGTCGATGCGATCGCCGTCGAACGCGCAGACGTCGAAGCGGCACGGCGGCCAGCGATCGCCATAGTGCCGGTTCAGGTAGCGTTGCGCCTCGCGCCGCAGGCGCAGCTGCTTCGCCGGCCCGACCGACGCGGCGGCGCCGCCGTAGTCGCTGCGCGCCCTGCTGCGGACTTCGACGAAGACGATGGCATCGGCGTCGCGCATCACCAGGTCGATTTCGCCGAGCCGGCTCGCGACGTTGCGTTCGACCAGCAGCAAGCCCTGCCCGAGCAGAAACTCGGCCGCGCGCCCCTCGGCGGCATCGCCTCGCGCCTGCGTCGGCGAACGCCGCGTCATCTTGTCCGTCCCCGCGCGAGCGCGGACAATGCGCGCACTGCGGCAGGCGCGGCGCCGGCCGGCGCGCGTCGGGCGCCGCAGCGAACCGGCAGCGTGGCTCCGATGGCGGAAGACGTTTCGAGCATCGTCGATGACGGCCTCGCGGCCGGCTCGTCGTGCGGATCATTATATGTAGTCGCGACGCCGATCGGGCACCTGTCGGACCTCGGCGAGCGCGCGTCGCAGGTGCTGCGCAGCGTCGACGTCGTCGCCGCCGAGGACACCCGGACCTCGCGCGTGCTGCTCGATCACGTCGGCTCGCGCGCGCGCACGATCGCCGCGCATCGCCACAACGAGCGCGAAGCGGGCCAGCGAATCATCGCGCTGCTCGCGCAGGGCCGCGACGTCGCACTCGTCAGCGACGCCGGCACGCCCGCGATCAGCGATCCGGGGGCGCGGATCGTGGCCGCCGCACTGCGGGCCGGCCATCGCGCAATTCCGGTGCCGGGACCGTCGGCGCCGATCGCGCTGCTGTCGGCCTGCGGACTCGTCGAGGGCGCCTTTCACTTCGAGGGCTTCCTGCCGGCCCGTGCGAAGGCGCGCGAGACGCGCCTCGCCGCGCTGGCGCGGATGCCGCACGCGTTCGTGCTGCTGGAGGCGCCGCACCGGATCGCCGCGACGCTGCCGGCGCTCGCCGCGGCCTGCGGCGCCGCGCGCTGGATCGCGCTCGGCCGCGAGCTCACCAAGCGTTTCGAGGAGATCCACGTCTGCCGCGCCGGCGACGCGCCCGCGTGGCTCGCCGCCGATTCCAACCGTGAGCGCGGCGAGTACGTGCTGGTCGTCGCGGCGCCCAGCTACGAGCCGGAGGGCGCGCAGGCGACCGGCGCCGAGGGCACTGCTCGCGGCGTTGGCGCGCCGGGCCCGGGCGGCGCCGACGACGACGCGCCCGGCGCGGCCACCGGGGAGGCCGCTGGCGAGCTTGCCGGTGGCGAGACGGTAACGGTCGGCGTCGACCGCTTGCTCGACGCGCTGCTCGACGAGTTGCCGCTCAGCCGCGCGGTCAGGGTCGCCGAACGGGCGACCGGGCTCGCGCATCGAGCCGTCTACCGGCGCGCGCTCGACTCAGCGAAACGCCGGGAACGCGCGTAGCCCGGTCGCCGCGCGGACCCGCTCGGCCTGCGCGGCGGCCTGCTCGCGCCGTGTCCACGGACCGGCCTGGACCTTGTAGAGCCCGCCGTCCGGCACGATCGCGAGCGCGGATCCGCCCCAGTCGAACTCGCGCTCGAGCCGGCGCGCGGCGCTGCGCGCGTTGTCGAGCGACGCGAAGGCGCCGAGCTGCAACCAGAAACCGCGCGCACGCGGCGCCGGGGCGGCCGGGGCGGCTGGGGCCGCGACCGACGTTTCCAGTTCGAGCCGCGGCGCAGCGTCGTCCTGCGCCGGCGCGGACGCGCCGGGCGGCGGCTGCGGCACCGCACCGCCAACCGACGCCGCGCCGCCAGCCGACGCCGCCTCGGCCACCGGTTGCGGCACGCCGGCGTCGAAGCGCGTAACCAACTCGACGTCGACCTCGGCGCTGCCGGCGGCGACGAAGCCGAGCTTCGCTGCCGCGATGTACGAAAGGTCGATCACACGGCCGTGCAGGAACGGACCGCGGTCGTTGACGCGCACGACGACGCTGCGCCCGTTGCCCGCGTGCGTGACGCGCACGTAGCTCGGGATCGGCAGCGTCGGATGCGCCGCCGTCATCGCGTACATGTCGTAGCGCTCGCCGCTCGACGTCGGCTGGCCGTGGTAGCGCCGCCCGTACCACGACGCCGTGCCGCGCTCGCGGTACGGAGCGAGCCGCGTCATCGGCACGTACTCGCGACCGAACACCGAGTAGGGCCGCATCGTGCGCGCCAGCAGCGGCTCCGCCCGCGGCACCGCATCCGCGACCGACGCGGGATCCGGCGCGGGCCCGGCGCCCGGGCCGTCGTCGAGGTAGTAGCCGCCACGCTGGGCAGGCGCGGGCGCCGGCGCGTGCGAGCAGGCGCCGAGCGCGAGCGCCGCGCAGCACACCGCAAGCGCCGCGCCGCGCCGACCGGTCACGAAGCCCTCATCGCGGGTCCCGCCCTACTTGCGCGCCTGGCGCTCCCGCGCGATCAGCCAGTCCAGCACCCGCAGCGCAGCCGGGTTCGAGCCCGCCATCGCCGGCGACGTGAAGTACTTGCCGTTGACGGCCATCGCCGGCACGCCGTCGACGGCATAGGCGTCGACGGCCTGCGCTGCGCGCCGCATCTTCGTGCGCACCGCGAACGAGTCGAAGGTGGCGGCGAACTGCTTCGCATCGACCCCGTGGCGCGACAGCAGCGCGCTCATCCGCTCGACGCTGTCGAGGCGGTCGCGGTCGACGTGGATCGCGCGGAACACCTTGTCGCCGAGCTCGTCGGCCTTGCCCATCGCCTCGAGCGCGTAGTGGAGTTGCTGGTGGCGCCGCTCGCCGAACGGGACGTGGACGCGCCGGAACACGACGTCCGGCGGCAGCTTGCGCACCCAGTCGGCGATCAGCGGCTCGAGCGTGTTGCAGTGCGGGCAGCCGTACATGAAGAACTCCAGCACCTCGATCTTGCCGGCCGGAGTGTCGGTCTGCTGCTGCGGCTTGACCGCGCGATACTCGCGCCCCTCGCGCGGTCCGTCCTGCGCGAGCGCCGCGGGTGCGCGCAGCCCGGCCACCGCCGCCGCCGCGAACGCCGCGGGAACGCCTGCAATCCATCGTCTGCGAGTGTTCTTCATGCCCTCTCCTGCTGAAGCCTGGGTCGCGCGCCGCGTCAGCGCTGGCGCACCGCCGACGCGTCGATGCCGTTCTCGGCCAGCCGCGCCTTGGCGCGGTTCATTGCGTCGAGTTGCGCGTACGGTCCTATCCGAACGCGGTACAGCGTCTGTCCGTTGACTTCCGCGCTCGCCACCCGCGCCTCGAACCCGATCAGCGCCAGTCGCGCCTTCATCGCCTCGGCGTCCGACGACGAGCGGAATGCGCCCGCCTGCAATATGTAGCCCGCACGCTCGCCGCCGCGCGGCTCCGCCGGCACGGCCGCGGCGCGCTCGGGCGCGGCCCGCGACGGCGCCGACTCGACGATCGGCGCACCCGGCGTCGCCCCCGCCGGGGCGGGCGAAGCGCGCTCCTGCGCGGCGCTCGGCTTCGAGTAGAGCGGCGCGTTCGGATCGGGCGCCTCGGACTGCGACTTCGGCTCGAGCACCCGATCGGGCGCCCGCTTGGCCTTGGTCGAGAACGGAATCGGCGCGCGCGTGACGAAGATCGCGACCACCACCGCGACCGCGAGACCGACGATCAGTCCGAGCAGGAATCCGAGCGCCGTGCCGCCGCGCATGCGCCCGCGTGCCGCCTCGCCTGTGCGTTGGGCCATCACATCCTCTCGGGGGCCGACACGCCGATCAGCGCCAGCCCATTGCGCAACACCTGGCGCGTCGCGAGCAGCAGCGCCACGCGCGCCGCGCGCGTCGCGTCGTCGTCGACCAGCACCCGCTCGGCATTGTAGTAAGAGTGCAATTCGGCGGCCAGGTCCTTCAGGTAGAAGGCGACCGCGTGCGGCGCCAGCTCGTCGACCGCGGCCTGCACCGCTGCCGGCCAGGCCGCGAGCCGCGCCGCGAGCGCGAACTCGCGCGCGCCGCCCAG
>JANJTK010000110.1 GCA_024711155.1 Burkholderiaceae bacterium
GGGCGGCTGTGGGCCGGCGCCGCCCCCGGCGGCGAGCGCGACGATCGCGAACGCGGCGAGAGCGCCCGTGCGCACGCGCCTGCACCCTGAGGTCGAGGCGGCTTGCGGCGAGCCGGGCGAGCCGGGCGAAGCGGTCGATGCGGTCATGTGCGGGAGCCGGTTTCCATTAAACTGCCTGACAAGATTACCCGAGGCCGGCGCCGGCCATCGTCCGGCCCGGTCGCCGTCGCGGCGCACGATCAGCGAACGACCGGCCGATGCCCGAACTCCCCGAAGTCGAAGTGGTGCGCCTCGGCCTGGCCGGCACGGTGCGCGGTCGCGTGGTCGAGCGCGTCGAGATTCGCGAGTCGCGCCTGCGCTGGCCGGTGCGGCGTGACCTGCCGGAGTTGCTCGAGGGGCGCACGCTCGATTCGGTCGGCCGGCGCGGCAAGTACCTGACGCTCGACTTCGGCCGCGGGACGCTGCTGGTTCACCTCGGAATGTCGGGCAACCTGCGCTTTGCGGCGTCGCCCGGTCCGCCGGCGCGCCACGATCACGTCGATTTCGTGTTCGGCCACGGCACGCTGCGCTATCACGACCCGCGCCGCTTCGGTGCGATCGTCTGGCACGACGCGAAGGATGGCGACGTGCTCGCGCATCCGCTGCTTGCCGGCCTCGGCGTCGAGCCGCTGTCCGACGCGTTCGACGGCGCGGCGCTGCATCGCGGCCTGCACGGCCGGCGCGCGCCGGTCAAGCAGGTGCTGCTCGCCGGCGACGTCGTCGTCGGCGTCGGCAACATCTACGCGTCCGAGAGCCTGTTTCGCGCCGGCATCCGGCCGACGACGCCGGCGAACCGCCTCGGCCGCGAGCGCTGCGAGCGCCTGGCAGTCGCGATTCGCGCCACGCTCTCGGAGGCGATCGCCTGCGGCGGAACCACGCTGCGCGATTTCGTGGCGAGCGACGGTGCCGCCGGGTGTTTCCAGGTGGAGTGTTTCGTCTACGACCGCGGCGGGCAGCCGTGCCGGGTCTGCGGCGCGCCGGTGCGCGGCCTGCGCCAGGCGCAGCGATCGACCTGGTACTGCCCGCGCTGCCAGCGCTGAACACGCCGTCCGTGCCGCGGAACCGTCCGCAGGGCGGGTCGCGGCGCGTGGCGCGCGGCGCCGCGTCCGGGCCGCAGATCGCGTGTGCTATAGATCGGACCGACGCAACCGCGCGAATCCCCGCACACCGATGGGAAGCCTCGGAGACAGCATCGCCGACCATGGGCAGTGGCGCCGCGAGGTCGCGCGCGTCGTGCAGCGCTATGCGGGCTGGCTGTCCGAGGTGGGCCTGTCCGACCCGTCGATCGAGGCGCGCGTGGCGCGCATCTGCGAGCGACTCGCCAGCGAGCGCATCACGATCGCCTTCGTCGCGGAGTTCTCGCGCGGCAAGTCGGAGCTGATCAACGCGATCTTCTTCGGCGGATACGGCCGGCGCATGCTGCCGTCGGCGGCGGGGCGCACCACGATGTGCCCGACCGAGATCCTGTACGACCGCGCGCGGCCGGCTTCGGTGCGGCTGCTGCCGATCGAGACGCGCCTGGGCAAGCTGACGCTGTCGGAACTGAGGAAGCGCGACGCGGAATGGATCGGGATCGAGGTCGATCCGGCCGATCCGGACGGCCTCGCGGCGGCGCTCGCGAGCGTGCGCGAGACGATCGACGTCGATCCCGCGCAGGCGGCGCTGCTCGGCCTGCACGACCCCGACGATCCGCAGGGCGCGGCGCTGCCGGATGCCGACGGGCGCATCGCGATCCCGCGCTGGCGACACGCGATCGTCAACTACCCGCACCCGCTGCTCGAGCTCGGCCTGGTGATTCTCGACACGCCGGGGCTCAACGCGATGGGGGCCGAGCCGGACCTGAGCTTCAGGCTCATCCCGGCCGCCGACGCCGTGCTGTTCGTGCTCGCAGCCGACGTGGGCGTGACGCGCAGCGACATCGAGGTCTGGCGCGAGCACGTCAGCGCCAGCCACGGCAAGGGCCGCTTCGTCGTCCTGAACCGGATCGATGCGCTGTGGGACGGGATCCGGGACGACGTCCAGATCCAGATCGAGATCGCGCGCCAGGTCGGCTCGGTTGCGCGCGAGCTGGGGCTGCCCAACGAGCGCATCTTCCCGGTGTCGGCGCAGAAGGCGCTGGCGGCGCGGATCCGCGGCGACGCGTCGCTGCTCAGGCGCAGCCGCATCACGGACCTCGAGTACGCGCTCGGTCGCGAGTTGGTGCCGCAGCAGCGCGAGATCGCCCGCGAGCACGTCGAACGGGAGTTCGGCGAGCTGCACGCGCAGGCTTGCGCGGACCTGGGCGCGCGACTTCGCAACGCGGTCGAGCAACTGGTCGAGCTGCAGGGCCTGCGCGGCAAGAGTCGCGGCGTGCTGGACCACGCCGGCGCGCGCATCCGCCGCGAACGCGAGGACTTCGAGCGCAGCCTGCGCCGCCTGCAGGCGATGCGGGCGGTGCTCGCGCGCCAATCGGAGGCGCTCGGCCGCTCGCTCGGCGGCGAAGCGCTGCGGCGCCGGCTGCGCGACGCGCGCGACGCGATGCTGCGAAGCAGCTTCTCGCTCGGTTTGCGCGAGGAAATGGATACGCTGCTCGACGCTGTGCGCGCCGACTTCGGCGAAGCCGGCCGGATCGTCGACGAGGCGACCGCGCTGATGGGCGCGATGTACCGCGTGTTCAACGACGAGCACGGCATGGCGCTCGGCGCTCCGGTGCCGTACCCGATGCACCGGTTCCTCGACGAGCTCGAGCGGGTCGCGCAGCTGCAGCGGCGCCGCTTCGGGGCGCTGACGCTCGCGACCACGTCGCAGAAGGCGCTGATGCGCAGCTACTTCGAATCGGTAGCGCTGAGGCTGCGCGAGATCCAGGAACTTGCCGAACGCGAGGTCCAGGCGTGGCTGCGCGCCGTCATGACGCCGATCGAGACGCAGGCGCGCGAGCACCAGGAGCAGTTCAGGCGCCGCCTCGAGTCCGTGCGGCGCGTGCTCGCGGCCAGTGACGGCCTTGAAGGACGCATCGCCGAGATCGAGCGCGAGCGGGCCGAGGCCGAGCAGCGCGTCGAGCTGGCCGCCGAATTCGGCCGCCAGGTGCGCCAGTTGCTCGGCGAGCCGGTGCAGCGGGACGATTTCGCGGCGGTTCCGCCGTCGGCGCGCCTACAATCGGGCCGGTGATCGCCGAACGCCTGATCGACTGGCAACTGAAGCACGGGCGCCACGACCTGCCGTGGCAGCGAACGCGCGACCCGTACCGGGTCTGGCTGTCCGAGGTGATGCTGCAGCAGACGCAGGTCGCCACCGTGGTGCCGTACTACCTGCGCTTCGTCGCCCGTTTCCCCGACGTGCGCGCGCTCGCTGCGGCCGGGCTCGACGAGGTGCTCGCGCTCTGGAGCGGGCTCGGCTACTACACGCGCGCGCGCAACCTGCACCGCTGCGCGGCCGAGGTGGTCGGGCGGCACGGCGGCGCGTTCCCCGGCGACGCGGCGCTGCTCGCGCGCTTGCCCGGCATCGGGCGCTCGACGGCGGCGGCGATCGCCGTGTTCGCGTTCGGACGCCGCGAAGCGATCCTCGACGGCAACGTCCGGCGCGTGCTGTGCCGTCACGCGGGGGTGAGCGGCTACCCGGGCGCGGCGGCGATCGAGAAGCGGCTGTGGGACTTCGCGCAGGCCGCGCTGCCCGCGCGCGGGATCGAGGCCTACACGCAGGGACTGATGGATCTCGGCGCCACGGTGTGCCTGCGCGCGCGCCCGGCCTGCGGCGCGTGCCCGCTGGCCGGCGACTGCGTCGCGCTGCGCGACGGGACCACGGCGCAGTTGCCGGCGCCGCGCCCGCGGCGCAGCGTGCCGCTGCGCCATTGCGCAATGCTGGTGGTGCGACGCGGCGACGAGGTGCTGCTCGAGCGGCGCCCTCCCGCGGGCGTGTGGGGCGGGCTCTGGAGCCTGCCGGAAGCGGCGCTGGCCGATCCGGGCGCGGACCCGGCGCCGGCGGCCGAACTCGCGCGCCGCTTCGGCCTGCGCGTGACGCCGCCGCGGCCGCTGCCGGCGTTCGACCATGCCTTCACGCACTTCCGGCTGAGGGTGCAGCCGTTCGTCTGCGAACTGGAAGCAGCCGCGGGGGCGGCGCAATCGTCCGCGGCGCTCTGGCTGCCGCTTGGCGAGACGGGCCAGGCGGCGTTGCCGCAGCCGGTGCGGGCGCTTCTGCGCGCGCTGCCTTCCCGGCCGGCGCGCGCTGGCGCCGGCGCTGCTCAGGAGCGCGCCGCGTCGCGCGTCGCCAGCGCCCGATGCCGCACCAGCACGTGCTCGATGCGACGGAAGCGGCGCGCGAGCTCCTCGACGCAGTAGACCGAGCGGTGCTGGCCGCCGGTGCATCCGATTGCCACCGTCAGGTAACTGCGGTGTTCCAGGATGTAGTGCGGCAGCCAGGTGTGGAGGAAGCCGGCGACGTGCTCGATCATGCGCTCGACCGACGGGATCGCGCGCAGGTAGTTGGCGACCGGCTCGTCGAGGCCGGTCAGCGGGCGCAGCTCCTGCGTGTAGTACGGATTCGGCAGGCAGCGCACGTCGAACACGAGGTCCGCGTCGAGCGGCACGCCGTGCTTGTACGCGAAGGATTCGAACAGCAGCGTGAGCGGTGTGCGCTCGGCGCCGACGACGTCGCGCACCCAGCTGCGCAGCACGTTCGGGTGCAGGTCGCTGGTGTCGAGCGACACGCCGATGTCCTCGATCGCCGACATCAGCTCGCGCTCGCGCTCGATCGCCTCGACCAGCGTCGGCGCCTGGCCGGCGTCGCCCGCGCGCATCGACATCGGGTGTCGGCGCCGCGTCTCCGAGTAGCGCTGCACCAGGGTGTCGGTTCGCGCGTTCAGGAACAGGATCCTGACGTCGTGGCCGAAGCGCCCCATCCCGCGCGCGATCTCGCGCAGGTCCCCGACCGACTGGCCGCTGCGCGCGTCCACCGACACCGCGACGTTCTGGTGGCCGGCCTCGCGCAGCGACGTGATCACGTCGTGCAGGAATCCGACCGGCAGGTTGTCGATGCAGAAGTAGCCGTCGTCCTCGAGCACGTTGATCGCGATCGACTTGCCTGAGCCCGATATGCCGGTGACGAGCACGATGCGCATCGCTTCGGCCTCCTAGGGCTGCGAGTCGATCAGCTTGCGCTGCCGCGCGAGGAAGTCGCCGGTGACGTCGATTCCGCGCAACTGCAGGATCGTGCTGCGCACCGCAGCCTCGGTGAGCACCGCGAGGTTGCGCCCGGCGGCCACCGGAACCACGACCTTCGGGATCGGCAACCCGAGCACGTCCTCGGCGAGTGCCTCCAGCGGCAGGCGCTGGTACTCGTTGTCCATCGTGCTGCGCCGGATCAGGTGCACGATCAGCTTCAGCGTCATCTTCCGGCGCACCGCCGTCTCGCCGAAGATCGTGCGGATGTCGAGCAAGCCGAGGCCGCGCACCTCGAGCAGGTTGCGCAGCAACTCCGGGCAGCGGCCCTCGATCGCATGCGGCGCGATGCGCGCGAACTCGACCACGTCGTCGGCGACCAGCCCGTGGCCGCGGCTGATCAGTTCGAGCGCGAGCTCGCTCTTGCCGAGGCCGGACTCGCCCGAGATCAGGACGCCCATGCCCAGCACGTCCATCAGCACGCCGTGCATCGTGCAGGTCTTGGCGATCGCCTTCGTCAGGTAGACGCGCAGGAATTCGATGACGCGCGCCGCGGGCAGCGGCGTGGCGAGCACCGGCAGCTCGTCGGCAGTGGCGCACTCGAGCAGGCTCGGCGCCGGCGCCAGCCCGTCAGCGATGATGATCGCGGGCGGCCCGCCGGCGAGCAGCTCCTTGTTGAGCGCCGCGCAGCGCGCCGCGCCGATGCGCTGCGTGTATGCGTACTCGGAGTGTCCGAGCACGTGGATCCGGTTCGGGTGGATCAGGTTCAGGTAGCCGACCAGGTCCGCCGGCTCGGTCGAGCCCGGCGCCGCGTCGCGATCGGCGCCGGCCTCGCCCGTCAGCCAGGCGAGCTGGAGCTGCTCGCGGTTCTGCTCGTAGAGCGTGCGGACGGTGACGGTCATCCGCGAAGCATACCGCGCCACCCGCTGCCTGTAGCGCAGCGTGCGCGCCAGCCGTTCAGGCGGCCGGTCGGTGCGGTTCGCGCGAGGTCAGGATCCGGTGCAGCTCGGCGGGGTCGGCGCACTGCGCCAGCGAGGCGCGCGCGGTGCCATCGGACAGCAGCTCGGCCAGCTCCGACAGCAGCTCGAGATGCTCTTCGGTCGCCGCTTCCGGCACCAGCAGGAAGACCAGCAGCCCGACCGGCTTGCCGTCCGGGGCATCGAAAGGCACGGGCTCGGAAAGGCGCACCACGGCGGCCAGCGCCTCCTTCAGCCCCTTGATGCGGCCGTGCGGGATCGCGACGCCCTCGCCGAGCCCGGTCGAGCCGAGCCGTTCGCGCGCGAACAGCGAATCGAACACCTTCCCGCGCTCGATGCCGTGATTGTTCTCGAACAGCAATCCGACCTGCTCGAACAGGCGCTTCTTGCTCGTGACCGACAGGTCGATCACGACGTTGTTGGGCGGCAGCAGCCTGGACAGGCGGTTCATCGCGAAGGCGTCGGTGCGGCCTGGCGTGACGCTGCGCAGCATGCGCGCGCGCCCGACCGCGGACTGTTCCGGAAAAGCGGGGATTATATCGGCGCCTGCCTTGATCTGGGGCCCGGTTGCTGCGCCGCAACAAAATCAGACCGCCCGCCGTTGCGGGGCGGTCGGAATGCGCAACGCCTCGCGGTACTTGGCCACGGTCCGGCGTGCCACCACCAGCCCCTGCTGCCCCAGCATCTCGGCCACCTGGCCATCGGACAACGGTTGGGCGGGATCCTCGGCGGCGAAGAGTTCCCGCATCAGTGCGCGGATGGCGGTGCTCGAGGCGGCCCCGCCGGTGTCGGTCGCGACGTGACTGCCGAAGAAGTATTTCAGCTCGACGATCCCGAACGGTGTGAGCATGTACTTCTGTGTCGTAACCCTGGAAATCGTCGATTCGTGCAGCGCCACCACGTCGGCGATCTCGCGCAGCACCAGCGGACGCATCGCCACGGCGCCGTGCGAGAAGAAGGCCGCCTGGCGATCGACGATCGCCTGCGACACGCGCAGGATGGTGTCGAAGCGCTGCTGGACGTTCTTTACCAGCCAGCGCGCTTCCTGCAATTGGCCCGCCAGCGCGGCGTTGCCGCCGCGCTGGCGCTTGAGGATCTGCGCGTACGCGTCGTTGATGCGCAAGCGCGGGACCACGTCGGGGTTCAGCGTCGCGACCCAAGCGCTGCGCACGCGCCGCACGATCACGTCCGGGATCACGTAGCCCGACTCTGCGCCGCCGAAGGCGGCACCGGGGCGGGGGTCGAGGCTGCGGATCAACGCCTGCGCCCCGCGCAGCGCCTCCTCGTCGCAGCCGAGCGCTCGGCGCAAGCGCGCGAAGTCGCGCGCGGCGAGCGTGTCGAGATGCCGGTCCGCCACCGCGCGGGCGAGCGCCCGCGTGCTCCGGTCGGTCTCCGCGCCGGCGCCGGCGTCGATCTGCAGGAGCAGGCACTCGCGCAGGTCGCGCGCGCCGATCCCCGGGGGGTCGAAGCTCTGCAGCAGCTTGAGCGCCGTCGACAGCTCTTCGGGCTCGATCTCGAGCTCCGGCGGCAGCAGGTCCGCGATCTCCCCGAGCGAGCCTTCGAGGTAGCCGTCCTCGTCGAGGGCGCCGATCAGCGTGCGCACCAGCGCCCGGTCGCGCTCGGTGCAGCGCAGTCCGGCGACCTGTGCCTCCAGGTGCTCGTGCAGCCCGGCCGACCCGGCCGACAGCTGCGGGTACTCGCGCTCGTCGCCTTCGCTGCGCGCGCCGCCCTCGGCGCCCCAGTCCGCGCCGCCGGCTTCCCAATCGCCGGCTTCTGCGCTGTCCGCGCCCTCGGCGAAGGACTCGGCGCCTCCGCCATCGTCGCTCGCGGGCGGGTCGCCCGATCCGGTGCCGGAGTCGGCGGCGCGCGGCGCGTCGATGCCGCCGTTCGGTGCGATCCGCAGGCAGTCGCCCATGGGGTCGTCGAGCCGCTCGAGCAGCGGGTTGTCCGCCAGCGCCTGTTCGATTTCCTGGTTCAGTTCGAGCGTCGACAGCTGCAGCAGCCGGATCGACTGCTGCAGCTGCGGCGTCAGCGCGAGCTGGGGTGCGAGTCTGAGCTGGAGCGAGGGCTTCATCGATCGTCCGGGCAATGCCACCGTCCCGGCGAACGCCGCGGCGCCAGGCGCCGTGTCCCGCTACATCGAGAAGTGCTCGCCGAGGTAGTAGCGTCGGACGTCCTCGTTCTGGACGACCTCGTCCGGTCGCCCTGAAGCAAGAACGGTACCAGCCCTGATGATATACGCGCGATCGCAGATGCCAAGCGTCTCGCGCACGTTGTGGTCGGTGATCAACACGCCGATTCGCCGATTCTTGAGAAATCGCACAATGCGCTGGATTTCGATCACCGCGATCGGGTCGACGCCGGCGAAGGGCTCGTCGAGCAGGATGAAGCGCGGCGACCCGGCGAGCGCGCGGGCGATCTCGACGCGGCGCCGCTCGCCGCCCGACAGCGAGTGCGCCGGGTTCGAGCGGATCTGCTCGATCTGCAGTTCCGCCAGCAGCCCGTCGAGCCGCCGGGCAATCTCGCTGCGCGACAGCGGCGCGCCGCGCTCGTCGGCCTGCAGTTCGAGGACCGCGACGATGTTGTCCTCGACGCTGAGCTTGCGGAACACCGAGGCTTCCTGCGGCAGGTACGACAGCCCGAGCCGGGCGCGCCGGTGGATCGGCAGCCGCCCGATCGCGGCCCCGTCCAGCTCGATCGAGCCGCCGTCGCAGGGCACCAGGCCGACGATCATGTAGAAGCAGGTCGTCTTGCCGGCGCCGTTCGGGCCCAGCAGGCCCACCACTTCGCCGCTGGCGACGTCGAGCGACACGTCCTGCACGACCTTGCGGCCGTGGTACGCCTTCATCAGGTGGCGTACCGACAGGCGGCTGTCGACGTGCGGAGCGTCGTCTCGGTCGGAGCTCTGCATCACCGCGCCGCGCCGGGACGCGCGGGCGCGATCTGCCCGGCCGGTTCGAGCCGTGCCGGCGCAGCCGGGGCCGGCGCGCCCGCGCCCGCCGGTTCGCGCGGCTGGATCACGACGCGCACCCGTCCGGACGGGTTGTCCGCCGTCCGGGTCCCGGCTGCGCCGCCCTCGACGGTGAAGAAATCGGCGCGGGTCTCGTACAGGATCTCGCCGCCGTGCACTTCGTCGAGGACGCGCTCGCGCTCGGTGCGTCGCATGGTCGCCTGCTGCCGGAGCCGGAAAGTCTCGAGCTTGCCGTCGTAGTCGATCTGGCGCGCCTCGCCCTCGATGAACTGCTCGACCCCGTCGCGCTTCTGCCGAAACGATGCCGGGGCCCCGGTGGCGCTCGCGTACTGGAAGCCGTCCGCGTCCTGCCTGAGCACCAGCCGGTCCGCCCGCACGAGGATCGTGCCGCGCGTAAGCACGACGTTGCCGCTGAAGACGTTGGTCTGCTTCTGGTCGTCGTACTGCATCCGGTCGGCTTCGACGTTGATCGGCCGGTTCCGGTCGGCGCGCTCGGCGCGCGCCGGCGTCCCGAGCGCCACTGCGAGCGCGGCGACCGTGGCTGCCAGCGCAGCCGCACGGCGCAGTCGGCCGGCAGCGCGATCGGAGGCGCGATCGGAGGCGCGATCGGCGGGACGGTGGGGGGCGGCGAACGCGCGCATGGTCAGCGGGGAGGTGGCGGCGGTTGCCAGGTGAGGCGCACGCGGGAATCGACCCTCAACGAGCGGGCCGCATTATTGAATTCCATCCCGACGCCCGTCAAGACCGAGGCGCCGCGCTCGACGCGCACCGGCTGGTCGGTGCGTGCGACTCCGGTCTCGTGATGAACCGTGACGCGTTCGCTGCGGATCGTCAGCGCCGGCTCGGACGGCGAAGCGCCGCGGACCATGACGACCTTGCCGGCCAGCATGGTCTCCGCCAGGTCGTCGGTCGAACGCCCGCGCTCGGCGCGCAATTCGACGCGCGGCCGGGCCGGATCGAGGCTCACCATCTGCGGCTCCTCGTACGCGGCGACGCGATCGTCGGGGAAGTGCTCGATGCGCCGGGCCGACACGCGAAACGCGGGCTCGCCGCGCGCGTCGAAGCGCGTGAACACCGCGCCCTCGACGAAGTAATCGGGCTCGCCCGCCGGCGGCCGCGCGGCGGCGATGCCGGTGTCGCGCAGCGACTTCTGCGCGAAGTAGTAGGTGCCGGCGGCGAGTCCCACCAGCAGCGCCACCGACAAGCCGGCGGCGAGCCGGTCCTGCAGGCGCGCCTTCACGGCGCGGCGCCCGTGCGCCGCGCGAGCGCGGCGTCGAAGCGGTCCTGCGCATGCAGCACGAATTCGGCGAACTCGCGCACCGCGCCGCGACCGGCCGGAGCGCGCGACACCCAGTGCGCGCGCTCGCGCACCTGTTGCGGCGCGTCGGCCACGCTGGCCGCCAGGCCGGCGAGCGCCATCGCGCCGAGGTCGGGCCAGTCGTCGCCCATGAAGGCGGCCTGGTGCGTGCCGAGGCCGAAGCGCGTGCACGACTCCCGCAGCGCCGCCGCCTTGTCCTCGACCCCCTGGAGCACGTGGTCGAATTTCAGCTCGGCCGCGCGCACCTCGACGATTGCCGAGCGGCGCGCGGTGATCACGGCCAGCTTCACGCCGGCCTCGCGCAGCAGCGCGAGGCCGAAGCCGTCGCGCACCGAGAACGCCTTCATCGCCTCGCCGGTCGGTCCGATGAACAACCGGCCGTCGGTGAGCGTGCCGTCGACGTCGAGCGCCACCAGGCGCACGGCGGCGGCGCGGCGCGAGATGTCGCGGGGCAGGCCCACTTCAGGCGACCTTCGCGGCGAGCAGGTCGTGCACGTGCAGCGCGCCTTCGAGCCGCTGCTGCGCGTCGACCACCAGCAACTGGCTGATCCGGCGCTCCTCCATCACCCGCATTGCCGCAGCCGCCAGCATCTGCGCGTCCACCGTGGCCGGGGTGCGCGTCATCACTTCGTCGATCGAGAGTCCGCGCAGGTCGCGCCCCTGCTCGATGAGCCGGCGCAGGTCGCCGTCGGTGAAGATGCCGGCGAGCCGCCCGTCCGGGGTCGCGACTGCCGTCATCCCCATGCGCTTGCGCGTGATTTCGAGGATCGCGTCGACCAGCCGCGCGCCCTGCACGACCCGCGGCAGCGCGTCGCCCGAGCGCATCAGGTCGCCCACGCGCGTGAGCAGCTGCCGGCCCAGCGCGCCGCCCGGATGCGACAGCGCGAAGTCCATCGGCCCGAAGCCGCGCGCGTCGAGCAGCGCCACCGCCAGCGCGTCGCCCAGCGCCAGCGCGGCCGTCGTGCTCGCGGTCGGCGCGAGGTTCAGCGGGCACGCCTCGCGCTCGACCGTGGCGTCCAGGTGCAGGTCGGCCAGGCGGGCGAGCTGGGAATCCGGGTTGCCGGTGATCGCGATCAGGCGCGCGCCTTGCCGCTTGACCACCGGAACGATGCGCAGCAGTTCCTCGGTGCTGCCCGAGTTCGACAGCGCGACGAACACATCGTCGCGCGTGACCATGCCGAGGTCGCCGTGGCTCGCCTCGGCCGGATGCACGAAGAACGCCGGGGTGCCGGTGGAGGCCAGCGTGGCGGCGATCTTGCGCGCCACGTGCCCCGACTTCCCGATGCCGCTGACAACGACGCGGCCGGTGCACGCGATGATTGCGCGGCACGCGTCGACGAAGCTCGCGTCGATGCGCTGCGCCAGGCCAGCGACCGCCTCGGCCTCGATGCGCAGCACTTCGCGGGCGCGCTCGAGCACCCGTTGCGGCTCCACGACGGTCGGATCGGTCATCCCGGCGAGTATATGCCGACTGTCGCACACCGACCGCCGGGCGGCGCCGTGCCCGGGAGCCCGGGCGGTTTAGAATTGCAGGCTCGGAACAAGACCAATACCAATAGCGAATCCCAGGACGGCATCCGTTGGCGCCAGAGTTCCTTTCGCTCGACAGGGTCCGGTTCGGATACGGCAAGCGCGTCATCCTCGACGACGTCACGATGCGCTTCGAGCGCGGCAAGGTGTGCGCGCTGATCGGCGGTTCCGGCTCGGGCAAGACGACCATCCTGCGGCTGATCGGCGGACAGCTGCGCCCGCAGCAGGGCAGGGTCGTGTTCGACGGCGAGGACGTGCACCGGCTCGACCGCGACGGCCTGTACCGGATCCGGCGCCGGATGGGCATGCTCTACCAGTTCGGCGCGCTGTTCACCGACCTCAGCGCCTTCGAGAACGTCGCGTTCCCGCTGCGCGAGCACACCGACCTGCCCGAGGCGATCATCCGCGACCTGGTGCTGATGAAGCTCGAGGCGGTCGGCCTGCGCGGCGCTGCGCACTTCCGCACCTCCGAACTCTCGGGCGGGATGGCGCGGCGCGTGGCGCTCGCGCGCGCAATCGCGCTCGACCCCCCGCTGATCATGTACGACGAGCCGTTCGCGGGGCTCGATCCGGTCGCGCTGGCGACGGTGGCGCAGCTGATCCGCCGGCTCAACGACGCGCTCGGCTGCGCGTCGATCGTGATCTCGCACGACATCAAGGACGCGTTCGCGATCGCCGACCACGTGTTCCTGCTCGCGGGCGGGCGCATCGCCGCGCAGGGCAATCCGCAGGAAATGAAGTCGTCGGCGGATCCGAACGTGCGCCAGTTCCTCGAGGGCGACATCGACGGGCCGATCGCGTTCCATCACCAGGCGCGGCCGCTCGCCGAAGACCTCGGGCTCGGGCGATGATGCGCGCGCTTCTCGCTCCGCTGCAGGCGCTGGCCGCGTTCGTCGCCGCGACCGGGGCCGGCGCGCGTTTCTTCCTGCGGTTGTGCGCGCTCGCGCTGGCGGCGCTGCGCCGGCCGCGGCTGGTCGTCGACCAGATCCACTTCATCGGCAACTACTCGCTGTCGATCATCCTGGTGTCGGGGTTGCTGATCGGATTCGTCCTCGGGCTGCAGGGCTACTACACGCTGCGCCGCTACGGGTCGGAGGAGGCGCTCGGCGTGCTCGTCACGCTGTCGCTGGTGCGCGAGCTGGGGCCGGTGGTGACGGCGCTGCTGTTCGCGGGGCGCGCCGGCACCTCGCTGACGGCCGAGGTCGGGCTGATGAAGGCGGGCGAGCAGATCGACGCGATGGAGATGATGGCGGTCGATCCCGTCGCGCGCGTGCTGGCGCCGCGTTTCGCCGCGGCGGTCATCGCGATGCCGCTGCTGGCGGCGCTGTTCTCGGCGCTCGGCGTGCTCGGCGGGTACCTGGTCGGCGTGGAGATGATCGGCGTCGACGCCGGCGCGTTCTGGTCGCAGATGCAGAGCGGGGTCGACTGGCTCGACGACGTCGGCAACGGCGTCGTCAAGAGCGTCGTGTTCGGGTTCACAGTCGCCTTCGTCGCGCTGTTCGTCGGCTACCAGGCGCAGCCGACGCCCGAGGGCGTCGCGCGCGCCACCACCACCACGGTGGTGGCGGCGTCGCTGGCGATCCTCGGGCTCGACTTCGTCATGACCGCGCTGATGTTCAACGCCACCTGAAGACGGCCCGATCAAATCCGCAAACGGAAAGGACGCAATGAAATTCACCGGAGTCGAGGCGCTGGTCGCGCTGTTCTTGCTGCTCGCCGTGCTGGGCTTCTTCTACCTGAAGCCCTGATCGACGCGGCGCGGGAGGATTCGCAGATGGAGAAGACGCAATGAAACGCTCGGGAGTCGACCTGCTGGTCGGGCTGTTCGTGCTGCTCGGCTTCGCGGCGCTGGTGTTCCTCGCGCTGCGCGCCGGCAACATGAGCAGCGCGGTCGGGCTGGGGCCCACCTACGAGGCGAGCGCCCGGTTCGACAACATCGGTGGCCTGAAGCCGCGCGCCGCGGTGCGCAGCGCCGGCGTCGTCGTCGGGCGCGTGGCGGCGATCCGGTTCGACGACCAGGCCTACCAGGCGGAGGTCGTGCTCGCGCTCGACCAGCGCTACCGCTTTCCGAAGGACTCGTCGGCGAAGATCCTCACCTCCGGCCTGCTCGGCGAGCAGTACATCGGGCTCGAGCCCGGTGCCGACGCGGCGATGCTCGCGCCCGGCGAGCGGATCACGATGACGCAGTCGGCGGTCGTGCTCGAGAGCCTGATCGGGCAGTTCCTGTACGGCAAGGCTGCCGAAGGGGGCGGCAAGTGAGCAGCGCGGCAACGCGCGCTGCCGCGTTGCTGGCGCTCGCGCTGCTCGCGGGGTGCGCGGCACCGGGAGCGCCGGCGGCGCGGCGCGACCCGCTCGAGCCGGTGAACCGCGCGGTCTACCGCTTCAACGACACGGTCGACCGGATCGCGTTCGAGCCGGTCGCGCGAGGCTATCGCGACTTCGTCCCCGAGGAGATCAGGGTCGTCGTCGGCAACGTGTTCGGCAACCTCGCCGACCTGTGGACCGCGGCGAACCAGTTGCTGCAGGGCAAGCCGGACGCGGCGGTTTCCGACCTCGGTCGCTTCGCGCTTAACTCGACCCTCGGCCTGGCCGGCATGGTCGACGTCGCGACGCACTTCGGCCTCGAGAAGCACAACGAGGATTTCGGCCAGACGCTCGGGCGCTGGGGCGTTCCGCCCGGCCCGTACCTGATGCTGCCGCTGCTCGGGCCGTCGACGTTGCGCGACGCGCCGGCACGCGTCGTCGACGCGCGCGGCGACCTCGTCCAGACCATCGACTCCGAGGGCAGGCGCAACAACGCGATCCTGCTGCGCGCGATCGACGACCGGGCGGCGCTGCTGCGGGCCGGGCGCGTGATCGACGGCGCGGCGCTCGACCCCTATGCATTCATCCGCGACGGCTACCTGCAGCGCCGGCGCAGCCAGGTCTACGACGGTGACCCGCCGCCGCAGCGCGACGACGCGCCGCGCTGGGATCCCGAGGATGATCCGGAGGCGCCGTCGGCGCCGTTACCCGCTGGAGCGCCGTCGGCGTCGCCATCTGCCCCCGCCACGGGGTCCACAGGAAAGCCATGAAGCGAAGACGGTTCGTGTTGCTGGCCTCGGCGCTGGCGCTGTTGCCGCTGCCTGCGCTGGCCGAAATCGAGCCGCCCGACAAGCTGATCGAGCGGCTGAGCACCGGGATCCTCGAGCGCATCCGCGCCGACAAGGAGTTGCAGGCGGGCGACGCGCGCAAGCTCGACCAGCTGGTCGATTCGACCGTCATGCCGCACGTCGACTTCCGGCGCATGACCGCGCTGTCGGTCGGCCGTCACTGGCGCAGCGCCACGCCGCCGCAGCAGCAGCAGCTGATGACCGAGTTTCGGGCGCTGCTGATGCGCACCTACTCGGGCGCCCTGTCGTCGGTCGCCGACCAGAAGGTGCGCATGCGCCCGCTGCGCGCCGGTCCGCAGGACACCGACGTGATCGTGCGCAGCGAAGTCTTGCAGCCGCGCGGCGAACCCATCCAGCTCGACTACCGGATGATGAAGACGCCCGACGGCTGGAAGATCTACGACGTCAACGTGCTCGGCGTCTGGCTGGTCGAGAACTACCGGACCCAGTTCGCGCAGGAGGTGAGCGCCGGCGGCATCGACGGCCTGCTGCGCGCGCTCGCCGACAAGAACCGGCAGCCGCCGGCGAAGAAGTCGTGACGACGCTGCCCGACGAGGTGACCTTCGCGAACGCGCGCGCCGCGCTCGGGCAGGCGCTCGCGGGTCTCGAATCGGCGCAGCCGCGCTTCGACCTGTCGGCATGCCGGCGCTTCGACTCGTCGCTGGTCGGCGTGCTGCTCGAACTGGCGCGCCAGGCGCGCGCGCGCGGCCGCGCCTGCGCCTTCGCGGGCGCGCCGGACAACCTGCGCAAGCTCGCCGGCCTGTACGGGGTCGAACGGCTGCTCTTCGGCACGGCGCCGGGTTCGGGCACGGCGGCAGGCGAACCGCACGCATGACGCCGGCGATCGACGTGCGCGGCCTCGCGCGGCGCTACGGCGACTTCGAGGCGCTGCGCGGGGTGTCGCTGTCGATCGCGCAGGGCGAGTTCTTCGGCCTGCTCGGCCCCAACGGCGCCGGCAAGACGACGCTGATCTCGATCGTGGCGGGGCTCGTGCGCGCGAGCGCCGGCCAGGTGGCGGTGATGGGCCACGACGTTGCGCGCGACTTCCGCGCCGCGCGCCGCGCGCTCGGCGTGGTGCCGCAGGAACTCGTGTTCGACCCGTTCTTCACCGTGCGCGAGACGCTGCGCATCAGCTCGGGCTACTACGGGCTCCGCCGCAACGACGACTGGATCGACGAGATCCTCGCCAATCTCGACCTGTCGTCGAAAGCCGAAACGAACATGCGGATGCTGTCGGGCGGCATGAAGCGGCGCGTGCTGGTCGCGCAGGCGCTCGTGCACCGGCCGCCGGTGATCGTGCTCGACGAGCCCACGGCGGGCGTCGACGTCGAGCTGCGGCAGTCGCTGTGGCAGTTCGTCCGGCGCCTGAACCGCGACGGCCACACGATCGTGCTGACGACGCACTACCTCGACGAGGCGCAGCAGCTGTGCGACCGCATCGGGATGCTCAAGCAGGGCGCGCTGGTCGCGCTCGACCGCACGCAGGCGCTGCTGCGCCGCTTCGCGGGCGGACGGCTGCGCCTGCGGCTGTCCGGCGCGCCGCTGCCGGCGACGCTCGCCCACCTGCGAATCCCGGACGCGATCGCGGGCGGCACGCCGGCGACGGGTGACGCGCCGGCGCCGGACGGCCCGCAGCGGGGCGGCGCGCCGGTGAGCCTGCGCGTCGACGACTACGCCGGCGTCGAGTCGATGCTGGCGGCGCTGCGCGCCGCGGGGTGCCGCATCGAGGAGATGGAGCTCGCGCAGGCCGACCTCGAGGAGGTATTCGTGCGGGTGATGCAGGAGACGC
>JANJTK010000273.1 GCA_024711155.1 Burkholderiaceae bacterium
GGAAGCAATCGTCATCGTCCAGATGGGCGATCCAGGCCCCCGCTGCGCTGTGCAGCGCGACATTGAGAGGGACGGAGCCCGCAACTTTCCATTGCCGAGTTCGTTGTTTTGGATAGTTTCCCCGCTTTGCAAGATTCGTGAACCGAATGCGCGGGTCACGTAACGCGGCGAGTCGAACACCTGTGTCATCGGTACATTGATCGCCGACAATCACGACCTCGAAATTCTGGTAGGTCTGGCCAAATACACTCGGTAGCGTGCGCTCAACCAAGATATCAGCGCGATTGAACGTGGCAATGGTAATCGAAATCAGAGGATTCTTGGGAAGATCCTTGCCCGATAGGTTCTCGATCCGCGCACGCTCCAGTTGAATCCGCTCGATAGATGCGCGACTGCGAATCGCGGCCATTGCCATGACGTGCTCTGCGCGGCGCACCGTCCAACGTGGCAGTTTGCGAACCTTGTGAAGCAAGTTCGTCTCCTCACAGTCTGAACCTGTCGGTACACAGATTCTAGATCGCGGCTGCAGTACGGATGATGTCGCATACGGCCACTACGTCCGCGGTGCTCACCGCAGTGCCGGTTGGCAAGCTCATCACACGTTGAGTAAGTGCTTCGGTTTCTGAGAGAAGCAAATTGGCGTGCGGGTAATATGAACGATATGGCTCCATACGGTGTATTCCCGGATAGAAATACCGCCGGGCGAGCACGTTTTCAGCGTGAAGAGCTTGGACAAGTCTGTCGCGGCTGATATTGGCCTCTACTTCATTCACCTCGACTATAATGTACTGGAAGTTGTTTCGTTCAGCCTCGTTGTAGGCGTTCAGACGGATTCCGGGCAAACCGCTCAGACCCGATTGATAAGCGCGATAATTACGCTCATTGGCCGCGATGATTTCGTCGATACTTTCGAGCGACGTCAGCCCCATGGCGGCCGCCATCTCAGTCATCTTGCCGTTCGTTCCAACGTAATCCACCTGGTCAACTCCGGCGAAGCCGAAATTCCGCATGAAGCGCATTCGCTTGGCGAGCGAGCTGTCATTGGTCAGAAC
>JANJTK010000174.1 GCA_024711155.1 Burkholderiaceae bacterium
GCGCGTAGCGAGTTCCGCCGCGCGACCCCGAGGCGAGCAGCGCAGGGCAGTCGGTGCGCAGCACCGACCGCCGCGGCCGGCCCGTGGCGGCGCCGGGCCCTTCGGGGCGCGCCGCCCGGCGCGCGCACCGGCTGGCACGCAACACCGCACCGCAGGGCCCCGCCCCGCCTCAAGCCCCCGCCGCGCCCCGCAGCCGCCGCCCCTGCCCCCACCAGACGAACCCGACCACCAGCAACGCTGGCAGATACACCCAGTGCGCCGAAGGCCGCTCCGCCGGCACCAGCACCCCGCCGACTCGCCAGCCCGCCTCGAAGCCGGCCTTCCTCGCGCGGCTGCCGAAGCGCACGTTGCCGACCTGCACCTGGTCGCCGAGCGCGACCACGCTGATGCCGGCCTCCTGCAGCCGCTTGCGCCCGTCGCCGGGCGCGCCGAGCTGCACGCCGACCGTCTTGCGCACGTCGTCGCCCTCGAGGTTCGTGCCCTCGATAATCAGCGCCAGCCGCTCGTCCTCGCCGAGCTGCTGCGCGACCTCGAAGATCCGCGCCGCCGGCACCTCGACGTAACGCGCCGCATAGCGATCCATGAAGAAGTCGGGCCGGAACAGCGCGAAGGTCGCGACGAGCAGCAGCACCACCTCCCACCAGCGGCAGCGGGTGCGGAACCACGCCATCGTCGCCGCGGCGAACACCAGCGACGCGATCGTCGATGCCGCCACGACCAGCGTCAGCTCCCACCACCCGCTGACGTCGATCAGCAGCAGCGCCGGATTGAAGACGAACACGAACGGCAGCACCACCGTGCGCAGCGCGTAGACCGAGCCCTGCAGGCCGGTGCGGATCGCGTCCTCGCCCGAGATCGCGGCGGCCGCGAACGACGCCAGCCCGACCGGCGGCGTGATGTCGCCCATGATCCCGAAGTAGAAGACGAACAGGTGCACGGCGATCAGCGGCACGATCAGCCCGCTCTGCGCGGCGAGTTCGACGATCACCGGCGCCATCAGCGACGCGACCAGGATGTAGTTCGCGGTGGTGGGCACGCCGAGCCCCAGCACCAGGCAGACGAACGCGGTGAAGAGCAGCATCGCGATCACGTTGCCCTGCGACACCACTTCGACGAAGTCGGTCATCCGGAAGCCGAGCCCGGTCAGCGTGATGCCGCCGACGATGATGCCGGCGGTCGCGGTCGCGACGCCGATGCCGATCATGTTGCGCGCGCCGTCGTTCAGTCCCTGCCAGACCTCGCGCGCGCCGTCGCGCCACGCGCCGGCAGCCGGGGCGCCGCGGAACAGCGCCACCAGCGGCCGCTGCGTCAGCATCAGCGCGACCAGCGTCACGGTCGCCCAGAACGCGCTGAGCGCCGGGCTCATCTCCTCGATCATCAGGCACCAGATCAGCATCCCGATCGGGATCAGGAAGTGCAGCCCGGCGCGCACCGTCGGCCAGGTGTCGGGCAGCACCGGGTTGTCGACGTCGATGTCCTGCGGCAGGTCCGGGAAGCGGCTCGCCATCCGCAGCAGCGCGACGTGCAGCGCGAGCAGCAGCGCGCCGAGCGCCCACGGGGCCGCCGCGCCCAGCAGCGCCTTCGCGCCGAGCGCGATCCAGTAGATCGCGCCCAGCACCGCGATCGTGCCGGACAGTCCCAGCGCCCCCGCGCGCGCGCGCTCGCGCGCGCCGCGCGGCCGCCGGCTCGCGCTCGGCGCCATGCCGAGGCGCAGCGCCTCGAGGTGCACGATGTAGAACAGCGACACGTACGAGATCGCCGCCGGCAGGAACGCGTGCTTGACGATGTCGGTGTACGGGATGCCGACGTACTCGACCATCAGGAACGCCGCGGCGCCCATCACCGGCGGCATGATCTGGCCGTTGACCGACGACGCGGTCTCGATCGCGCCGGCCTTCACGCCGCCATAGCCGGCCTTCTTCATCAGCGGGATCGTGAAGATTCCGCCCGAGACGACGTTGGAGACCGACGAACCCGAGATCAGCCCGTTGAGGCCCGACGACACCACCGCAACCTTGGCGGGTCCGCCGCGCAGGTGCCCGAGCATCGCGAACGACACCTGCATCATGTAGTTGCCCGCGCCCGCCCGGTCGAGCAGCGAGCCGAACAGCACGTAGATGAAGATGAAGCCGACCGACACGCCGAGCGCGACGCCGTAGACGCCCTCGGTGGTCAGCCACATGTGCGAGATCATCCGCTGCAGCGACGCGCCCTTGTGCGAGACGACGTCGGGCAGGTACGGGCCCAGGAACACGTAGCCGATGAACACGAGCGCGAGGATCGCCATCGGCGCACCGACCGCGCGCCGCGTCGCCTCCAGCAGCAGGACCATGCCGAGCGTGGCGACCGCGATGTCGAGCGCGATCGGCACGCCGGGCCGCAATGCGAGCTGGTTGTAGAACAGCAGCAGGTAGGCGCCCGCGAACGCGCCGGCCGCCGCGAACAGCCAGTCGGCGAGCGGCACGCGGTTGCGAACCCCCGGGCGGCGCGAACCCGGAAACGCGAGGAACGCGAGGAACAGCGCGAGCCCCAGGTGCAGCGCGCGCGCCTCGGTGTCGTTGAGCAGCCCGAACCCGAGCGAGAACGGCAGCGGCGACGCGTACCAGAGCTGCCACAGCGACCACCCGACCGCGACGGCCGTGATGACCGCGCCGGAGAAGCCCGACGCGGCCCGGCCGCCGGTGTCGGCGTCGGCGACGAGTTGCTGCAGTTCAGCCGACGGCTTGCCGCTGTCGCTCATGCCAGCGGCGCGGCGGCTACTTCACCCAGCCCTTCTCGCGGTAGTAGCGCAGCGCCCCCTCGTGCAGCGGCGCCGAGAGGCCGTCCTTCGCCATGTTCTGCGGGTTCAGGCTCGCGAGTGCCGGGTGCAGCTTGCGGAACTCGTCGAAGTTGTCGAACACCGCCTTGACGACCTGGTAGACCGTGTCCGGCGGAGTCTTCGCCGACGACACGACCGTCGCCAGCACGCCGTAGGTCTGGGTCGGTTGCGGATTGTTCGGATAGAGCCCGCCGGGGATCGTCGCGCGCGCGAAGTACGGCTTGTCGGCGACGAGCTTGTCGACCGCCGGGCCGGCGAGCGGGACGAGCTTCGCGCCGCACGAGGTGGTCGGATCCTGGATGTTCGCCGACGGATGGCCCACCGCGTAGAAGAAACCGTCGATCTTGCCGTCGCACAGCGCCGGACCGTGCTCGTCGGCCTTCAGCTCGGCCGCCAGGCCGAAGTCGCCGAGCTTCCAGCCGAGCGCGCCGAGCAGCTCTTCCATCGACGAGCGCGTGCCCGAACCCGGGTTGCCGACGTTGAAGCGCTTGCCCTTGAAGTCGGCGAACGACTGGACGTTGGCTTCCTTGCGCGCGACGACGGTGAACGGCTCCGGGTGCACCGAGAACACGGCGCGCAGGTCGCCGTAGGCCCCGGCGTCCTTGAACTGCCCGACGCCCTTGACGCCGTTGAACTGCACGTCGGATTGCGCGAAGCCGAGGTCGAGCTCGCCGGCCTTGATCGTGTTGACGTTGAAGACCGAGCCGCCGGTCGACTCGACCGAGCAGCGGATGCCGTGCTTCGCGCGATCCTTGTTGACGAGCCGGCAGATCGCTCCGCCCGCCGCGTAGTAGACGCCGGTGACGCCGCCGGTGCCGATGGTGATGAACTTCTGCTGCGCCGCGACCGGCGCCGTGAACGCCGCCGCCGACAGCGCAGCGCCGACGAGCGCGGCCAGCCGCGCCGCCTTCAGGGTCTTCCTCATGGGGCCACTCCTCGTGTGTGTTGCGACCTGACCGGATCATTATCCCCGCCGGCACGCGGCAGGCAAGCCCGGTGCTTCCCGAATCCGGAACCGGCGCGAACGCGGATGCAGGGCGCCGAATCGCCGCTCCGCGCGAAAGTCCTCAGCCGCCGGGCAGCGCCGCGTCGACGGCCTCGCCGAGCAGCTCGACGATCCGGTCGACCTGCTGCGGCGTGACGATGAACGGGGGTGCGAGCAACACGTGGTCGCCGCGCCGTCCGTCGATCGTCCCGCCCATCGGGTACACCATCAGCCCGCGCGCCATCGCTTCCTGCTTGATGCGCGCGTGCAGTTTCAGCGCCGGGTCGAACGGCGCCTTCGTCGCGCGCTCCGACACCAGTTCGATCGCCATGAACAGGCCGCGCCCGCGGATGTCGCCCACGTGCGGATGCGCGCCGAAGCGCTCGCCGAGCCGCGCGCGCAGCTGCGCGCCCCGCTCGGCGCACGCCGCGAGCAGCCCGTCGCGCCGGATCACGCGCTGCACGGCGAGCGCCGCCGCGCACGCGACCGCGTGGCCGAGGTAGGTGTGCCCGTGCTGGAAGAAGCCGCTGCCGCGCGCGAAGGCGTCGAAGATCCGCTGCTGCACGAGCACGGCCCCGATCGGCTGGTAGCCCCCGCCGAGCCCCTTCGCGATCGTCATCAGGTCCGGCGCCACGCCCTCCTGCTCGCACGCGTGCAGGGTGCCGGTGCGCCCCATGCCGCACATGACCTCGTCGAGGACCAGCAGGATGCCGTGCCGGTCGCACAGCTCGCGCACGCCGCGCAGGTAGCCGGGCACCGGAGGCACCGCCCCCGCCGTAGCGCCGACCACGGTCTCGGCGACGAACGCGATCACGTTGCGCGGCCCGAGCCGCTCGAATTCGGCCTCCAGTTCGGCAACCAGGCGCCGGCCGTAAGCCTCGGGGGTCTCGTCGTCGGCGCGGTCGCGGTACTCGTAGCACGGCGAGACGTGCGCGACGTCGATCAGCAGCGGCGCGAACTGCGCGCGCCGCCATTCGTTGCCGCCCACCGCGAGCGCACCGAGCGTGTTGCCGTGGTAGCTCTGGCGGCGCGCGACGAAGTGGCGCCGCTCGGGCTGGCCGGTCTCGACGAAGTACTGGCGCGCCATCTTCAGCGCCGCCTCGATCGCCTCCGAACCGCCCGAGACGAAGTAGACGTGGCCGATGCCCTCGGGCGCATCGGCGACCAGCGTATCGGCCAGCGCCTCGGCGACCTCGGTGGTGAAGAAGCTCGTGTGCGCGTAGGCAAGGCGGTCGATCTGCGCGTGCATCGCCGCCGTGACTTCCGGGTGGCCGTGGCCGAGACAGGAGACCGCCGCGCCGCCGGAGGCGTCGATGTACGATCGGCCGTCGGCGTCGCGCAGCGTCACGCCGCTGCCCGACACGGCGACGGGCAAGGTGCGGCCGAGCGTGCGATGGAAGACGCGCGTCATCGCGCGCAGCATAGCGCAGTCAGCGCGCCGCCAGCACCTGGTCGAGCGAGCGTCCGCCCGGCTCGCCGATGCGCAGCCGCACCGGGACGATGCTCGCGTCGAGCGCGAGCCACAGGTCGATGACCGGATCGTCGCTGCCCAGGTTCTGGCGTGTCAGCCGGAACGCCTGCACCACGCCGTCGTCGGTCTTCACCGCCTCGGGTCCGCGGACCCGCCAGACGACCTCCTGGATGCGCGACGCGAGCACCATCGGCAGCACGACGCTCGCGCCCGGCTCGAACCACTCCGGGCGCGCGCGGCGCAGCAGCGCCAGCTGCACCGCCACCGACAGCCGATCCTGCAGCCCCGATGGCGCCGGAAAGCGCTGTCCCGACGCGAACACCGCCTCGCGGCTCGCCGCGTCCACCGCCACCCGGCGCTCCGGACGGTCGCCGCGCTGCTCGCGATAGCTCGCCGGCTCGAGCCCCGCCGCGCCGACCCGGCCGACGCTCTCCTGCACCATCACGCCGCGATAGACCCACGAGATCAGCCCGTGCGCGCGGCCTTCGCTGTAGAGCCGATAGCGATCGGGGCCGATCTCGAAGGTCTGCTCGACCGTGGCCACGACGTTGCCGTCCTCGGGATCGCCGTAGTGGACGCGATAGCGCACCTGACCGGATTGCGGGACGACCACCACCGGGGCCTCGACAGCCTGCGCGACCGGGGCTTGCGCGGCGCGCGCGGCGGCGCTCGCGCCATCGGACGACGCAGCGTCGTTCGGGGAGGCCTGCACACCGGACGCCTCCGCCGCAGGCGCGTCCCCCGGCGCCGTGAGGTCGGGCTCCGGCGCCAGCGCCGCCGACGGCGCGGGATCCCAGGAGTCGCCGGCGGCGGACGGATCGGAATCGCCCACCACCGACGCGGTCGGCGCCGGCGGTGCGGCGCTCGCCTGCGGGGCGCTCGCCTGCGCGGCGCTCGGCTCGGCTGCAGCCGGCGAGCGCGCCGGGCGTCTCGCTGCCTTGCGCCG
>JANJTK010000192.1 GCA_024711155.1 Burkholderiaceae bacterium
ACCGGCGAGGTCACCCTCGCCAGCACCGGCCGCAAGCTCAAGGACGTCTTCCCCGACCTGTATCGCAACGTCAACTGACCGACGCCTTCCTCCTCCCCACGCGGCCCGGCCGCAGCGGCTCCGTCCGCTGCCCCGGGCCGCAACTCGTTCAGGCGAGGCGCGCCGCAATGCGCGCGACGTGCGCGCCCTGCCAGCGGGCGCCGGCGAGTTCGACGGCCGAGGGCTGGCGGCTGCCGTCGCCGTCGGAGATCGTCGACGCGCCGTACGGCGAGTTGCCCATCACCTCCGACACCCCCATCTGCCCCTGGAACGCGTACGGCAGCCCGACCACGACCATGCCCAGGTGCAGCAGCACGGTATGGAAACTGAGGATCGTCGACTCCTGCCCGCCGTGCTGCGTGGCCGACGAAGTGAACACCGCGCCGACCTTGCCGACCAGCGAGCCGTTGAGCCACAGCGACCCGGCCTGGTCGATGAAGGCCTTCATCTGCGAGGCCATGTTGCCGAAGCGCGTCGGCGTGCCGAATACGATCGCGTCGTAGTCGGCCATTTCGGCGACGGTGGCCACCGGCGCCCGCTGGTCGAGCCGGTAGCCCGACTTGCGCGCAACCTCTTCCGGGACGGTCTCGGGCACGCGCTTGACGACGGCCACCGAGCCCGCCTCGCGCACGCCCGCCGCGACCGCCTCGGCCATCGCCTCGATGTGACCGTACGACGAGTAATAGAGAACCAGAACCTTTGCCATGTCATCCCTCCCGGGTACGCTTCGATGTCCGCCCGAGCTTGACAGCGGCATCGCCGGGAATAAACCATCCCGGATCGAATTCATTGTTCGCGAATCGGCGACAAACGGGACGCCCGACGATGGACACCCTGGAGGCCATGCGGGTCTTTTCCCGCATCGTCGAACTCGGCAGCTTCACGAAGGCGGCCGAAGCGCTCGGCATCTCGCGCACCATGGCCACGGTGCACGTCGCGCGACTCGAGGAACGGCTCGCGGTGCGGCTGCTCAACCGGACCACGCGCCGCCTCAGCGTCACGGAGGCCGGTCACGCGTACCACGAGCGCTGCGTCGCGCTGCTGGCCGAGATCGACGAGCTCGAAAGCTCGCTCGCCGCGATGGCCGAACAGCCGCGCGGCGTGCTCAGGGTCACCGCGCCGGTGTCGTTCGGCGCGCAGGAGCTGGCGCCGGCGCTCGCGCTGTATCTCGAGCGCCATCCGTTCGTGCGCCTCGACGTGAGCCTGCAGGACCGCACGGTCGACCTGGTCGAGGAAGGGTTCGACGTCGCGCTGCGCATCGCGCGCCGGGTCGACCCGGGACTGGTGGCGCGCCGCCTGGCGACGACGCGCTCGGTCATCTGCGCCTCGCCCGCGTGGGTCGCGCGGCACGGCGCGCCGCGCACACCGGCGGACCTCGCCGCGCACGAGTGCCTCGGCTACGCGTACTCGGGGCCGACCTGGTCGTTCGAGGGCCCGCGCGGTCGCGAGGAGCACCGCATCCGCGGCGAGACGCGCGCCAACAACGGCGAACTGCTGAAGGTGCTGGCGCTGCACGGCCACGGCATCGCGCTGCTGCCGTCGTTCCTGGTGCATCGCGAACTCGCCGCCGGGACGCTGGTCGAGCTGCTGCCGGAATACCGGGCGCCCACGCTGGGCGTGCACGCCGTGTTTCCGACGCGCCGGCACCTCGCGCCCAAGGTGCGCAGCTTCGTCGACTTCCTCGTCCAGCACTTCGCGCAGCCGCTGCCGTGGTAGCGCGCCCGGACGGCGCGCGCGGTCCATTGCACGAATCGGCATAAGCATCGCCGAAGAGATTCGTTCCCCGCGCCGGGACGCGCTCCTATTCTCCTCGTCGTCGACACCCACGACGGAGATCGGACCATGTACCCCGCCGCTACTGAAGAAGCCTCCGCTGCCGCCACCGGACTCCTGAGGCGCGCGCTGGCGCGGGCCGTGGCGCGCGAGGCGCTGCACGCCGGCGACCTCGAGCCGCGCGAAGCCGCCGAATTGCTGCGGCTCGGCGCGATCGCGCTGGTCGACGTGCGCACCGAACCCGAGTGGGTCTTCGCCGGCCGCGTGCCGGGCAGTGCACGCATCGAATGGCCCGACACCGGCGCGCTCGACGAACAGTTGCTGTTCGTCGATCGACTGGCGAAGTTCGCGCGCGCGGCGCGCCGGCCGCTGGCGCTGCTGTGCCGCAGCGGCCTGCGTTCGGACCGCGCCGCGCAGCTCGCCGCCCACGCCGGCCTCGACGTCTACCACGTCCTCGAGGGCTTCGAAGGCCGCGCCGACGCACAGGGGCACCGTGGACGCATCGACGGCTGGCGCCACGCGGGACTGCCGTCGACCCGCGGTCGCCGCTCCGGCGCCTGAGCCGCACCCGAGCGACGCGTTCCACCCCCGATCCCGGGATCACGCAACCGCCCCCTTTTGCCCGTGTACCAGTACGACGAAATCGACCAGCGGATGGTCGACGAGCGCGTCGCGCAGTTCCGCGACCAGACCCGCCGCCATCTCGCCGGCGAACTGTCGGCAGAGGACTTCCTGCCGCTGCGCCTGCAGAACGGCCTGTACCTGCAGCGGCACGCGCCGATGCTGCGGGTCGCGATCCCGTACGGAATGCTGGCGGCGCGGCAGCTGCGCGCGCTCGCAGCGATCGCGCGCCGCTTCGACCGCGGCTACGCCCACTTCAGCACCCGCCAGAACCTCCAGTTCAACTGGCCGCGGCTCGCCGACGTTCCCGACATCCTCGGCGAACTGGCAAAGGTGCAGCTGCACGCGATCCAGACCAGCGGCAACTGCGTGCGCAACACCACGACCGACCACTTCGCCGGCATCGCGCCCGACGAGATCGTCGATCCGCGGGTCTGGTGCGAGCTGATCCGGCAGTGGTCGACTTTTCATCCGGAGTTCGCGTTCCTGCCGCGCAAGTTCAAGATCGCCGTCAGCGGCAGCCCGGCCGACCGCGCGGCCACCGCTGTGCACGACATCGGCCTGCACGCGCTGCGCGGCGCCGACGGCGCGATCGGCTTTCGCGTGCTCGTCGGCGGCGGGCTCGGGCGCGCGCCGGCGATCGGACGCATCGTGCGCGAATTCCTGCCGTGGCCGCACCTGCTCACCTATCTCGACGCGATCCTGCGCGTCTACAACCGGCACGGCCGGCGCGACAACAAGCAGAAGGCGCGCATCAAGTTCCAGGTGCGCGAGGCCGGCATCGCGGCGTTCGCGGCGCAGGTCGAAGCCGAGTGGGCGCTGCTGCGCGACGGCCCGGGCACGGTGCCCGCGCAGGAGATCGAGCGCATCGCCGCGCGCTTCACGACGCCCGGCTACCCGCGCCTGCGCGCGACCAGCGCGGCACACGAAGCGGCGCAGCGCGCGCAACCCGACTACGCGCGCTGGGCACAGCGCAACGTTCATCCGCACCGCGTCGCCGGCCACGCCGCGGTCACGCTGTCGCTCAAGCGTCCCGGCACCCCGCCCGGCGACCTCGACGCCGACCGGATGGACGCGGTCGCGGAGCTCTCCGAGCGCTTCGGCTACGGCGAACTGCGCGTCACGCACGAGCAGAACCTGCTGCTGCCCGATGTGCGGCTCGACGACCTCCCGGCGCTGTGGCCGCGGTTGCGCGACCTCGGCCTGGCGACGCCGAACGCCGGATTGCTGACGAACGTCATCTGCTGCCCGGGCGGGGACTACTGCGCACTCGCCAACGCTGCGTCGATTCCGGTCGCGGCGGCGATCCAGCAGCGCTTCTCCGACCCGGCGGTCGAACACGACATCGGCGAACTCGACCTCAACGTCTCCGGATGCATCAACGCGTGCGGCCACCACCACGTCGGCCACATCGGCATCCTCGGCGTCGGCAAGGGGGGCGACGAGTGGTACCAGGTCACGATCGGCGGCCACCAGGGTCCGCGCGCTGCGCTGGGCAACATCATCGGCCCGTCGCTGTCGCGCGCCGAAGTTCCGGACGCGATCGAGCGCCTGGTCGACTGCTACCTCGCGCACCGCGAGTCGTCCGACGAGCGCTTCGTCGACGTGGTGCACCGGATCGGAATCCAGCCTTTCAAGGACCATGTCTATGCCGACCCTGATCCAGCATCGCCGCCCGGTCGCGAACCCGTGGCGCCTGGTTGAAGACGCCGACAGCGTGCGTGCGTCGCTCGCGAACGGCGATGCGACGCTCGTGCCGCTGGCGCTCTGGCGCACGCTGCGCGACGAACTCGCCGCCGAGGCTGCCTCCGGACTCGCATCCGGACTGGCATCGGGGTCGGCCTCCGGCACCACGCGCCGCGCGCGCGCGGCCGTCCTGCTGGAGCCGGGCGACGCGCCGGCCGCGCTGGCGCCGGATTTGGCGCGGCTGGCGCTGGTTGCGATCCGCTTCCCCTCGTTCACCGACGGCCGCGGCTACTCCGCGGCGCGCGAACTGCGCGAGCGCCACGGCTGGCGCGGTCCGCTGATGGCGTGCGGCGACGTGCTGCGCGACCAGCTGCTGCTGCTCGAGCGCTGCGGCTTCGACACCTTCCGGCTGCGCAGTGGCGCAAGCATCGAAGACGCGCTGGCCGCGTTCTCCGACTTCTCGGAGCACTACCAGGCGTGCGCGGTGCGCGCGCCGCTGTTCGCGCGCCGCGCCGCCCGGGCCGACGCTCACGCAGCCGCTCATACGACCGCGCCCGGAGTTGCGCAATGACCGCCCGCCGCCACGAAAGCGACGCGCTCGCGCGGCTGGCCGAGGCAATCGCCGCCCACCGCCCGGCGGCATTCTCGTGCAGCTTCGGACGCGAGGACATGGTCGTTCTGCACCTGCTGTCGCGACTGCCGCTGCCGGTCGAGGTGTTCACGATCGACACCGGCCGCCTGCCCCCCGAGACGCACGAACTGATCGCGCTGGCGCAACGGCGCTTCGGGCGCCCGGTGCGGATCCTTGCGCCGCAGGCCGCGGCGATCGAGGAATGGACGGCCGACTATGGGCCGGAGGGCTTCCGCGCCAGCCTCGACGCGCGCCGTGCCTGCTGCGCGGTGCGAAAGGTCGAGCCGCTGGCGCGCGCGCTCGAAGGCAAGCGGCTGTGGATCACCGGGCTGACGCGCGCGCAGGCCGTGTCGCGCGCCGCGATAGAGGTTCTCTCCCACGACGCCGCCCGGGGCCTGTTCAAGCTCAGCCCGCTCGCCGACTGGAGCGACGAGCAAGTCGACGACTACCTCGCGCGCAACGAGGTCCCGATCAACGCACTGCACGCGCGCGGCTATCCGTCGATCGGCTGCGCGCCGTGCACGCGCGCCGTCGCGCCGGGAGAGGATCCGCGCGCCGGCCGCTGGTGGTGGGAGGCGCCGGCGACGAAGGAGTGCGGACTGCATCTCTCGCCCGACGGCCGGCTCTCACACGCCCGGGCCTCGCAGCGCCCGATCGACCAGCAGGAAACCGCATGAACACGGTTCTCGAACGCGCGTCCGCGCTTCGCCACGGCGCGCCGCGCACCCATCTCGACGCCCTCGAGGCGGAGTCGATCCACATCCTGCGCGAGGTCGCCGCCGAGTGCGCCAACGTGGCGCTGCTGTTCTCGGGCGGCAAGGACTCCGCCGTGTTGCTGCACCTGGCGTCGAAGGCCTTCTTCCCCGCGCTCGCTCCGGTGCGGCTGCTGCACGTCGACACCGGGCACAACTTCCGCGAGGTGATCGCGTTCCGCGACGCCGCCGCGCACCGCAGCGGACTCGAACTGGTCGTGCGCTCGGTCGACGCGTCGATCGCTGCCGGCCGCGTGCGGCTGCGCGATCCCCACGAACCGCGCAACCGGCACCAGTCGGTCACTCTGCTCGACGCGATCGCGGAGTTCGGCTTCGACGCCTGCCTCGGCGGCGCGCGGCGCGACGAAGAGAAGGCGCGCGCCAAGGAGCGTGTGTTCTCGTTTCGCGACCGCTTCGGCCAGTGGGATCCGCGCAACCAGCGACCCGAGCTCTGGTCGCTCTACAACGCGCGCGTTGCGCCGGGGGAGAACATGCGCGTGTTCCCGCTGTCGAACTGGACCGAGCTCGACATCTGGCAATACATCGAGCGCGAAGAAATCGCCCTGCCGGAGATCTACTACAGCCACGTGCGACCGGTCGTGCGGCGCGGGGACCTGCTGGTCGCCGTGACGCCGCTGACGCCGGCGCGCGCGGACGAGCAGGTGCAGCAGCTTGCAGTGCGCTTCCGCACCGTCGGCGACATCACGTGCACGGCGCCGGTCGAGTCCGCCGCGCGCACCGTGCGCGAGATCGTCGCCGAAACCGCCGTCGCGCGCATCACCGAGCGCGGCGCGACCCGGCTCGACGACCAGGCCAGCGAGGCCGCCATGGAGCTTCGCAAACGGGAGGGGTACTTCTGATGAGCGCGCGCGAATCCGTGCCGGCGGGCCTGCTTCGCTTCGTCACCGCCGGCAGCGTCGACGACGGCAAGAGCACGCTGATCGGCCGGCTGCTGCACGACAGCAAGGGCCTGCACGCCGACCAGCTCGACGCGCTGCAGGCCGCCTCGCGCCGGCGCGGCTTCCGCGGCCTGGACCTGTCGCTGGTCACCGACGGCCTGATCGCCGAGCGCGAGCAGGGCATCACGATCGACGTCGCCTACCGCTACTTCGCCACCCCCGCGCGCAAGTTCGTGATCGGCGACTGCCCCGGGCACGTGCAGTACACGCGCAACATGGTCACCGCGGCCAGCACCGCCGACCTCGCGATCCTGCTGGTCGATGCGCGCGCGGGCATCGTCGCGCAGACGCGGCGCCACGCGTTCGTCGCGCACTGGCTCGGCGTGCCTGAGGTGTTGCTCGCGGTCAACAAGATGGACCTCGTCGGATGGGACCCGCAGCGCTTTGCGGCCATCGCCGACGAGTTCGCGGAGCTCGCAACGACGCTCGGGTTCGAGCGCACCGCGGCGATCCCGCTGTCGGCGCTCGACGGCGACCTGGTCGTCGAGCGGGGTGACGCGGCGCCCTGGTATCGCGGCCCGACGCTGCTCGAACGCCTCGAGGCGGCGCCCGGCGCGGCGTCGCGGGCCTGCGGCGCGGCGCGGCTGCCGGGGCAGCGCGTCGCGCGCGTCTCCGGCGGCAACCGGCAGCCGGGCGTCCACGCGCACGGCGGCGCGTTTCGCGGCTACCAGGGAACGCTGGCCAGCGGAACGCTCGCGCCCGGCGACGCGGTCGTCGCGCAGCCGTCCGGGACCCCCGCCCGGGTCGAGCGCATCCTCGGCCCGTCCGGCGAACTCGGGCTCGCGATCGCCGGCGACGCGATCACGGTGCAACTCGACCGCGAGATCGACGTGGCGCGCGGCGACGTGCTCGCGCAGGCCGACCGGCCGGCGCAGGTGCTGCGCGAACCCGAGACCGAGCTGTGCTGGTTCGACGACGCGCCGCTCGACCCGTCGCGCAGCTGGCTGCTCAAGCAGGGCGCCACCACCGTGCGCGCCCGCGTCGCGCGCCTCGAGCGCCGATTCGACATCGAAGGACTCGAGTGGGTCGACGCGCACGGCAGTCTGTCGATGAACGACATCGGGCGCGTGCGTCTCGAACTGCAGCGGCCGATCGCGGCCGACCCGTACGCCTGCAATCGCGCCCTCGGTTCGTTCATACTGATCGACGAGGCCAGCCATCGCACGGTGGCGGCCGGCACCATCGCAGGCACCGCCGCCGGCAGCGTCGTCGGATCCACCGGACCATGAACTTCCAGCAACTGCGCATCATCCGCGAAACCGCGCGGCGCGACTTCAACCTGACCGAGGTCGCAAACGCGCTCTACACCTCGCAATCGGGCGTCAGCAAGCACATCCGCGACCTCGAGGACGAGCTCGGCGTCGAGCTCTTCGTGCGGCGCGGCAAGCGACTGCTCGGGCTCACTGGCCCCGGGCGCGAGCTGCTGCCGATCGTCGAGCGGATGCTGCACGACGCGTCGAACATCAAGCGCCTGGCCGAGCAGTTCACCGCCCGCGACGAAGGCACGCTGACGATCGCGACCACGCACACGCAGGCCCGCTACCGGATCGCCGACATCGTCTCGCAGTTCGTCGCGGCCTATCCCAAGGTGCGCCTCGAGCTCGTCGAATCGAATCCGCAATCGGTCACCGGCATGTTGCTGGCGGGCGAAGCCGACATCGGCATCGCGACCGAGTCGCTCGGCGAGGAGCCCGACCTGGTGGCGTTTCCGTTCTACCGCTGGCATCACGCGGTCGTGGTGCCGGCCGGGCATCCGCTGCTCGAGCTCGAGGCGCCGACGCTGGCCGACGTCGCGCGATACCCGCTGGTGACCTATCACGAGGCGTTCGCGGGCCGGCGGCGCATCAACGAAACCTTTCGCGGCGCGGGTATCGCGCCCAACGTGATCCTGTCGGCGGTCGACTCCGACGTCATCAAGCGCTACGTCGAACTCGGCCTCGGCGTCGGCATCGTGTCGCCGATCGCCTTCGACGCGGCACGCGACGCCAGCCTGCGGATGCTGCACTGCGGGCCGCTGTTCCCGGAGAACACGACCCTGATCGCGGTCAGGCGCGGCCACTTCCTGCGCGCGTTCGGCTACCGCTTCATCGAGCTGTGCGCGCCCGAGCTCGACGTCCCGACGGTGCGCGCGGCGGTGCTGGGCCCGCCAGGCTGACGTCGACGCTGCGGCGTCCCGGTTCCCGGATCCTGCACTCCGCGCGCGCCGCCGGCGGGCCCGCGTTCCCGCGCGCCGCGTTCGCCCCGTGCGAGAATCGGCGCATCGCCATTGTGCGCAGCAGGCGAGAGCGCCGGTGCTCACCGACCACGACATCTACCTGTTCCGCGAGGGAACGCACTCGCGCCTGCACGACCATCTCGGCTGCCATCTCGCGCCCGCAGGCGACGGTGCGCGCTTCGCCGTGTGGGCGCCGGGCGCGCGCTCGGTCGCGGTGGTCGGCGACTGGAACGGATGGAACGGCGAGGCCGACCGGCTGCAGCCGCGCTGGGACAGCTCCGGCCTCTGGGAGGGGTCGGCCGGGGCGGCGCGCGCCGGGCACGCGTACAAGTACCGCATCGTCGCCGGCGACGGCGCGACGCTGCCCGACAAGAGCGACCCGTTCGCGTTCTTCTGCGAGGAGCCGCCGCGCACCGCGTCGCGCGCCTGGCGGCTCGACTACGCGTGGGGCGACGCCGACTGGATGGCGAACCGCCGCGCGCGCAACGCGCACGACGCCCCGATCTCGATCTACGAGGTCCACGCGGGATCGTGGCGGCGCCATGCCGACGGACGCTTCCTGTCGTACCGCGAACTCGCCGAGGCACTGGTGCCCTGGGTGATCGAGACCGGCTTCACGCACGTCGAGCTGATGCCCGTCACCGAGCACCCGTTCTACGGCTCCTGGGGCTACCAGACGACCGGCTACTTCGCGCCGACCGCGCGCTACGGCACGCCGCAGGACTTCATGTACCTGGTCGACTGCCTGCACCGCAACGGCATCGGCGTGATCCTCGACTGGGTGCCGTCGCATTTCCCGACCGACGCGCACGGCCTCGCCCGCTTCGACGGCACGCACCTGTACGAGCACGCGGACCCGCGGCAAGGCTTTCACCCCGAGTGGAATTCGAGCATCTTCAACTACGGACGCCACGAGGTGTCGGCGTTCCTGCTGTCGTCGGCGCTGTTCTGGCTCGAGCGCTATCACGTCGACGGGCTGCGCGTGGACGCGGTGGCGTCGATGCTCTACCTCGACTACGCGCGCACGGGCGACGAGTGGATCCCGAACCGCTACGGCGGGCGCGAGAACCTGGAGGCGGTTGCGTTCCTGCGCCGGCTCAACGAATCCGTGTATCGCGACTTCCCCGACGCGCTGACGATCGCCGAGGAATCGACCGCCTGGCCGATGGTGTCGCGGCCGACGCACGCTGGCGGGCTGGGCTTCGGCCTGAAGTGGAACATGGGCTGGATGAACGACACGCTCGCGTACGCGCGCGAGGATCCGGTGCACCGCAAGCACCATCACGGCAAGCTCACCTTCTCGCTGTGGTACGCGTTCAACGAGAACTTCGTGCTGCCGCTGTCGCACGACGAGGTGGTGCACGGCAAGGGCTCGCTGATCGGCAAGATGCCCGGCGACGACTGGCAGCAGTTCGCGAACCTGCGCGCGCTGTTCGGCTACATGTGGACCCACCCCGGAAAGAAGCTGCTGTTCATGGGCAGCGAGTTCGGGCAGCGGCGCGAGTGGGCGCACGAGGAGGCGCTCGAATGGCACGTGGCGTCGCTGCCGGGCCACGGCGGCGTCGCGCGCTGGGTGGCCGACCTCAACCGCGCCTACCGCGCCGAGCCGGCCCTGCACCAGCTCGACTTCGCTCCCGAAGGGTTCCAGTGGGTCGACTTCGGCGACGCGCAGCACAGCGCGATCGCGTTCCTGCGCCGGCCGCGCGCGGGCGCCCCCGCGCTGCTGGTCGCCTGCAACTTCACGCCCGTCCCGCGCACCGGCTACGCGCGCGGCGTGCCGTCGGCCGGGCGCTGGACCGAGATCCTGAACAGCGACGCGGCGATCTACGGCGGCGCCGGCTGGGGCAACCTCGGCGGCGTCGAGGCGGCCGCGCGACCGAGCCACGGCCAGCCGTGCTCGCTCGCGCTGACGCTGCCGCCGCTGGCGACGGTCGTGCTGCGGGAGCCGGACCGTGGCTGAGCGCCCCTGGCCGGGCCGGCCGTGGCCGCTCGGCGCCACCTGGGACGGCGAGGGCGTCAACTTCGCGCTGTTCGCCGGCGACGCGCTGAAGGTCGAGCTGTGCCTGTTCGACGCCGACGGGCGCCACGAACTCGAACGCGTAGTGCTCGAGGAGTGCACCGACCAGGTCTGGCACGGCTACCTGCCCCAGGCGCGCCCCGGGCTCGTCTACGGCTACCGCGTGCACGGCCCCTACGAACCCGCGCTCGGCCTGCGCTTCAATCCGTACAAGCTGCTGCTCGACCCGTACGCGCGCGCGCTCGCCGGAACGCTGCGCTGGGACGACGCGCTGTACGGCTACACGCGCGGGCACGAGCGCGAGGACCTGTCGTTCGACCGGCGCGACAGCGCGGCGTTCGTGCCGAAGGCGCGCGTGATCGAGTCGGCGTTCAGCTGGGGCGACGACCGGCGCCCCGACGTGCCGTGGAACGAGACCGTCATCTACGAGCTCAACGTGCGCGGTTTCACGATCCGCCACCCGGACGTGCCGGCCGCGCTGCGCGGCACCTACGCGGGGCTCGCGCAGCCGGCGGCGATCGAGCACCTGCGACGGCTCGGCGTGACGACCGTCGAACTGATGCCGGTGCACGCGTTCATCGACGAGCGCCGCCTCGTCGAAAAGGGGATGCGCAACTACTGGGGCTACAACACGCTGTGCTACTTCGCCCCCGAGGGGCGCTACAGCGCGACCGGGCGCATCGAGGAGTTCAAGTCGATGGTCAAGGCCCTGCACGCCGCGGGGATCGAGGTCATCGTCGACGTCGTCTACAACCACACCTGCGAGGCCGACCACCTCGGCCCGACGCTGAGCCTGCGCGGCATCGACAACGCCGCCTACTACCGGCTCGATCGCGACGATCCGCGCCGCTACGCCGACTACACGGGCTGCGGCAACACGGTCAACCTGCTGCACCCGCGCACGCTGCAGCTGGTGATGGACTCGCTGCGCTACTGGACCACCGAGATGCGCGTCGACGGTTTCCGCTTCGACCTCGCGCCGGCGCTGGCGCGCGCGGCGGGCGGCGCGGAAGCGTGGAACAGCCTGTTCGACGTGATCCGCCAGGACCCGACGCTGAGCCACGCCAAGCTGGTCGCCGAGCCGTGGGACCTCGGCGCCGACGGCTACCGGGTCGGCAACTTCCCGGTCGGCTGGGCCGAGTGGAACGACCGCTATCGCGACGGCATGCGCGCGTACTGGCGGGGCGACGGCGGGGTGATCGGCGAGTTCGCTCGCCGCCTCACCGGCTCGAGCGACCTCTACGGCCGCTCCGGGCGACGGCCGCACGCGAGCATCAACTTCGTCACCTCGCACGACGGCTTCACGCTGGCCGACCTGGTCTCGTACAACGAGCGCCACAACGACGCCAACGGCGAGGGCGGCGCCGACGGCCACAATCACAACCTGTCGTGGAACTGCGGCGTCGAGGGCCCGGGCGACGACCCGGCGGTGCGCGTGCTGCGCGCGCGCCAGCAGCGCAACTTCCTCGCGACGCTGCTGCTGTCGCAGGGCGTGCCGATGCTGCTGGCGGGCGACGAGATCGGCCGCACGCAGAGCGGCAACAACAACGCCTACTGCCAGGACAACGAGACCTCCTGGCTCGACTGGGCGCTCGACGGCGAGCGCGCCGCGCTGCTCGGGTTCGTGCGCCGCCTGGTCCGGCTGCGCGCCGCGCACCCGGCCTTCCGCCGGCGCGACTTCTTCCAGGGCCGGCCGCTGCACGGCGGCGCCAACGACGACATCCTGTGGCTGCGCCCCGACGGCGCCGCGATGACCGTCGACGAATGGAACCACTCGCACGCGCGCTGCCTCGCGGTGTACCTGTCCGGCGCGGGACTCAACGAGATCGACCGCCGCGGACGGCCGCTGCGCGACGACGACTTCCTGATGCTGTTCAACGCGCACCACGAGCCGGTGCCGTTCCTGCTGCCCGCGCTCGGGGGCGGGCCATGGCGGCGCGTGCTCGACACCGCGCGCGATGAAGACAGCGAACCCGACCTGCGCGCTGGCTCGCAGTGGCACGCCTGCGGCAGCGACTACGCGCTGGACGGGCGCGCACTGGCGCTGCTGTCCCGCCCGGCGGGGCCCGCGTGAGCGCGACGACACCGGGCGAGCGGCTGCGCTGGCTCGCCGCCGCGTGGGGGATCGACGCGCAGTTCGACGACATCTGGGGCCGTCGGCACTGCGTGTCGGACGACGCGCTGCGCGCGCTGCTCGCCGAGTTCGGCCTCGACACCGGCAGCGACGCGGCAGTCGAGCGCGAGCTGGCGCGCACGCATCCCGGCTACTGGCGGCGGCTGGCCGAGCCCGTCGTCGCCGTCGCCGCCCCGGCGCAGGCGTTCGAGGTGCCGCTGCGCGTCGCGCGGCGCGCGCCCGGCGAGCGCGTCGCGTGGCGGCTCGCGCGCGAAGCGGGCGCGCCGGCGCAGGGCGAGGCCGGGCTCGACGCGCTCGACTGCGGCGAGCGCGCCGAAGTCGAGGGCGTCGCGCACGAGTCGCGCACGCTGCGCATCGAGGCGGCGCTCGAACCCGGCTATCACCGCCTCGAGCTGCGCGCCGGCGACGCGTCCGCGAGCGTGCTGGTGGTCGCGGCGCCGCAGCAGTGCTACCGGCCACCGCCAATGCGCGACGACGCGCGCGTCTGGGGCTGGTCGGTGCAGCTCTACGGCTTGCGCTCGGAACGCAACTGGGGCATCGGCGACTTCGGCGACCTCGTCGCGCTGATCGACGTCGCGGCGACGCGCGGCGCCAACGCGATCGGCCTGAACCCGCTGCACGCGCGCTTCGCGCACGAGCCGAGCGCGGCGAGCCCCTACGCGCCGTCGTCGCGGCTGTGGCTCGACGCGCTGTCGATCGAGGTCGAGGCGGTCGAGGATTTCGCCGAAGCCGACGCGGTCCGCGCGCGCGTGCGCGCGCGTCCGTTCCGCGAGCGCCTCGACGCGCTGCGCGCGAGCACGCTGGTCGACCATGCCGGCGTGTCGGCCGCCAAGCACGAGGTGCTGCGCGAGCTGCACGCGCACTTCCGCGCCACGCATCTCGCCCGCGACAGCGCGCGCGCCGCGCAGTTCCGCGCCTTCCAGGCGCGCGGCGGCGCGGCGTTGCGCGCCCACGCGACTTTCGAGGCCCGGGCCGAGACCGGGGTCGAGGGCGCGGGCGAGGGCGAGGGCGAGCAGCAGGCGCTGGCGCCCGAGCGCATCGAGTACCACGAGTACCTGCAGTGGCTGGCCGACCTGCAGCTCGCTCGAGCGAGCGAGCGCTGCCGCGAGCACGGCATGGCGATCGGCCTGTATCTCGACCTGGCCGTCTCGGTGGACCGCGCGGGGTCAGATTGCCGCTGGTTCGACGGCTGCTTCGCGGCCAGCGCGAGCGTCGGCGCGCCCCCCGACGAATTCAACCTGTCGGGCCAGGACTGGGGCCTGCCGCCGCTGCTGCCGCACACGTTGCGCGAACGCGGCCACGAGCCGTTCGTGCTCACGCTGCGCGCGGCCATGCGGCACGCCGGCGCGCTGCGCATCGACCACGTGATGGGGCTGATGCGGCTCTACTGGGTGCCGCGCGGCGCCGGCGCGCGCGATGGCGCCTATGTCCGCTATCCCTTCGACGAGCTGCTCGCGATCGTCTCGCTCGAGAGCCACCGCAACCGCTGCATGGTGATCGGCGAGGATCTCGGCACCGTCCCCGACGTCGTCCGCGACCGCCTCGGGCGCGCCCGCGTGCTCTCGTACCGGCTGCTCTACTTCCAGCGCGACGCCGCCGGCGGTTTCCTGCCGCCGCCGGCCTGGCCGCGCGAGGCGCTGGTGTCGATCGGCACCCACGACCTGCCGACGCTGGCCGGCTGGTGGACCGGCCACGACCTGCGCGTGCGCGCCGGCCTCGGGCTGTTCCCCGACGAGGGCGAGCGCGAGCGGCGCACGCGCGAGCGCGAGCGCGACCGCGCGCGCCTGGTCGCGGCGCTGGCGCGCGACGGCTTCCTGCCTGCCGACGCCGGCGCTGGCGCCGAAGCCGGTGTCGTCATCGACGACGGCTCGGTCGCAGGCATCGACGCGATCGCGCGCGGCCCGCTCGACGCCGCGCTGGTCGAGGCGATCCACGCCTGGCTCGCGTCGAGCCCGGCGCGACTGATGATGCTGCAGCCCGAGGACTGGCTGGGCGTGCTCGAGCAGGCCAACGTGCCCGGCACGGTCGACGAGCACCCGAACTGGCGCCGCAAGCTTCCGCTCACGATCGACGGCCTGGCCGGCGACGTGCGCGCAGCGCGGGTGACTGCGGCCGTCGCCCGTCATCGCGAAGGCCTGCGGCGCGCCCCGGACGAGCAGGCCTGACGGAGAACTCCGATCGAACCTGGCGAACCCACGCAACCCGCAGGCGACGCGGCACCCCGGCGCGGCCCCCACCCGGAGGGCGGCCCGCCCCCCGCGGAGAGCCCGGCGCAGCGCCGCTCGCCCGCCCTGCCGAGCGCGGCGTTCGCGCCGCTGGCCGATCCGGTGTTCCGCTCGCTGTGGCTGGTGTGGTTCACCGCGAACGCCTGCATGGCGATGAGCGACGTCGCGGCAGCCTGGCTGATGACCACGCTGACCACCTCGCCGGTGATGGTCGCGCTGGTGCAGACCGCGGCGGCGCTGCCGGTGTTCCTGCTCGGCCTTCCCAGCGGCGCGTTCGCCGACATCCTCGACCGGCGGCGCTACTTCGTCGCCACGCAGTTGTGGGTCGCGGTCACCGCGCTGCTGCTCTGGCTCGCGATCGCGGCCGGTGCGATCAACCCGGTGCTGCTGCTCGTGCTGGTGTTCGCCAACGGGATCGGGATGGCGATGCGCTGGCCGGTGTATTCGGCGATCGTGCCCGAGCTGGTGACGCGCGCGCAACTGCCGGCGGCGCTCGCGCTCAACGGCCTGGCGATGAACGCGTCGCGCGTGATCGGACCGGTGCTGGCGGGAATGCTGATCGGGCTCGCCGGCATCGCATGGGTGTTCGTGCTCAACGCGGCGCTGTCGCTCGCCGCGGCGGCGATCCTGCTGCGCTGGAAGAGCGAACAGAAGCCGAGCGCGCTGCCCGGCGAGCGTTTCCTCGGCGCGCTGCGCGTGGGCGTCCAGCACGTGCGCGAGTCGACGCGGATGCGCGCGGTGCTGGTGCGCGCCGCCGTGTTCAGCGCGCAATCGACCGCGGTGGTCGCGCTGCTGCCGCTGGTCGCGCAGCGCATCGACAGCGGCTCGGCGAGCACCTACACGCTGCTGTTCGCCGCGCTCGGCTGCGGCGCAGTCGCTTCGGTGCTGATGATGCCGAGGCTGCGCGAACAGCGCAGCCGCGACCAGATGATCCGCGACGGCTCGATCGTGCAGGCGGCAACGACGCTGGCGATGGGCTTCGCGCCGAACACCTTCGTTGCGGTGCCGGTCATGGCGCTCGCCGGAGTCGCCTGGTTGACGGTCGCGAACTCGATCTCGATCTCCGCGCAACTCGCGCTGCCGAACTGGGTGCGCGCGCGCGGGATGTCGACCTTCCAGGTCGTCGTGACCGGCAGCACCGGCATCGCCGCTGCCGCCTGGGGCCAGGCCGTCGCGCTCACCGACCTGCGCACCGGGCTGGCGACCGCCGCCGTGCTGGGTGTCGCCGCGTTGTGGGCGACGCGCCGTTTCCGCGTCGAGGGCGAGGTCGAGGAAGACCTGTCGCCGTCGCCGGTGTGGAACCCACCGGTCACCGCGCAGCCGATCGATCCCGACGCCGGACCCGTGATGACGACGATCGAGTACCGGATCGACCCGGCGCGCGCCGGCGAATTCCTGCGTGTCATGGAGGAGAGCCGGCGCAGCCGGCTGCGCCACGGCGTCCTGTCGTGGGAACTCTTCCGCGACACCAGCGATCCGGGACGCTTCGTCGAGTACTTCGTCGACGAGTCCTGGGCGGAGCATTTGCGCCGTTTCGACCGCGTCACGGCGGCCGATGCGGCCCTGCGCGAGTGCCGGCTCTCGTTCCACGTCGGCGACGAGCCGCCGGTCGTGCGGCGCGGCATCGCCGAGCGGCTGCGCGCGCAGCGCAAGCCCGCCTGAACGGCTCGGCTAGAATCCGCCCCTGACCTCCAGGACAACCGAAGGGCCCCGCAGATGAAACGACTGATCGCCGCTACCGTTCTGTCCGTCGCCGCCGCCGGCGCCGCGTTCGCGCAAGTCACGGTTTCCGAGCCGTGGGTCCGCGCGACCGTCGCCACGCAGAAGGCCACCGGCGCGTTCATGAAACTCACCGCCGCGACCGACACGCGCCTCGTCGAGGCCCGCTCGACGGTGGCCGGAGTGGTCGAGATCCACGAAATGGCGATGGAGAACAACGTGATGCGGATGCGCGCGATCCCCGGCCTGGCGCTGTCCGCCGGCAAGGCGGTCGAGCTCAAGCCGGGCGGCTATCACGTGATGCTGATGGACCTGAAGGGGCCGCTGAAGGCCGGCGACACGGTGCCGCTGACGCTGGTCTTCGAGGGCGCCGACAAGACGCGCCAGTCGGTCGAGATCAAGGCGCCGGTGCGGCCGCTCGCGTCGTCGCCGGCTCCGGGGCACGCCGGCGGTCACGGCCCGATGAAGCACTGAAGGACCCGACCCGCGTCCGCCACCCGCGCGGGCGCTTCGGTCAGGCTGCGCGCCGGCGCGGCGAGGCCGCGCTCTCGTCGGGAGCGTGATCGAATTCGAGGCGGCTGAGCGCGCGCTCGAAATGCTGGCGCTGCGCGACGGCGTGCTGCTCGAGCCGGCGGCCACCCCAGACGCCGGCGAGCTGGCTCGGCGACACGCCCTGGATCTCGCTCGCGCCCTGGCCCTGCGGGCGGATCGTCACCGCACACAGCATGTACAGGCCGACCCGCCGGTCGGCGCGCGACGCTTCCTGCATCGTGCGCCCGTGATACGCGTACAGCGCGAGCGAAGCCGGGGCGCCGCTCTGGTCCTCGCCTTCCGGCTGCACGGTGCCCGCGACGACGAAGCCCTCGCGCTCGAGTTCGCGCCGCAGCAGCGCGCACGCGCGCTCGACGGACAGGTCGATCGTGAATCGTACGGGCAAGGCTTCCACTACTCGCTCCCTTGGTCGGTCAGGACGTCGATGCGCCGATGTTGCCGAGCACGCCTTAGGGCAGTCTTAAGGCAGCGGAGTCTCGAGGCCGGTCAGTCGCGCGGCCGCCAGCGCCTCAGCATCAGTGCGTTACTGACGACGCTGACGCTGGACAGCGCCATCGCGGCGCCGGCCACGACCGGGCTCAGGAAGCCGAGCGCCGCCAGCGGGATCCCGACCACGTTGTAGACGAAGGCCCAGAACAGGTTCTGGCGGATCTTCGCGTAGGTGCGCCGCGACACGTCGATCGCCGCCGGCACCAGTCCCGGATCGCCGCGCATCAGCGTGACGCCTGCCGTGTGCATGGCGACGTCGGTGCCGGTGGCCATCGCGATGCCGACGTCCGCGGCCGCCAGCGCCGGAGCGTCGTTGACGCCGTCGCCGACCATCGCGACCATCTGCACACCGCCGCCGGCCGCGCGCAACTCGCGCACCGCCTGCGCCTTCTGCTCGGGCAGCACCTGCGCGCGCACCTCGTCGAGCCCGAGTTGCTCGGCGACGGCGCGCGCCGCGCCGGCATTGTCGCCGGTGAGCAGCACCGTGCGCACGCCCATCGCGCGCAGCTGCGCGACCGCCGGCGCGGCGCCCGGCTTGAGCGCATCGCCGAAGGCGAGCAGCCCGAGCGCCCGCGGGGCGCCGCCGCCTGCGGACACCAGCGCGACGAACGAGACGGTGCGTCCCGCCGCCTGCTCGCGCGCCGCCGCTGCCGCCAGCTCGCGCAGGTCGACGCCGAGTTCGAGCATCCACACCTCGCTGCCGACCAGCGCTTCGGCGTCTCCGGTCGAACCCTCCGATGGCGCGTCGCCGCGCAGGACGGCGCGGACCCCGCGGCCCGCCACCGCGCGGATCCCGGACACCTCGGGCGGCGACTGTGCCGGCGCGGCGCCCTCCGCGAAGCCCTTCGCGACCGCCTTTGCGAGCGGGTGCTCACTGCCGCTCTGAATCGCGGCGACCAGCGCGAGCAGTCCGGCGCCATCGACGCCTGCCGCGGGCTCGATCGCCAGCAGCGCCGGCTGTCCGACGGTCAGCGTGCCGGTCTTGTCGAACGCGACCGCGCGCACTGCGTGCGCGAGTTCCAGCGCCTGCGCGTCCTTGATCAGGATCCCGTGCCGGGCGGCGACTCCGGTGCCGGCCATGATCGCCGTCGGGGTCGCCAGCCCGAGCGCGCACGGGCACGCGATCACCAGCACCGCGACCGCGTTGAGCACCGCGCGCGCCCAGTCGCCGCCGGCAAGCCCCCAGCCCAGCAGGGTCGCGACGCCGATCGCGAGCACGACCGGCACGAACACCGCGCTGACCCGGTCGACCAGTCGCTGGATCGGCGCCTTCGCCGCCTGCGCGTCCTCGACCAGCCGGATGATGCGCGCCAGCACGGTCTCGGCGCCGACGGCCGCCGTGCGCAGGCGCAGCAACGCCTCGCCGTTGATCGCCCCCCCGGTCACGCGATCGCCGGGCAACTTCGCCACCGGCCGGCTCTCGCCGGTCAGCATCGACTCGTCGACGTGCGTGCGCCCGTCGAGCACGACGCCGTCGACCGGGATGCGCTCGCCGGGGCGCACCAGCACCTCGTCGCCGACCGCGACCTGCGCGATCGGCAGTTCGATCTCGCGCGTGCCGACGAGGACGCGCGCCGTGTCGGGGCGCAGCGCCTGCAGCGCGCGGATCGCGTCGACCGTGCGCCGCTTCGCGCGCGCCTCGAGCCACTTGCCGAGCAGCACCAGCGTCACCACGACCGCCGACGCCTCGAAGTAGTAGTGCCCGCCGTGCGCGTCACCGTGCGCCAGCAACTCGTACAGGCTGAGGCCGAACGCGGCCGAGGTCCCGATGGCGACCAGCAGGTCCATGTTGCCGGACAGCGCGCGCGCGGCCTTCCAGCCGTCGCGGTAGAAGCGCGCTCCGAACACGAACTGCACCGGCGCGGCCAGGAGCAGCTGCCATGCGCCGGGCAGCATCGCGTCGATGCCGAACGGTGCGAGCAGCATCGGCGCCGCCAGCGGCAGCGCGAGCAGCGCTGCCCCGGCGACCCACGCGCCGCCGCGATCCGCGCGCTGCGGCAGCGCCTCTGCGCCGGCGGCCTCGTCGTGCACGCGCGCCTGGTATCCGGCCGCTTCGACGGCAGCGATCAGTTCGCTGACCCTGACGGCGCCCGGGGCCACGCGGACGCTCGCGACTTCGGTGGCCAGGTTGACGCCGGCCTGAGCGACTCCCTCGATCCGGCTCAGGCTCTTCTCGACCCGTGCGGCGCAGGCCGCGCAGGTCATGCCGCCGATGTCGAGCGCGATCGCCGTGTCCGGCGGCTCCTGCGCGCGCGACTCGCCCATGTGCTACAAAGCCTCATCGATGAATGGAGGGAGCCCCAGTATGCCCAGCTTCGACGTGCGCGGCATGAGTTGCGGTCATTGCGTCAAGGCGGTGACTGCGGCGGTTCAGGCGATCGACCCGGCCGCGAAAGTGCAGATCGACCTCGCCAGCGGGCGGGTCGAGGTCGATTCGGGTGCGCCAGCGCCGGCGATCGAACGCGCGATCGCCGACGCGGGCTACGAGGCGACAACCGTCAGCTGATCGACAGCCGCTTCGCGGCCGGCGCGGTCTTCTTCGGCAGGGTCAGCGTCAGCACGCCGTTGTCGAACTTGGCGTTCGACTTCGACTCGTCGATCTCGGAGCCGAGCGCGAAACTGCGCGCCACCGCGCCGTAGTAGCGCTCGCTGCGCAGGACGCGCTCGCCTTCCTTCTTCTCGGACTCGCGCTTGACTTCCGCGCTGATCGAGACGCGATTGCCGTCGATCTGCACGTGGATGTCGTCCTTCTTCACTCCGGGCATCTCGGCGTGGACGGTGTACTCGCCATCCGCTTCCTTGACGTCGATGCGGACCTCCAGCGCCTCGGCGCCGGCCGCACGGGGAGCAGGCTGGAAGAAGCCCCGGAAGAGCTCCGGAAAGACTTCGGCGAA
>JANJTK010000223.1 GCA_024711155.1 Burkholderiaceae bacterium
CGCACGCGCTGGTGCACGAGCTACTGTCCGCGACGGCGTGGACGTCGTCGCCGTACGGGGTGCCGGTGATCGGCTGGATGAGCGACCTCTAGGCGATGCGCGCCGACGACGCGCGCGCCTGGTATCGCGACTGGTACGCGCCGTCGAACGCGATCCTGGTCGTGGTCGGCGACGTGTCGGCGCAGGAGGCCTGGCGGCTCGCGGAGCGCACCTACGGCCGCATCGAGCCGCGAGCGCTGCCGCAGCGCAAGCCGCAGGCCGAGCCGCAGCAGCGCGGGCTGCGCCGCGCGTGGGTCGAGGCCCCGGCCGAGAATCCCTACGTTGCGCTCGCGTTCAAGGTGCCGCGGCTCGCCGACGTCGAGCGCGACGGCGACCCGTTCGCGCTGGAGATGCTGGCGGCGGTGCTCGACGCCGACGACAACGGCCGGCTCACGCGCGGCATCGTGCGCGGTTCGCGCGTGGCGAACCAGGTGGGGGCCGGCTACGGGCTGGTCGCGCGCGGGCCGGCGCTGTTCGTTCTCGACGGCACGCCGGCAACCGGTCGCTCGACCGCCGAGGTCGAGCAGGCGCTGCGCGGCGAGGTCGCGCGGATCGCGCGCGACGGCGTGCGCGAAGAAGAGCTGCAGCGGGTCAAGGCGCAATACGTCGCCGGCGAGATCTACAAGCGCGACTCGGCGATGGGGCAGGCGATGGAGATTGCGACGCTGGAGCTGGCGGGCTTCTCGCACCGCGACGCCGACCGCGTCCTGGAGCGGATCCGCGCGGTCACTGCAGCCGAGGTGCGCTCGGTAGCGGGCCGCTATTTCGGCGACGCCGGGCTGAGCGCGGTCACGCTGGTGCCGCAACCGGTTTCGGCGGCCGCGCAGCGGCGCGGGCCGGGCCCCGGGACGCGCCACCCATGAGGACGACGACGCTGGCGCGGCTGCTGCTCGCGTGGCTACTAGCAGGCATGCTGCTCGCCGGCGCCGCGCGGGCTGCGCTGCCGATCGAGCACTGGACCACCGCGAGCGGAGCGCGCGTCTATTTCGTGCGCGCCGACGCGATTCCAATGCTCGACGTGCGGATCGACTTCGATGCCGGCGGCCGCTTCGATCCGCAGGGCCGCAAGGGGCTCGCGGCGATCGTCAACGCGATGCTCGCGCGCGGCGCGGGCGGTCTCGACGAAGCGGCGATCTCGGAGGGCTTCGCGCGCATCGGCGCGCAGCGCGGCGGCGGGGCCGGCGACGACCGGGCGAGCGTCACGCTGCGAACGCTGGCCGGCGCGCCCGAGCTCGACCAGGCGTTGGCGCTGCTCGCGCGCGTCGTGTCGCAACCCGCCTTCGATGAGGCGGTGCTCGCGCGCGAGAAGGAGCGCACGATCCAGTCGATCCGCGAATCGCAGACGCGGCCCGCAGCGATCGCCCAGCGCGCCTTCGACGCGCTGATGTACGGGTCGCACCCGTACGGCGTGCACGCGACGCCCGAGACCGTTGCGGCGATCGCGCGCGACGACCTGGTCGCGTTCCATCGCGGCCATTACGGCGCGCGCGGCGCCGTGGTGTCGATGGTCGGCGCCGTCACCAGCGAGCGCGCGCGAGAGATCGCCGAGCGGCTCACGCGCGATCTGCCGCCCGGCGAGGCGGCGCGCGCGCTGCTGGCGGTCGCAGCGCCGCGCGAGGCGGTCGAGCGGCGCATCGCGCACCCGGCCTCGCAGAGCCACATCCTGATCGGCCAGCCGGCGATCGCGCGCGACGACCCGGATTTCTTTCCGCTGCTGGTGGGCAACCACATTCTCGGCGGGGCGAGCTTCGTGTCGCGGCTGCACGACGAGGTGCGCGAGAAGCGCGGCCTGGCGTACAGCGTGTATTCGCATTTTTCGCCGCAGCTGCAGCCCGGACCCTTCGTGATCGGGCTGCAGACGCGCAAGGAGCAGACCGACGTCGCGCTGGGCGTGGTGCGCGAGACGCTCGGGCGCTTCCTGCGCGACGGGCCGAGCGCGGACGAGCTGGCGGCGGCGAAGGCGAACCTCGTCGGCGGCTTCGCGCTGCGGATCGACTCGAACCGCAAGATCCTCGACAACCTCGCCAACATCGGCTTTCACCGGCTGTCGCTCGACTATCTCGACCGCTGGGCCGCGCGCGTCGAGGCGGTCACGCTCGACGACGTGCGCGCCGCCTTCGCGCGCCACGTGCGTCCGCAGGCGATGGCCACGGTGGTCGTCGGCGATGGCGGCGCGCCGCGCTAGCGCCCCGGCCGCGGGGCTGGCCGCTCCACCGGCGGCGCGACCGGCGGCGCAGCGCGCCGCGCACCGGGTGCGCATCGTCGGCGGCGCCTGGAAGCGCACGCCGCTCGAAGTGCCCGACGCGCCGGGACTGCGGCCGACGCCGGACCGCGTGCGCGAGACCCTGTTCAACTGGCTCGGGCAGGCGCTCGACGGCCGCGCGTGCCTCGACCCGTTCGCGGGCACCGGGGCGCTCGGACTCGAGGCGGCGTCGCGCGGCGCGCGCCGCGTGGGGCGGGTCGCGCGCGACCGCGTCGCACTGGCGGGGATCCGCGCCGCCGTCGCGCGGCTGCGCGCCGCGCAGGTCGAACTCGTGGCGGGGGATGCGTTCGAAGCGATGGAACGCCTGGCGCGCGGGGGCGAGCGTTTCGACGTGGTGCTGCTCGACCCGCCGTTCGGCCAAGGCCTGCTCGAGCGAGCGTTCGCGTGGCTGCCGCGGCTGCTGGCGGCGGGCGGCGCCGTCTACGTCGAGTCGGAGGTCGCGTTCGAACCGCCGTCCGGCTGGCGCGTCGAGCGCCGCGGTCGCGCCGGGCGGGTGCACTATCATCTCGTGCGTCGCGACGACGCTTCGCTGGGAGAGCCACCATGACCAGGGCGATCTATCCGGGCACCTTCGATCCGCTCACGCGCGGGCACGAAGATCTCGTGCGGCGCGCCGTGAAGCTGTTCGACACGGTCGTCGTTGCGGTGGCCGACAGCCGCGGCAAGACTCCGATCTTCGCGCCCGACGAGCGCATCGCGATCGCCCGCGAAGTGCTCGGCCACTATCGCAACGTCGAGGTGGTCGGCTTCTCGGGGCTGCTGGTGGCCTTCGTGCAGCAGCAGAAGGCCGACGTGGTGATCCGCGGGCTGCGCGCGGTGAGCGACTTCGAGTACGAGTTCCAGATGGCCGGAATGAACCGCCACCTGATGCCCGAGGTCGAGACGATCTTCATGACCCCGACCGACCAGTACCAGTTCATCTCCGGCACGCTGGTGCGCGAAATCGCGCTGCTCGGTGGCGACGTCTCGAAGTTCGTCGCGCCGCAGGTGCAGGCGTGGCTGGACCGCAAGCTGGTCCAGCTCGGCGCGCGGCCGAAGTGAAGCGCACGGGAGGGCGTCCATGGCGCTGACGATCACCGACGAGTGCATCAACTGCGACGTCTGCGAGCCGGTCTGCCCGAACGGCGCGATCTCGCTCGGCGACGAGATCTACGCGATCGACCCGGCGCTCTGCACCGAGTGCGTCGGGCACTACGACGAACCGCAATGTCGCGCGCTGTGTCCGGTGGCCTGCATCGTCCCCGATCCGCAACATCGCGAGAGCGGCGACCAGCTGCTCGCGAAGTTCCACCGGCTGCAGCAGGCCGGGTCGGGTGGGCGCGACGCCGCCTGACATCGCCGCGTCACGGAAGGAGGCCAGCATGGAACCTTTCGGGACCACCGACATGGACCTCATCGTCTGGCGTCACGCCGACGCCGGAGACGCGCAACCCGGACTCGCTGCCGACCTCGAGCGCCGGCTCACCGAGCGCGGGCGCAAGCAGGCCGACCGGATGGCGCGCTGGTTGCTGGCGCGGCTGCCCGAGCGGATCTCGGTGCTGAGCAGCCCGGCCGTGCGCGCGCGGGAGACCGCTGCCGCGCTCGGGGCGAAAGTGCGGATCGAGCCGCGGCTCGCGCCCGGCGCCGACGTGGCCGACGTGCTGGCCGCGCTCGCCTGGCCCGAGGGACCGGAGGCGCGGGTGCGCCACGTCGTGATCGTCGGGCACCAGCCGACGCTCGGGCGTCTCGTCAGCCTGCTGCTGTCGGGCAGCGAGGCCGACTGGAGCATCCGCAAGGGCGCGATCTGGTGGTTGTCGACGCGCCAGCGCGAGGGCTTCGAGCAGGTCGTGCTGCGCGCGTCGATCGCGCCGGACCTCGCCTGAGCGGCGCCGCGCCCCGGCGTCACGCAACCGTCAACGCCGCGTCACCACGCGGCAACGCGCGCAGGGCATGGTGGTCGCGTCGACAACGACGGAGACCGTGCCGTGCCAGCAACCTTCGAATTACCGCTTCTCGAGACCGATCGGCAGTGGCCGCAGCGCGGCCTCGGCGAGCTGCCTGAAAGCGCGCTCGCGAGCGGCGGCCGGCTCGAGGTCGTCCTCGCGAACTGCGAGCGCGATGTCGAGCAGGCCCAGCGCCTGCGCTATCGGGTGTTCGCGCGGGAACTGGGTGCGTGCATCGGATCGGCGCAAGGCGTCGACCGCGACGCCTTCGATCCGTACTGCCGACACCTGGTCGCCCGTGACCGCGACAGTGGCGAGGTGGTCGGAACCTATCGCGTGCTGTTGCCCGAGCAGGCCGCCGAGGCCGGCCGGCTGTACACGGACGGCGAGTTCGTTCTCGACCGGATCGACGCGCTGCGGCCGTGGATGGTCGAACTCGGCCGCTCCTGCGTGCACCCCGACTACCGCGGCGGCGCGACCATCATGCTGCTGTGGAGCGGACTCGGTGCGCTGCTCGCGCGCACCAGCGCGCGCCACCTGATCGGCTGCGTGAGCGTGCCGGTTCGCGACGGCGGCCGCTTCGCGGCGAGCCTCTACCGGCAGCTCGCCCGCAGCTGCCTGTCGGGCGAGCACGAGCGTGTGCGGCCGCGCAGCCGCCTGCCGGTCGAGCTGCTCGGGGAAGACCTCGACGTCGCGCCGCCGCCGCTGATGAAGGGCTACCTGCGCGCCGGCGCGCGACTGCTCGGCGAGCCGCACGTCGACCTGGAGTTCGGGTGCGCCGACTTCCCGATGATGCTCGAGCTCGAGGCGCTGCAGTCGCGCTACGGTCGCCGCTTCGCGGGGCGGCCGTCAGGCGGGGTGGCGCAGTGATCCGGCGCTTGCGCCGCGCCGCGGCCCGCCTGCACGCGCGGCTAGATTGTCTCGTAGACGAACTTTTCGAACACGCGTATCTCGGCCCAGGCTGAAGCCTCGTCGACCAGGCTCTCGTGCGCGAGCGGGAAGCGCTGCGCCCACGTCTTCGGCATGCGCAGCCGCAGCGCGCGGCGCTGCAGCGACAGCGCCGGCTCCGGGACCTCCTGCGCGTCGCGCTTGCGATGCAGGATTGTCGCAACCCGCAGCGCCGCGACCTCGAGCCAGCCGAGGTCGCTTTCGACCAGGCCGCGCAGCTTGCGCAGGCCGCCCACCTGCGCCAGCGCCAGCTGCGCCAGCGCCGCCTGCTCGCGCTGCGAGAAGCCCGGCATGTCCGCATGTCCGAGGATGTACGCCGAGTGCTTGTGGAAGCCCTCGTGCGAAATCGACATGCCGACTTCCGCCAGCTCCGCCGCCCAGCCGAGCGTGCGCCGGCGCGCCTCGACGGCTTCGTCGCGCGCTGCGTGCGCGCCCTGGTCGAACAGCGCCAGCGCGGTGGCGCGCACGCGCTGCGCATGGCGCCGATCGACGCCGTAGCGGGCGGTCATCTGCTCGACGGTGATCGCGCGCGTGTCGCGCCCTTCGCTTCGCCCTAGCAGGTCGTACATGACCCCCTGCCTGAGCGCGCCGTTGCAGTAGCGCATCGACGCGATGCCGAGCTCGTCGAACGCGGCCATCATGACTGCGAGCCCGCCGGCGAGCACCGGCCGGCGCTCCGGGCGCAGGCCGGCGAACTGCACCGCGTCGGCGTGCCCGGCGGACACCAGCGCTTCGTGAGTCCGCGCGAGCGCGTCGCGATCGAGTTCGGCTGCACCCCACTCGGCCTGCGCGACCTGCCACAGCGACTTCGCGGTGCCCGAGGTGCCGACCGCGTAACGCCAGCGCGCGCTGGCGAAGGGTTCGGAGACCTGCGCGAAGGCCGCGCGCGCTTCGTAGTAGGCCTGCTCGAACGCATTGCGCCGCACGCGCCCGCCGGGGAAGTGGCGCACCGACAGCCCGACGCAGCCGATCGCCGCCGACTCGAGCGTCGTGGCGCGCATGTCGGTGCCGACGATGCACTCGGTCGAGCCGCCGCCGATGTCGACCACCAGCCGCGGCTTGCCGTCGCCGGGCAGCGCATGCGCGGCGCCGACGTAGATCAGGCGCGCCTCCTCGAGTCCCGATATCACCTCGATCGGGAACCCCAGCGCCGCCTCGGCGGCGCCGAGGAACTGCGACGCGTTGCTGGCGACGCGCAGCGTGTTGGTGGCGACCGCGCGCACCGCTTCCGGCGCGAACGAGCGCAGCCGCTCGCCGAACATCGCGAGCGCGTCGAGCGCGCGCTGGCGCGAAGCGGCGTCGAGCGAACCGTCGTCGAGCAGCCCGGCGGCGAGCCGCACCGTCTGCTTGACGCTGTCGACCGGGCGCACCAGCTCGCCGAGCGGCGAGCTCTCGACGCGCCCGATCATCAGGCGGAAGCTGTTCGACCCGAGGTCGACGGCGGCGAGCAGGCGGTACGACGACATCGGGGCATCGCGCAGGCAACGGTGGATCGGCGGCGCGCGACTGGCCGGGGCTGTCGCGCAGTCCGAATTATGACAAAGTGCGCCCAACGACACGACTGCGCACCGAGCCGATGAAGCGCCAGCACGCCGTCACGAAACCGTCACGCAAGCGCGGCAAGCTCGCGCGGATGGACGACACTACCGGTTCAGGGGCGCGGCTGCTCGATCGCGAGCTCGGCATCCTCGCCTTCAACGAGCGCGTGCTCGCGCAGGCCGAGGACGACGCGGTGCCGCTGCTCGAGCGGCTGCGCTTCCTCACGATCGTCAGCAGCAACCTCGACGAGCTGTTCGAGATTCGCGTCGCGGAACTGAAGGAGCTGCTGCGCGCCGGCCGCGGCGACGGCTCCGCGCTGCGCGAGAAGCTGGCGGCGATCCACGAGCGTGCCCGCCGGCTGGTCGCGCGCCAGTACGAACTGCTCAACCGCACGATCCTGCCGCGCGTGGCGCGGCACGGCGTCGTGCTGCACGCGAGCGCCGACTGGACCGACGCGCAGCGGCGCTGGGCCGAGCGCTTCTTCGAGAGCGAAGTGGAGCCGCTGCTCACGCCGATCGCGCTCGACCCGGCGCACCCGTTTCCGCGCATTCTCAACAAGAGCCTGAACTTCGTCGTCGAGTTGCATGGCCACGACGCGTTCGGGCGCAAGGCCGGCATCGCGATCGTGCAGGCGCCGCGCGCGCTGCCGCGGATCCTGCGCGTGCCGCCCGAGGTGTCGGGCGCGCCGCACGGCGTGATGGCGCTGGCCTCGCTCGTGCAGGGCTTCGTCGACCGGCTCTTCCCCGGCCTCGCGGTGCGCTCGGTCCACCAGTTCCGGCTCACGCGCAACAGCGAGCTCTTCGTCGACGACGAGGAGGTGACTGACCTGCGCGCCGCGCTGCAGGGCGAACTGGTGCAGCGCCAGTACGGCGACGAGGTGCGCCTCGAGGTGTCGGCCGGGACCCCGGACGCGCTGGTGGCGCGGCTGCTGCGCGAATTCGAGCTCGAGGAACAGGACTGCTACCGCGTCGACGGCCCGGTCAACCTGGCGCGGCTTGCGCAGATCGTCGACCTGGTCGACCTGCCGGCGCTGAAGTACCCGCCGTTCGAGCCCGGCGTGCCGGTCGCGTTGCGCGAGCGCGACCTGTTCGCGGCGATCCGCAAGGGCGACATCCTGCTGCACCACCCGTACGAGTCGTTCGGGCCGGTGATGGAGTTCCTGGTGAGCGCGGCGCGCGACCCGCGCGTGGTGGCGATCAAGCAGACCGTCTACCGCACCGGCGCCGATTCGACGCTGATGCAGGCGCTGATCGACGCTGCGCGCGCCGGCAAGGAGGTGACGGTCGTCGTCGAGCTGATGGCGCGCTTCGACGAACAGACCAACATCAACTGGGCTGCCCGGCTGGAAGAGGCGGGCGCGCACGTCGTCTACGGCGTGGTCGGGCACAAGACGCACGCCAAGATGGCGCTGGTGCTGCGGCGCGAGAGCGCGCGCGGCGCCACGGTGCTGCGGCGCTACGTCCACCTCGGCACCGGCAACTACCACCAGCGCACCGCGCGCCTGTACGAGGACTTCGGCCTGTTTACCGCCAACGAGGACGTCTGCGCCGACGTGCACGAGGTGTTCCGGCGCCTCACCGGTCTCGGACAGCGCGGCGCGCTGCGCGCGCTCGCGCAGGCGCCGTTCACGCTGCACGAGACCGTGCTGGCGTCGATCCGCCGCGAGATCGCGCACGCGCGCGCCGGCCGCAAGGCGCGCATCGCGGCGAAGGTCAACGCGCTGCTCGAGCCGACCGTGATCGAGGCGCTGTACGAGGCGAGCGAGGCCGGCGTGAAGGTCGACCTCGTCGTGCGCGGCGTGTGCGCGCTGCGCCCCGGCGTGCGCGGGCTGTCGGAGAACGTCCGCGTGCGCTCGGTGGTCGGCCGCTTTCTGGAGCACAGCCGCGTGTTCTACTTCCTGAACGGCGGCCGCAAGGACGTGTGGCTGTCCTCGGCCGACTGGATGGATCGCAACCTGTTCCGACGGGTCGAGATCGCGTTTCCGGTGCGCGAGCCGAAGCTGAAGCGGCGCGTGATCGCCGAGGCGATCGACGTGCACCTGCGCGACAACGTCGGCGCGTGGGTGATGGACGGCGACGGCGGCTACCGGCGCCGGCGGCGCAGCGGCAAGCCGTTCTCGTCGCAGCGCGAGTTGCTCGCGGAGCTCGCCGGCAGCCCCTGATCAGGCTTCGCTACAGCCGCTTCATCAGCTCGAGCAGCCGCCGCGCCGCCGGGCGATATGGCGGCATGAAGAGCCCCATGCCGTTCAGGCGCGACTGCCGGAAGACCGGCGTGAGCTTGCTCATCGCGTCGAAGCCCCACTTGCCGTGGTAGTGGCCCATGCCCGAGGGCCCGACGCCGCCGAACGGCAGCTCCTCCTGCGCCACGTGCGCGAGCGTCTCGTTGATGCACGCGCCGCCGACGTGGGTCTGCTCGAGCGCCCAGCGCGCGCGCTTCGCGTCGTCGTCGAACCAGTACAGCGCGAGTGGATGCGGCATTCCGTTCACGAACGCGACCGTGTCCTCGACGCGTTCGTAGCCGAGCACCGGCAGGATGGGGCCGAAGATCTCGTCGCGCATCGCCGTGAGCGTGCGTGGCGCGTCGACCAGCAGCACCGGGCCGAGCCGGTGCGCGGCGTCGTCGCGCGCCGGGCCGTCGAACAGCTCGACCGGCGGCACGCCGGCGCCGGCGGCCTCGTCGAGATAGCCGGCCAGCCGCGCGTACTGGCGCGCATCGACGATGCTGCAGTAGTCGGGATCGGCGAGTCCGGCGGGGTACATCGCGCGCGCGCGCCGGCGCGCCGCGTCGACGAACGCGTCCAGCTGCTCGCGCGGCACCAGCACGTAGTCGGGCGCGACGCAGGTCTGGCCCGCGTTGAGCAGCTTGCCCATCATGATCCGCGCAGCCGCGCGCTCGATCGAATAGCCGGGCGCGACGACCGCCGGCGACTTGCCGCCGAGCTCGAGCGTGATCGGCGTCAGGTTGCCGGCGGCGGCGCTCATCACCTTGCGCCCGACCGACGTCGAGCCGGTGAAAACCAGGTGGTCGAAGGGCAACGCCGAGAACGCCGCGGCAACTTCGGGCCCGCCGGTCACGACCGCGACTTCCTCGGGCTGGAAGCGCTCGGCGACCAGACGCTGGAACAGCGCCGAGAAGGCCGGCGTGTACTCGGAGAGCTTGATCATCGCGCGGTTGCCGGCGGCGAGCGCTCCCGCGAGCGGGCCGATGGCGAGGTACAGCGGGTAGTTCCACGGCACGATGATCCCGACCACGCCGACCGGGCGCGGCATGATCCACGCGCGCGCCGGCAGGAACCACTTCGACACCCACGCGCCGCGCGGCTTCATCCAGCGGCGCCCGCCGCGCATGGCCGCGCGCACTTCGCCGAGCGACGGAAAGACCTCGGCGATCTGCGTTTCGGCGCGCGGCCGGCCGCCGAAGTCGGCGTCGATCGCGTCCTCGATCGCGGTTTCGTGCTCGAGCAGCAGTTGCTTCAGGCGCGCGAGGCGGTCGCGCCGCGCTTTCCAGTCCGGAAACGGCGCCTGCCGGTGGGCGACGCGCTGCGCGTGCAGCAGCGCGGCGGCGGCGGTGATCGGGTCGCTGTGGCTCATGCGTTCGTCCATCGCGCGCGGTCGCGCTTTGCGCCAAGGATAGCCGGTCGCGGCCGGTGCGCGTGCGCGCGGCCGCCGGTCGCCGGTCGCCGGGCTTCGTCATCGACTCTTCACGCAGCCGCAACCGGCGCGTCACTCCGGCTTCCTAGCATTGGGCAGTCCGAAACCCACACGCAGGAGCTGGAAGCCATGAAGAACGACCTTGTCGACGTTTCCGTCAATCCGTCCGGCAACCCGAGCCTCTCGGCTCGCGTCGCCGTCGCGATCTCGCGTCGCACCCTGTTGAAGTCGGGGCTCGGCGTCGCCACGCTGCCGCTGCTCGGCGCGTTGTCGGCCTGCGGCAGCGGCGAGGCCGCTGGCGGCACGGTCGCCGGCGTCGTGGAGCAGTTCAAGCCGCTGTCGAACGCGTTCAAGGCCGTCGCCGCGTCGAGCGGGGACACGGTCGTCGTCGCCGACGGCTACGTGGCCGAGGCGCTCTACCGCTGGGGAGATCCGCTGACGAACGCGGCGGCGCACGCGTGGCGCGGCGACGCGACCGAGGGCTGGGTCGAGCAGGAGAATCAGGCCGGCGACAACCACGACGGGATGTCCTGGTTCGCGCTGCCCGGCAAGGCAGGCGACGACTCGAGCGCCGGGCTGCTCGCGATCAACCACGAGTACGTCAACTACGAGTACCTGTTCGCGCCGGGAGCCGACCCGTCGAACTGGCTCGAACCGTGGACCGCCGACAAGGCGAAGAAGGCGATTGCCGCGCACGGCGTGTCGGTCGTCGAGGTCGCGCGCGATGCCACCGGCAAGTGCTCGATCGTGCGCGGTTCGAGCTACAACCGGCGCATTACCGGCGATACGCCGATGCAGCTGACCGGACCCGCCGCCGGCGCGCCGGCCTTGCGTACCGCCGCCGATCCGACCGGCACGCAGGTGCTCGGAACGCTGAACAACTGCGCCAACGGCAAGACGCCGTGGGGCACCTACCTCACGTGCGAGGAGAACTTCAACGGCTACTTCGGCTCGACCGACGCCGCGCACGCGCTCAGCGCGCTCGACAAGCGCTACGGCGTCGGGCTGAAGAGCGGCTACCGCTGGCACGAGGTCGACGAGCGCTTCGACATCTCGCGCACGCCGAACGAAGCGCACCGCTTCGGCTGGGTGGTCGAGATCGATCCGCTCGACCCTGCGAGCACGCCGAAGAAGCGCACCGCGCTCGGGCGCATGAAGCACGAGAACGCGGAAGTGGTGGTCGCCAGGGACGGCCGCGTGGTGGTCTACATGGGCGACGACCAGGTCTACGAATACATCTACAAGTTCGTCTCCGACGGCCGCTACGACTCGAAGAACCCGGTGGCTGCGCGCGACCTGCTCGACAGCGGCACGCTGTACGTCGCGAGGTTCTCCGACGGCAGCGCGAGCGGCGACCTGAAGGGCGACGGCGAGTGGATTCCGCTCGTGCACGGCGTCACGGTCAAGGGCGCGGCGTTCGCGAGCCAGGCCGACGTGCTGATCAACGCGCGCGCCGCCGCCGACGAAGTCGGCGCGACGAAGATGGACCGGCCCGAGTGGATCGCCGCGCACCCGAAGCGCAGCGGCGAGGTCTACTGCACGCTGACCAACAACAGTTCGCGCAAGTCGACCGAGACCGACGACGCCAATCCGCGCGCCGCGAACCGGTACGGGCAGATCCTGCGCTGGATCGAGAAGGGCGGCGACCCGACGGCGACGACTTTCTCGTGGGACTTGTACCTCGTCGCCGGCAACCCGGTCGCGTATCCCGACCGCACCGACCTGCGCTCGGGGTCGGCGCTGGTGACGCCGGAGAGCACGTTCAACAGCCCGGACGGCCTCGCCTTCGACGCCGACGGCCGCCTGTGGATCCAGACCGACGGCAGCTACGCCAACAGCGGCGACTACGCTGGCCAGGGCAACAACCAGATGCTGGTGGCCGACCCCGATCGCGGCGACCTGGTGCGCGTGTTCGTCGGCCCCGGCGGCTGCGAGGTGACCGGCATCGCGTTCACGCCGGACATGCGCACGATGTTCGTCAACATCCAGCATCCGGGCGAGATCGGCAGCCACCCGAACGCGCCGAAGAAGGCCGACGGGACGAAGTACGGCGACAACGACATCGCGCGCGAGCCGACGAAGTTCTCGACCTGGCCCGACGGCGCGGCCGGCGGGCGGCCGCGCTCGGCGACGGTGGTGGTGCGCCGGGCGGACGGCAAGCGCATCGGCGGCTGAGGGGCTGGCGGCGGGCGGGTTCTGGCATCATCGCCCCGGGCGCGCCGCGAATGGCGCAGAGGGGTTCGATGACGCACCTGCTCGCTCTCGACCAGGGCACCACGAGCTCGCGCAGCATCGTCTTCGATGCGTCCGGGCGCGTGGTGTCGATGGCGCAGCGCGAGTTCCGCCAGCTCTTCCCGCAGCCGGGCTGGGTCGAGCACGACCCGCTCGAGATCTGGCGCACGCAACTCGAGACCGCGCGCGAGGCGCTCGCCGCCGCGCGGCTCGACGCCGGCGCGGTCGCCGGCATCGGTATCGCGAACCAGCGCGAGACCACTGTCGTGTGGGAGCGCGCGACCGGCCGGCCGATCCACAACGCGATCGTCTGGCAGGACCGGCGCACCGAGCCGATCTGCGCGCGGCTGCGCGAGTCCGGCCTGGCCGGCACGATCGCCGAGCGCACGGGGCTTGTGATCGACGCGTACTTCTCGGCAACCAAGATCCGCTGGCTGCTCGACCACGTCGGCGGCGCGCGCGAGGCGGCGCGGCGCGGCGAACTCGCGTTCGGCACCGTCGACAGCTGGCTGGCGTGGCAACTGAGCGGCGGCCGGCTGCACGTCACCGACGTGACCAACGCGTCGCGCACGATGCTCTTCGACGTCCGCCGCGGCCAGTGGGACGAGGAGCTGCTCGCCGCGCTCGACCTCCC
>JANJTK010000228.1 GCA_024711155.1 Burkholderiaceae bacterium
GTCCAGTTGACCGTGGTCGACCCGCCGACGCAGCGCCCCTGCAGGATGTTGATCGCCTTGTCCCTGGTCTTGCGCGCCGCCGACTCCTGGTAGAGCTGCGGATAGGCGTCGGACTCGAGCATGCGGAAGTCGCGCGAGCTCTTCAGCGGGCCTTCCTCGATCATCAGCACGCGCAGGCCGGCGCGCGAGAGGATCTCGGCGGTGATGCCGCCGCCGGCGCCGGTGCCGACGATCGCGACGTCGCAGTCGAACTGCGCCGGCACGTCGGCCGCGGCCGCGTCGGTGACCCGCCATCCGCGCGCGAGGCCCTCGGCGATCGGGTCGGGGACGTTGCTCATGCGGGGTGGCCTCCGTCAGGACGTGGCGTGCCGGGCGCGCGGCGCAAGTTCAGAGCCGCGGCGGGCCGTCGTAACCGAGCGCGGCCCAATGGGAAGGATCGGCGTACCAGCCGCCGGCGATCAGGTCGTGCAGCGCCAGGTAGGCGGACTGCAGCAGCGCGATGCGGTGCGTGCGCCAGCTCTGCAACACCGCCGCGACCTCGGCGGGCGCCGCGTCGCGCCACGGCTGCGACAGGCCCGCGAGCGCCAGGCGCGAGGGCGGAATCGCCATCAGCGCGAACAGCTGCGCCAGCTCGTCCTGCGAGGCCGGCGCCAGCGCGGCGATTGCGGTCTCGGCCGCGGCGCGGGCCTGCGCAAGCGCGGCGTCGCGCCGGGGCGCCTCGGCTGGGAGCGCGCCGTCGAGCACGACCGGAATCAGGGCGTCGAGCACCTCGCGCCGGTCGGCGACCGGGTCGCGCCCGATCAGCCACGACGCCGCGCCGGCCGCTGCGAGCACCGTGCCGCCCGCCAGGCCGACCTTGATGAAAGTCCGTCGCTGCATGACGCCCCGATTCTAGGCGACGCTGCTAGAGCCACGACTCTAAAGCCGGGCCGGCGGCGCGCAATCGATGGGTGCGGGCGCGCGGATCGTTCAGACTATGAAAATGGACCATGGCAAGAGACTCGCCGAAGCTGCGCGCGCGGTTGCGGCGCTGCGCGCGTCGATCGCGGCCGATCCCGGCGAGCGCGCGCGGCTGCACGCCGTCAAGCAATGGCAGGCGCACCGTCTCGCGCGCACGCATCACGACCTGCTGTCCGAGCCGCGTCACGGCATGGCGGCGCGCTTCTTCCTCGACGACCTGTACGGCGCCAAGGACTTCTCGCAGCGCGATGCCGAGCTTGCGCGCATCGTGCCGCTGATGAGCGCGCTGTTGCCCGGCGCCGCGCTCGCCACCGTCGCCGATGCCGTCGAGATGGACGCGCTGTCCGAGCGGCTCGACCTCGACCTGGCGCGCCGCCTGCGCGCGGGCAAGGCCGCGGCAATCGACGAGGCAGCCTACGCCGAGGCCTACCGGGCGGGCGGCTCGCGCGCCGAGCGCGAGCGCCAGCTGGCGCTGATCGGCTCGATCGGCCGCTCTCTCGACCGGCTCGTCCGCCACCCGATGCTGGGGCGCCTGCTGCACGCGATGGCCGCGCCGGCGCGGCTGGCGGGCCTGTCGAACATGCAGGACTTCCTGTCGCGCGGTTTCGACGCCTTTCGCGCCATCGGCGGCGCGTCGGACTTCCTGGGGCGCATCGAGCGGCGCGAGCGCGCGATCCTCGAAGCGCTGTACGCGGGTGCGAGCAGCGGGTGGATCGAGGCCCCTGACGCGCCGACGGACGCGTCGGCCGGGTCGGCCGGGTCGGCCGGGTCGAGCGGGTCGGACCCTGCGGCCGGTCGCCGTCCCCGTGGGGGGCGAACTTGAGCCGGCCGGCGGCTTGAGCTAGAATCACCGGTTCCTTGCCGCACGGTGTATCGACGCAAACGCGCCGGCGGCCTTTGTCCACAAGGAAAGCCCGTACGGCGGGCGCGCGTCGCGGGTGCGGATTGCGGCTTCTCGAAGCCCTGCATCGGCACTGCAGCCAGGGCATATGCCCGCGGCTCGCGCGCAATCGCCGCCGGGTGATCCGGAACCCAGGAGAACCGATGCGTCATTACGAAATCGTGCTGATCGTCCACCCCGACCAGAGCGAGCAGGTGCCCGCGATGATCGAGCGCTACCGGACGATGATCGAATCCCAGCAGGGCAGGATTCACCGACTCGAGGACTGGGGGCGGCGCCAGCTCGCGTACCCGATCCAGAAGGTCCCGAAGGCCCACTACGTGCTGATCAACGTCGAGTGCAGCCAGCCGACGCTGGACGAGCTCGGGCACGCCTTCCGCTTCAACGACGCGGTGCTGCGCCACCTGGTCGTCGCGATGAAGAAGCCCGAGACCGGCGCTTCCCCGATGTGGAAGCAGATCCAGAAGGAAGAGGCCCGCAAGGTCGCTTCCGAGACGACGCAGCAGCAGTAAGCAGGGCGCGCTGGCGCGAACGAGGCTTGACGAACACCACGCAGGCGACGAACCGGGCCGAGCTCTCGGGCGTGCTGATCGAGCGCCAGGCGCTGCGATACACGCCCGCGGGAATCGCGGTGCTCGATGCGCGACTGGGCCACGGCTCGGAAGTGCTCGAGGCCGGCCACCCGAGGCGGATCGAATTCGAGGCGGCGCTGCGTTTCTCGGGCGCCGTCGCGACGCGGGCCGAGGCGCTCGCGCCGGGCGACCGGATCGTCGTGAGCGGATTCCTCGCCGCGCGCCGCAAGCTCTCCAGGTCGCTCGTGCTGCACGTCACCGAATTTGCCCGGATACACTGAACCGAAACATCGAGAGAGAACACCATGGCCACATTCCGCCGCGGTTCCAAGGACAAGAAACCCCGCCGTCCGGCGCAGAGCGCGCTGTTCAAGCGCAAGAAGTTCTGCCGCTTCAC
>JANJTK010000293.1 GCA_024711155.1 Burkholderiaceae bacterium
CCGCATCATGAGCCAGAAAAAGTGGCGAAACACCCTGGGGTTTGTGGCTTTCAGCGGCGAGGAGCAGGGGTTGTTCGGCTCTCGAGCTCTAGCCAAGCGTGCCGTCGACGCGGGGTGGAAGATCGACGCCGTCCTAAGCAACGACATGATCGGAAACGTTCGCAACAAGGTGGGCCAGAAGAACGACAAAGAGGTCCGCGTGTTCAGCGCCGAACCAGGAGCCGACGACAAGCATGAGTCGAGAGAGTTGGCTCGCGCCATCGAGTTCCTGACGAGGGAATCGGTCGAGGGGCATCGCGTCAAACTCGTGTTCCGAAACGATCGTTTCGGGCGCGGTGGCGACCACACGCCATTTATGCAGGCCGGTTTCAGCGCCGTCCGGTTTACCGAGGTTCACGAAGAGTATTCGCACCAACATACGGATGAGGACCTGCCCAAGCACATGGACTGGAACTACCTTGCGAAGAACGCGAAGATCAACCTGGTCGCAATGGCGTGCTTTGGGGATGCCGGAGACCCGCCCACCAACGTACGGATCGATCGAGCACAGGGCCATGACACCACGATCAATTGGAAAGGCGCGCCTGGGGGCAGATACACGGTCTACTGGCGGGAGACGACGTCGCCGGTTTGGCAAGGATCCGTTCGAGTCGGCGCCGTCGAGACCTATACCGCCAAAAAGCTAAGCAAGGACGACTACGTGTTTGCCGTTGGCGCGGTGGGCGGAATCCCGGTCGAGGCGAGGTAGAGATCGTGGCTAGGCAGTTCAGCCTGGTTGTCTTTCGCGCCCTAGCCGTATATGTGTTCGTACTCTCGATTTCTCAGGTCCATCAGCTTGTGATGCTGTACACGGGAATGCCGGGGGCGCCTGCGGAATTCGATTTCAGGCCGAGCCAGAAAGCCGCCGCGACCGCCCTTTGGATTGCCCAAATCTTGATTGCGACGTACCTTTGGACGAATGCCGAGAAGTTTGTGGGCAAGTTTGCCGATGCCCAGCCAACCCTTAGAGCGGGTAACTGGGTGGTGCGCCTTGTGTTTACCGCATTGGGCACGCTGATCTGCGTCTATTCGATCGACAGCATCGTCGTCGAAGTGGCTCACTTCTTCGTTCCGGACCCGGTTCGACAAGATCGGTCTCGGGAGATGATTCTGACCCTGATCATCGACGGTATTCGACTCCTCGTGGGACTTGTTCTGGTCATCGTCTACCGATTCGACAAGCCCGCCGTTGTTTCCGCCGCCCAGTCGATAGATTCAAGAAGCCCAACGACTGGCGACTAGGAATCTTCGAGAACTACAGTCCCGTGCCGCTGTTCCCGGCGTTGATGTAGACCGGGGGATCCTTGTGCCCCATCTTGTCCAGTTGCGCCCTGCGTCTCCGAACGTCGCCAATCAGGCTTGGCGTCGAGTGGGGCGCGGAACGTGGATCGGAGGCGAATGCCTGGGCGAACACCGGCCACATCGGCTCTATGTCGTGCGACAAGTCGAAGACCATGACCCCTTGAGTCGCCCCGCACGCAGCCTGCATGGCGGCGCGGAGTCCGTCGGGGTTGTTCTTGAACTGATCGAGAGCGATCCCTGCGTAAACCCAAGTTTGATCGCGGACGATACGGTTCGATAGCTGTCCCGCTCCCTCGACCGAGTAACCGATCGGCAAGCCGGCGCCCATCGCATCGTAGATGGTTGCCGTCGGGTAGTAGCAGCCCG
>JANJTK010000242.1 GCA_024711155.1 Burkholderiaceae bacterium
AGCGTGCCGCCGAGCGCCGCGGCGACCAGCCACGCGACCGGCGAAATCCGTGCCATCCTTCTCATCTGCCTTTTCCTCTCGCTTAGGGAATACCCGTTGAAATCGCGGGGCAATTGTCGCCGCGGAACGCCGGGTGCTTTATTGATGCGGGTCAACTTATCCGCTGCGTTGCACCAATAGAGTGACGCCCCGTTCGATTCCAGCCACGAGCCGCTGATGTTGACCGAGAGAATCGCCCTGCGCGATCAATGCAGGGAAATGTTTGTGCAAATGCAAAAAAGTGCCCGAGCGAACCCGATTCGCGGCCTCTCGACGCTTGCGGCGCTGTTGTCGCTGGCCTGGCCCGCGCCGCCCGTTTTCGCGCAGGCGGATGCGCGGCAGTCGGCGCCGGCTGTCGATCGGCAGCCGCAGTCGGGGGGGGCGGAGGGCGAGGACGGGCAGCCGCGCACGGCGCTCGAATCGGTGGTCGTGACGGCGACGCGCTCTCCGGCCGCTGCGCTCGGCGTTCCGGCCAGCGTCACCGTGGTCGACGGGCAGGAGCTCGAACAGCGCAAGCCGTCGCGGCTCGGAGACGCGCTGGTCGACGTGCCGGGGCTCTACATCCGCGGCGCCGCGATGGGGGCCGCATACCCCGGCACGGGGCAGGGCGTGCTGTCGCTGCGCGGCATCCCGCGCACGCCGCGCACGCTGGTCATGATCGACGGCCAGCCGGTCAACAACGCGCTGAGCGGCGGCATCAACGTGGTCGGCATTCCGCTCGACAGCGTCGAGCGCGTCGAGGTCGTGCGCGGGCCGTATTCGTCGCTCTACGGCGGCGCCGCGATGGGCGGGGTCGTCAACTTCCTGACCGGCAGCCCCGACCAGCCGCTGACGGAACTGCGGGCCGGCGCCGGAAACCTCGGCCAGCGCGGCGCGGTCATCGTGCACCGCAAGCGCTACGATGGCGGCCTCGGCGTGTCGCTGTCGGTCGGCTATCGCGAGAGCCGCGGCGACCCGGACAGCAGCTACGTGGTCAAGACCACCCGCGCCGGCGCCGGCGGCACGCTGGTCAGCGGCGTGCGCCCGACCACCGACCCCGACGGCTCGGCCCGCTACTGGATCGGCACGCAGGGCGCGCGGCCGTGGACGCAGAACACGGCGCAGCTGAGCCTGCACTACTCGCCGTCGGCGGCGACGAAGCTCGTCGCCGGGTTCGGCTGGGCCGACAATTCGGTCGGCTATTCGCCGCCCACGAGCTTCCTGCGCGACGCCGCGGGCAACGCTGTCGCCGCCGGCGCGGTGTTGTTCGACGACGCGGGCGCGACGCGGCGCCTGTCGCTCGCGTCGACCGACTGGCTCACCGCCACGCCGGCGGGTGAACGCGACCGGCGCGCGTTCGTGCGCGTCGAGCACCGTCTCGACAGCGGCGGCGAAGTGCGCGCGCAACTCGGCACCTTGCGCCACGACTTCTTCTTCGCGCAGGGCACGACCGGCCTCGCCACCTACGACGCCGGCCCCGGCAACCTCACCGACCAGCCGAACCGGCGCATCGACGGCGAGGTGTCGCTGCGGGTGCCGATGTCGTCGTCGTGGGTGCTGGTGGGCGGCGCGTCGCTCAATCGCAGCACGCTCGACCGCAAGACGCTCGCGCTGTCGTCGTGGCGCGATCCCGCAAGCGTCGCTTCGGTGACGAACGCCGACGGCGGCAATTCGACCAACGCGGCGCTGTTCGTGCAGAGCGAGCACTACTTCGACCGCGGACTGACCGCCTACGTCGGCGGTCGCTACGACCGCTTCGAGACCGCAGGGCGGGCGCGCCAGACGGTCGCGCCGGTGTTCGACCAGTCCTACCCGGAGCGCAGCTTCGGGCAGTTCAGCCCCAAGCTCGCGCTGGTCTGGGAAGCGCGCCGCTGGCTGTCGCTGCGCGCGTCGTACGGCGAGGGCTTCCGGCCGCCGTCGCTGTTCGATCTCTACGGCCTGACCCTGATCGCAGCCGGTCCGTCGACGCTGGTCTACGAGCCGTCACCGACGCTCGAGCCCGAGCGCGTGCGCGCGTTCGAACTCGGCGCCGACCTGCGCTTCGCCGGTGGCGGCAGCGCGTCGCTGACGCTGTACCGGCAGCGCCTCGAAGACCTCGTCTACCGCCGCACGCTCGCGACCAGCACGCCGACCGTCACGCGCACGCGCGCCGAGAACATCGGCGAAGCCGACGTCGACGGCATCGAGGCGAGCGTGCGCTGGCCGACCGGCCTGCCGGGGCTGAAGGCGATCGGCTCGTTCACGCACCACCTGCGCTACGAGATCAGCCGCAACGACGCGACGCCGGGGATGGTCGGCAAGAAGCTGACCGACGTGCCGCGCACGACCTGGTCGGCCGGCCTCGAGTTCGAGCGCGGCGCGTGGTCGGGCCTGCTGGTCGCGCGCCACGTCGGGCACGTCTTTCCGTCGGGCGACGACATGAACCGCGACGTGGTCGGCGGCGTGTTCGGCGCCTACGATCGCTACACCGTGGTGTCGGCGCGCGCCGCCTGGCGCATCGACCGGCACTGGCGCGTGAGCCTCACGCTCGACAACCTGACCGATCGCGTGTATTTCGTCTCGAACCGCCAGCCGGGGCGCACCGTCTACGGGGAGCTCGCGTACCGCTTCTAGGACCATGGCCGCGCCGACGATCGAGCGGGACCGGATCGAAGCCTTCGCCGACGCGATCTGGCTCGAAGACGGCCTGTCGCCGAATACGCTCGCGGCCTACCGGCGCGACCTCGCGCTGCTCGCCGA
>JANJTK010000019.1 GCA_024711155.1 Burkholderiaceae bacterium
AGTCGGCCGTGCAGACGTTGGCCGCCAGCATGCACTCCTCGATCAGCCGGTGCGCGTCGTTGCGCTGGCTCGGCACGATCCGCTCGATGCGCCCCGCCGGATCGCAGACGATCTTCGTCTCGACGGTGTCGAGGTCGATCGCGCCGCGCGCCTGCCGCGCCGCCGCGAGCGCCCGGTAGAGCTCGTGCAGGTTGCGCAGCGTCGGCAGCAGCGCCGCCCGCGCCGGCGCCATCGCAGCCGCGGCGCCGCCCGACAGCAGGCTCCAGACCTCGTCGTAGGTGAGCCGCGCCGCCGAGTGCATGACGGCCTCGTAGAACTGGTAGGCGCGGATGCGGCCCAGCGCGTCGATCACCATGTCGCAGACCAGCGCCAGCCGGTCGACGCCCGGAGTCAGCGAGCACAGGCCGTTGGACAGCTTCTCCGGCAGCATCGGGATCACGCGGCGCGGAAAGTAGACCGACGTGCTGCGCTCGAGCGCGTCGCGGTCGAGTGCGTCGCCGTGGCGCACGTAGTGCGCGACGTCGGCGATCGCGACGATCAACCGGAAGCCGCCGCCGCCAGGCCCGCTCACGCGGCGCCCGCGCCGTCCGCCCGCGCCCGCACTCTGCGCGGGGCGCGCGTCGTCGCCGCCCGCGTCGTCGCCGTGGCCGTGACCGACGCCCACCGCTTCGCCATGCGCCGCGATCGCCTCGATCGGCTCGCAGTAGACCGCGTCGTCGAAGTCGCGCGCGTCCTCGCCGTCGATCGTCACCAGCGCGACGTCGCGCAGGTCGACCCTGCCCTTCAGGTCCGCCGGCCGCACGCTGACCGGCAGCTTCGCCGCCTGCCCCAGCGCCTCGTCGGCGAAGCGGTGCGGCACGTCGAACTTGCGCACCGCAATCTCGATCTCCATGCCGGGATCGCCGATCTCGCCGAGCACCTCGGCGACGCGGCCGATCGGCGGCGCCTGCCCGGACGGCGGATCGACGATTTCGACCGTGACCACCTGCCCGTGCTGCGCGTGGTGCGTGTCGCCGGGCGGGATCAGGATGTCGTGCTTGATCCGCTGGTCCTCCGGCACCACGATGTGCACGCCACGCTCGTTGAGGAAGCGCCCCACCAGCGTGCGGTGCGCGCGCTCGGTCACCTCGACGATGCGCCCCTCGGGCCGACCGCGCGAGTCGTAGCCGGTGCGCTTGACGAGCGCGCGGTCGCCGTGCATCACCTTCTGCATCTCGCGCGGCGAAAGGAACACGTCGGGCCCGCCCGCGTCGGGAACGAGGAATCCGAAGCCGTCCCGGTGTCCCTGCACGCGGCCCGCGGTGAGGTCGAGCTTGCTCGCCAGCAGCAGCACGCCCTTGCGGTTCGGCAACAGCTGGCCGTCGCGCTCCATCGCGAGCAGCCGCCGGTTCAGGTTGTCGAAGTGCGTCGACGGCACGGCCAGCCGCTCGGCCAGTTCGGCCGGCGTCATCGGCACGTCGGCCGCGCGCAGGCACTCGAGGATGGCTTCGCGCGTCGGCGCGAACCACGCGGTCGTCAGTCGTCGCGCCATGGCCCCGCTACCGATTTGACAAATCGAACTGCTCGGCTAGAATTTCTGGCTCGACACGCGACCGGCACTTGCCGGTTGCCACCCGCGGTGTCCGATCCGCGGGCCCGTCGCCCAGATGGCGGAATTGGTAGACGCACCAGGTTCAGGTCCTGGCGGTGGCAACACTGTGGAGGTTCGAGTCCTCTTCTGGGCACCAACAATCGATCAGACCCTCGGGAAACCGGGGGTCTTTTCGTTTGCAGCGGGCGATTTCACTGGCGTTCAATGCAGGCGAGGACGCAGACGAGCCACACAGGCCATGCACCATGCACGGCGTCCGTCATCATACCCGACGGGCAGGCGCCACCGCCCCGATTCCTTGCGCGACCGCGCGCCCTCTCCTTGCCCCGGTCATGTCGTCGGCGGCCCGCACCGCGAGCGCCTCGATCGTCAACGACGGCGATTCGCCGCCGCCCGTCGACGGGAAGACACTGGCATCGGTGATGTACAGGTTGGGATGGTCGTGGCTGCGGCCATGGGCGTCGACCACCGAACGGCTGCCCGACTCCCCCATGCGGCAGGTGCCGCAGACATGCGTTGCCGAGAACAGGTCCCAGGCGCCGTACTCCGCAACCAGTTCGGTGACGCCCGCTTCCTTCAGGAGTCTTCTCGCCTGCGTCGCCATGAAGCGCAGACGGCGGACTTCCTGCGGTCCGAGATGCGAATGAATTCGCGGCAACGGCATGCCGAACTCGTCCTGCTCGTCCGGGTCGAGGTCGACGAAGGTCGCTTCGTTCGGCAGGAACTCGCCCATCGCCCCCACCGTGAGGCAGCGGCCGAACCGGTTGCGCACCCCTTCTTTCAGCGATGCCCCGAATCCCTTGACGACCTGCGAGGCATAGGCGATCGGCCCGACCAGCCCGATCTCCTGGACCGCGGAATTGAAGCGACAGCCGCCGACCACGCCGGGGATGGCATCGGGACCGTTGAAGTCCCAGCAGATGGCGTCTGACGGAAGCCCGACGTGGCTGTTGGCCAGATCGGGATGGAAGCCGGTGCTGGACCAGAAGAGGGTTTCCATGAAGTTTCGCCCGACCTGGCCGGAAGCATTGGCCAGTCCGCGCGGATGATCGCGATTGCGGTTCGCGAGCAGGATCCGCGGCGTCTGCACCGCGCCGGCGGCGAGAACGAGCAGCGGCGTCTCGACGCGGTGGCTGGCCTTGCGCGCAATGTATTCGACCGAGGCGATGCGGCCGTCGCGCGCCGCGTGCATGCGCACCACGCGACTGTCGGCCCGGATCGTCAGGCGCCCGGATCGTTCGGCTTTCCGGATGAAGGTGACATCGGCGGAGCCCTTGTCGCCGATCGGGCAACCGCGACTGCAGTTGCCGCAGTAGTTGCATGCCGGTCGTCCGTCATGGACGGCCGAGAGCGCTGCGCGCGAGTTGGCCTCCCAGGCCATCCCGAGGCTGCGCCCCGCGGCGACCAGCCGGCGCGCGGACGGGCTGAACGGATGCGCAGGCATCGGAAAGGGGGACGAACGCCAGCGCGCGCCCTGCGCGGCCGGTCCGGCAACGCCGATCAGTCTCTCGCACAGGTCGTAGTAGGGTTCGAGTTCGGCGTAGGACAGCGGCCAGTCGCACCCGGTCGCGAAGCGGGTGTGCATCTTCATCGCTTGCGGATGCAGCCGGTGCGCTTCGCCGACGAAGCCGAGCGTGCTGCCGCCGACGCCCAGCACGTGCCAGTATCCCGGCCCCATCGTTTCGCGTGCCTCGCCGCGAACCAGCGGCCCCGACACGGCATTCCACGAGCGCAATTCACGTTCCGACGGATCGAGCCGCCCGAACTCCGCGAAACTGATCCGGGCCTGGCTTCCGGGGCGCGCCGGGAGTCCCTGCCGTTCCCAGTCCGGCAAGTGGAGCCGGTAATCCTTCGAGGGTTCGAAACGCGGCCCGGCTTCGAGGAGCAGAACCTTCAGGCCGCGCTCGCAAAGGCGCCACGCCGCCGCGGATCCGCCCGCCCCCGAGCCGATCACGACGGCATCGTACCGGGGCCTCAGGGCCATGGCGGCGGGTAACCCAGCGGCTGGGGCGGCGCGCTCATCGGCAAGCCGGCCAGCGCGGCCGGATGGCTGTAATAGGCCTCGACGGCGGTCTGCCGAACCAGTTCATAGAAGCGCCGGGGCACCTGGTTCCAGTCCGAGGTCGTCATCCATTCGACGATCCGGATCCGGTCGCTGGCCTGCAGGTCGGCGAATCCGACCGTTCCCGTCATGTTCAGCCACCGGCAACCGAGCGCAACGAGGCGCTCGAACCGGTCGTCACGGCTTGCCAGCGACAACAGCGCCCGGTCGACCCGCAAGGCGGTTGCCGAAGCGGTGTGATCGTCCCCGGGCAGCAGCACATCCAGAAAGGCGGCAAAGGCGACGCGATCGATCGTTGACGCCTTCCTTGCGGCCAGTGCGGAAGGGATCACGCTCCCCTGCGCCAAGAAGAAAGCGCCGACGATCTTCAGCAATCGCCGGCGCAGTCCGGGCTCGAGCATCGACAGGCCGGAATCGGCTTCAGGTTCCCGATCGGAGGTCGAATCGGAAAATCACTCCGGAGTCCCCCCTGCCTGCTGGCACGTGCTCGGATTGATCAGGGTGTCCCCGGGGTTGCACGACGGCGTCATGCCGGGCTTGCGAAACTTGCCCTGGCTGTGCAGCAGCCCGTAGGGAACGAAACCCGGGTTGAGGTAGGCGTCGAAACCGGCTGCAACGTAAGGCGCGTTGAGGCCGATGCCCAGCATCGGCGCAGACTTGACGAAGTTGTAGCCGAGACCGAGTTCGCCCTGGAGATTTTCCTTGCCGTTCAGGTAGCTCAGCTTCAGCGCGCCCGGCGCAAAGCCGCGAGCCAGGTCGAGATAGAACGCCAGTCGGGCGCCGTCGGTATCGCCATCCGACTTGACCTTGACCCGGCTCACACCGAGGACCAGCGCCGGCACGGCCCCTCCGCCGAGCGTCCAGTTCAGGCCGACGTAGCCCTTGGTCTGCGTCTTGCTGGCGGCATTCATCGTCGCCGGATAGGTGACTGCCGCGCCACCGGCGATGGCGGCCTGGCTCAGCAGGAGAGTCGACAGGGCACTGGCGAAGATTGATGTTCTCATCGAGCGTCCCCCTTTCGGTGACGGTGAGCGGGATTTCCGGCGACGCGGTCTTTCGAACATAGCACAGCCGCGCCAGCCGGGCGCGCGCCGGCACGCGCACCGCTCAACGAAGCCGCGCCTTCAGGTCGGCCGGGCGCAGGTGATCGTATTGCTCGAAGGGCTGGTGAATCCACGGGTTGGCGCTCAGGTGCTCGACGCAGTAGTCGGGCTCGATGGCCGACGCGGCCTTGCGCCACAGCACCGCCGAGCGGATCTCGCGCGCCTGCGGGTAGCGTTCGCGCAGCGCCGGGACCACTCGTGCCAGCGTCTCGCCGGTGTCGGCCAGGTCGTCGACGAGCAGCCAGCGCCGGCCCGGCAGCGGCGCCGCCGAGCACAGCTGCGCGCCGATCACGAGCCCGCCCTTCGTCGTGCCCTCGTCGTCGCGATACGAGCTCGTGAAGAGCACGCCGAGCGGCTTGTCGAACACCCGCGACAGCACGTCCCCGACGCGCATGCCGCCGCGCGCGAGGCACACGATCGCGTCGAAGGGCCAGCCCGACTCCCATACCGCGAGCGCCAGCCGCTCGACCAGCCGGTCGTACTCGTCCCGTGAGACGTGCAGGTCCTGCATCGTCGCGCGCCGTCGCGCCGTCAGCGAAACGGATGCCGCAGCAGGATCGTTTCCTCGCGGTCCGGCCCGGTCGACACGATGTCGATCGGCGCGCCCGCGACTTCCGAGAGCCGCTCGAGGTAGCGGCGCGCGTTCGCCGGCAGCGCCGACCACTCGCGCACGCCGACCGTGCTCTCGCTCCAGCCCGGCAGTTCCTCGTAGACCGGCTCGCAGGCGCCGACCGCGTCGGCGCCGAACGGCAGCAGGTCGAGCGTGCGCCCGCCGCTGCGGTAGGCGGTGCACAGCTTCACCGTCGGCAGCCCGTCGAGCACGTCGAGCTTCGTGACCACGAGGCCCGAGATGCCGTTGAGCTGGATCGAGCGCTTGAGCGCCGGCGCGTCGAACCAGCCGCAGCGGCGCGGCCGCCCGGTGACCGAACCGAACTCCTTGCCGACCGTGGCCAGGTGCTGGCCGACCTCGTCGTGCAACTCGGTCGGGAACGGGCCCGAGCCGACGCGCGTCGTGTAGGCCTTCACGATCCCGAGCACGTAATGCAGCGACTGCGGTGCAACGCCGGCGCCAGCGGCCGCGTTGCCGGCGACGCAGTTGCTGCTGGTGACGAACGGATAGGTGCCGTGGTCGATGTCGAGCAGCGCGCCCTGCGCGCCCTCGAACAGCAGCGGCTCGCCGCGCGCCATCGCCTGCGCCAGCAGCGCCGGCACGTCGGCGACCATCGGCGCGATGCGCTCGCCCAGCGCGAGCGCATCGTCGGCCATCCGCGCGCCGTCGAGCGGCTCGGCGCCGAGGTAGTGCTTCAGCGTGAAGTTGTGCAGGTCGAGCGCCTCGTCGAGCCGCGCGCGAAAGCGCGCCGGATCGGCGAGGTCGTGCACGCGCAGCGCGCGCCGCGCGACCTTGTCCTCGTAGGCCGGACCGATGCCGCGGCCGGTGGTGCCGATCTTGCCCTCGCCGCGCTTGGCCTCGCGCGCCTGGTCGAGCGCGACGTGGCACGGCAGGATCAGTGTGCACGCGTCGCTGATGCGCAGCCGCTCGCGCACCGACACGCCGGCTTCCTCCAGCTCGCCGATCTCCTGCAGCAGCGCCGACGGCGACAGCACCACGCCGTTGCCGACGTAGCAGACGACGCCGTCGCGCAGGATGCCCGACGGAATCAGCCGCAGCACACGCTTCTTCCCGCCGATGACCAGCGTGTGGCCCGCGTTGTGACCGCCCTGGAACCGCACCACGCCGCGCGCGGTGTCGGTGAGCCAGTCGACGATCTTGCCCTTGCCTTCGTCGCCCCACTGGGTTCCGATGATGACTACGTTCCTGGCCATGGTTGCCGTCGCGCCTCTGCGAATCCTGCTCGCCCCGTTCACCCGCGCCCGAGCGGGCGCACGCTCCAGCGCCCGGCCTCGAGAACGAGTTCGCGATCGCAGGCGAACTCCTGTTGTTCGTGTTCGTGCCCGGGCAGCGCCTGGATCACGATCTCCCCGGCCGCGCGCAGTGCGGCCACCTTCTCGAGCAGCGCCGCGTCGTCCGACCACGGCGCGCGGATTGCCGGCGTCGGCTCGGCCTCCTCGGCGAGCCCGGCGAGCGCGCGCAACTCGAGCGAAAAGCCGGTCGCCGCGCGCGCGCGCCCGAACGCGCGCCCGACCTCGTCGTAGCGCCCGCCGCGCGCGATCGCGTACGGCAGCCCCTCGACGTAGGCCGCGAAGGTCACGCCGTTGTGGTAGCGGTAGCCGCGCAGGTCGGCCAGGTCGACCGACAGCTCGACCTGCGGCCAGCGCTGCCACAGCGGCGACGCGCACAGCCGCTCGAGTTGCTCGATCGCCTGCGTGACCGGCGCCGCCGCCGGCAGCAGCGCGCGCGCCCGCGCGAGCGGCGCACCGGCGCCGTCGATGCGCCCGTGCAGCTGCAGCAGCGCCTGCAGCGCGCCGCGCAGTGCGGGCGCCGCGCCGGCGAGCAATTCCCCGAGCCCGGGCGCGTCCTTGCCGCGCAGCAGCGCGTACAGCGCGTCCGCGTCGAGCTCAGCCGCGTCCTCGTGCAGCGCCAGCAGCGCCGGCACGATCGCCGCATGGCACAGGTCGATGCGCACGCGCGAGACGCCGGCCGTCGCGAGCGAGCGCACCAGCAGCTCGATCGCCTCGAGGTCGGCCTCGATGCCCGCGTGGCCGTAGATCTCGGCGCCGGCGTGGATCGGCTCGCGCGTCGCGAACGGCGCCTGCTGGCGCGTGTGCAGCACCGAGCCCGCGTAGCACAGCCGCGTCACGCCGCTGCGGTTGAGCAGGTGCGCGTCGATGCGCGCCACCTGCGGCGTCATGTCGGCGCGCACGCCGAGCGTGCGCCCGGACAACTGGTCGACCAGCTGGAACGTGCGCGGGCCGAGGTCGGCCCCCGACCCGGTGAGCAGCGAGTCGAGGTGCTCGATCAGCGGCGGCATCACCAGCTCGTAGCCGTACGCGCGGTACAGGTCGAGCAGGCGCCGACGCAGGTCCTCGATGCGGCGCGCTTCCGACGGCAGCACGTCGGCGATGTTCTCGGGCAGCAGCCAGCGCATGATGGACG
>JANJTK010000262.1 GCA_024711155.1 Burkholderiaceae bacterium
TGCCGCCAGTGCTCAGGTTGGCGTTGTGGCGCAACAGCACCCGCGCGCCGCGCGGCGGGATCGAGTCGGCGGTGTAGCCCTGCTTCGCGAGCTGCGCGATGGCGACTTCGTCGAGGCGGATCCGCGTGAGCGGGGTCGCGTGCCCTTCGCCGCGACGCGGGTCGAGGTTCACTTCCTCGACGAGTTCGCGTACCGCCTGAACGCCGTCGCCGATCACGTGAGCCGGGTCGCGACGGGCGGCGGCCACCAGTTCCCCGCCGACGATCAGCACCCGGAAATCGTGGCCCGGGATGAAGCGCTCCACCAGGATGTCCGAGCTGATTTCGCTGGCTGCGGTCCATGCCGCTTCGAGATGCTCGCGCGTCTCGACGTTGACCGACACGCCCTTGCCCTGGTTGCCGTCGCGGGGCTTGACGACGACCGCCCCGCCGAGCGCCTCGAACGCCGCGATTGCCTCGTCGAGGCTTTCCACCGCGCGTCCCTGCGGCACCGGCACGCCCACCGCGGTGAGCAACTGCTTCGTCAGCTCCTTGTCCTGCGCGATCTGCTCGGCGACCGCGCTGGTCGCGTCGATCTCGGCGGCCTGCATGCGACGCTGGCGGCTGCCCCAGCCGAGCTGGACGAGGCTGCCTTCGGTGAGGCGTCGGTACGGGATGCCGCGCGCGACCGCGGCCTGCACGATCGAACCGGTGCTCGGCCCCATGCGCAGGTCCTCGTCCATCTCGCGCAGCCGCGCCAGCGCGTCGCCGAGTTCGAAGCCGGTGTCGTCGATGGCGGCGCGACACAAGGCTTCGGCCAGCTCGAGCGCGAAGCGTCCGACCGCTTCCTCGGTGTACTCGAACGCCACCTGGTAGACGCCAGGCTCGGTGGTCTGAGTGGTTTGAGCGAAGCTCACCGGGCAGCCGGCCTGTGCCTGCAGGGCCAGCGCCGCGGCCGCGAGCACGTGGGCGATCGAGCCGGCCTGGCATTGGCCCAGCGGCTGCAGCGGGCCGATCTCGGGGAAGCGGGCGCGCAGCCGTGCCTCGAAGCCGGGCAGGCGGTCGATGCAGTGCTCGGCTTCGTCGCAGGTGACGATCGCCTCGATGGCGGTGCGCCGCGTCCAGAGGTTGGGGCCGCGCAGCGCGCGGATGCGTGAAATGTTC
>JANJTK010000093.1 GCA_024711155.1 Burkholderiaceae bacterium
CTTCGAGGTCGAGCGCCTGCCTGGGGTCGGCGGCAAGCTACACCGGATCGAGGCGCGCTGGGCGCCGCGCTGGCGGAGCTGGCCGCCGCCGCCCGAACCCCCGTTGCCGGCTCGCCGCCACGCGATCGTGATCGGCGCCGGCCTGGCCGGCGCGGCCGTGGCCGAGGGCTTCGCGCGACGCGGCTTCGCCGTCGACCTTCTCGACGCGCGCCATGCGCCGGGCGGCGAAGGCTCGCTGCAACCGGTGATCGCCGATCACCTGCACCTGTCGCCCGACGACAACCCGCTCGCGCGCCTCACGCGCGCCGCGCTCTCGGCCCGCGCCCGCGAGCGCGCGCTGCCGGCCGCGCCCGTGCCGGGAAAGCTGCTGCTCGATGCCGACGACGCCGAAGCCGGACGGCGCCGAGCGATGCTCGAGCGGCTCGGCCTGCCTCTGGGCTACGCCAGCTGGCGCGACTGCGGCGAAGCCTCCGCGCTCGCCGGGCGCGCGCTGCCGCGCGGCGGCCTGTGGCTGCCGCGCTGCAACGCCGTCGATCCGCGGGCGCTCGCCTCGGCGTGGCTCGCAACGCCCGGCGTCGCACTGCGCGCGGGCGCGCGCGTCGCCGCGCTGCGCGCCGAGGACGGCCGTTGGGTCGCGTGCGACGCCGGAGGCCGCGAACTGGCCGCCGCCAGCGTCGCCGTCCTGGCCAACGCCGGCGACGCACCGCGGCTGGCAGGCTGCCCGTCGCTCGACCTGAACCGCGTGCGCGGCCAGAGCACGCTGGTCGCCGGCGAGCGCTTCGGGCCGCTGCGCGCGATGATCGGCGGCGACGCTTACGCCGCGCCGCTCCCGGACGGGCGCGTGCTCGTCGGCGGGCACTTCGACGACGACCCGTCGGACGAGCCCTCGCGCGAAATCGACCGCGGCAACCTCGAGCGGCTCGCGCGCACGATCGGCGGCGACCCCGCGTCGTGGCTCGCGGCATCGCGTTCGGGCCCGGTCGGCCACCGCTTCGTCGCTGCCGACCGGATGCCGGCGATCGGGCAATTCGCCGACGAGGCGGCGGCGGCACGCGACGCCGAAGCGCTGCTGCGAAACGATCGGCTGGCGCTGCCGCGCGCGGCCGGCCTGTACGGCGCGTTCGCCTTCGGCTCGCGCGGACTGCTGTGGTCGACGCTGGCGGCGAGCCTGCTGCCCGCCATGGCCGACGGCGCGCCGCTGCCGCTCGAGTCCGACCTGCTGCGCGCGATCGACCCGGCGCGCTTCGTCAAGCGGCGGCTGCGCCGGCGCGCATTCCAGGGCGCGCCGACGCGATAGACTGGCGCGCTTCCGATCCCGACCTTTTCCGACCCCGACGACCCGGCCATCCCATGCCCGCTTCCCCGACGAAACGAATCGACTACGACTGCGCCCGCTGCCCCGGCTACTGCTGCAGCTACCCCCGCATCGAGGTGCTCGACCGCGACCTCGAGCGGCTCGCGCGCCACTTCGGCCTCACGCGCGCAGAGGCCGAGCGCCGCTTCACCCGCCGCTATCGCGACGAGGACAGCGACGAGCGCATCCTGCGCCAGCGCAAGGACGAGATCTACGGCTCGATCTGCCGCTTCTTCGACACCGGCGAGCGGCGCTGCACGATCTACGCGGCGCGTCCGACCGTGTGCCGCCAGTACCCGAACGGACGCAAGTGCGGCTACTACGACTTCCTGCGCTTCGAGCGCAAGCATCAGGACGACCCGGACTTCGTGCCTTCGGCGTGAGCGGCACCCTCCGGGACTGCGCTGCCGGCAAACCTGCCGGCCTGACTGCCCGCGCAAGGCGCCAGCAGGTCAAGCGAGCGGTCGTAGGCGCGGGTGGTGACGTCCATCGCGCCGAGGACCGTATGGAACAGGTGATCGTGCGAGTGCGGCAGCCGGCTGCGGCGGCGCAGGCAATCCAGATCCACCCGGGCGCGCGCCCGCAGCGCCGGCGACAGCCAGACGACCATCGGCACGTGGATCTGCTCGCGCGGCGCGAGCGCGCGCGGCATGCCGTGCAGGTACAGCCCGTTCTCGCCGAGCGACTCGCCGTGGTCCGACACGTAGAGCAGTCCGGTCGCATTGGCGCCGCTGCGCTCGCGCTCGCGCAGCCATTCCAGGGCCCCGCCGAGGAAGCGATCGGTGTAGGCGACGGTGTTGTCGTACGCGTTGACGAGCTCGGCGGGACTGCAATCCGACAGCGTGCTGCTCGCGCATTCGGGCAGGTAGCGCTTGTGCTGCGCGGGCGTGCGCCTGAAGTACGCGGGACCGTGGCTGCCCATCTGGTGCATCACCAGCACGACGCCGCGCGCGCGGCGCGCCGGATCCAGCGCAGCCAGCCGCTCGTCGAGCCCGCCCAGCATCACCTCGTCGAAGCACTCGTCGCCGTCGCACAGTCCCGGATCGCGCCGGCCGACGGTGCTGGCGGAGGGCACCCGGTCGCAGACCCCCTTGCAGCCGGCCTGGTTGTCGATCCACTGCACCGCGAAGCCGGCGCGCTGCAGCACGTCGAGCAGGTTCTCGCGCTCGGGCGCCGAGTCGCCGCCCTGCGCGCGCGACAGCGGCGAGAACATGCAGGGCAGCGACACCTGCGTGCTGGTGCCGCACGACTCGACCGCCCCGAAGTTCAGCAGCCCTTCCCCGGCCTCCCAGCGGGCGAGCGCCGGAGTCGTCTGCCGCGCGTAGCCGTTCAGCCCGAAATTCTTCGCGCGCGCCGTCTCCCCGATCACGAGCAGCAGCAGCGGCGGGCGCGAGCCCGGCGCATGGCTCGCGCCTGGCGCGGCATCCTCGCCCACCGGGAGCAGCGCGCTCGCCGGTCGCGGAATCTCGCGCGCCGCGACGCGCGTCGCCGCGTAGACGGCGTTGAGCGGATTGATCATGTAGCGCAGCGACTTGTGGTTTCGCATCAGTGACGCGAGATCCTGGTAGGCGAGCAGCACGACGACGCCGATCAACGCCACGCTCGCCGCGACGCCCGCGGCGTTGCGCCCCGCCTGGCCCAGCCATCCCGACCAGCGCACCGGCCGGCGCCAGATCCACCACAACGGCCCGCCAGCGATGAGCAGCACGGTCGCAAGCAGCGTCCACGACATCAGGTCCCGGACTTCGCGTGCATCGGTATGGACGACGTTGGCGAGCATCCCGGCGTCGATGACGACGCCATAGCTCAGCATGAAGTGGGTGTTCAGCGCGCTCACGAGCGCCAGCGCGCTGGCCACCGGCCGGAACAGTCGCGGCCACGCCGTCAGCGACAGCAGCGCCGCGATCGATCCGGCCGCGAGCAGACCCAGTCCCGCAAACGAGGCCAGTCGCTGCGCAGGCGAGCCGCCGAGCGCATGCACACTCAGCCAGAGCGGGACGTTGCCGGCGAGCGTCAGCCACGCGGCCAGCAGCCACACCGAGGCAAGCGGCCGGCTGGCGCGCGCGCCGCGCGTGCCAGCGCCACGGCGCGAACGCGGCGCGTCGATGCGCGGCGAAGCGGCGAACGCCAACGGGGAATGCGAGCCTTGCACAGCTCGCAGCTTGCGCGGCCGCGCATGCGTGGCGCGGGTCGATCCCGTGAGGAAATCGTGAGCGAAACCTCTGCCGGGTGCACGACGCCCCGGGGGATCGTCAGCCGTCCGGCTGGTTCGCCGAGCGCCCCGCTCCGAGCGCAAGCTCGACGCGAGTCCCTTCGCCCGGATCGCTGGCGATCGTCATCGGCCACCCGGCCGCTTCGCAGACGCGTTCGACGATGCTCAGGCCGAGCCCGAGACCGTCGCCGCGGTCGGACTCGGCATCCCGCTGCCGATCACGCGCGTCGCGCCCCGCATCGAAACCCCGGCCGTCGTCGCTGACGGCGAGCACGCCGTCGCGCCACTCGATGCCGACCCGCGTGCCGCCGCTGTGGCGGATCGCGTTGCGCACCAGGTTCGTCAGCACGATCCACAGCGCGTCGCGGTCGGCGACGCCGCTCGACCCGGACGGGACCGCGGACGCGAGCGCGATCGAGCGCGCGCGCGCATCCGCTTCGAGGTGCGCGACCACCTCCACCGCGAGCGCGTGCAGGTCGATCACGCGGTCGGCACTGCGCGCGGCGCCGCGCGCCACCCGCAGCAGTCCGGTGACGAGCATCGTGATCTCGGTGAGGCTCGCGCCGAGCTGCTCGACGCGGGCGCGCTGGCGGGGGTCGAGGTCGCTCGCGCGCAGCAGGTCGAGCGTGCTGCTGGCGCGCATCAGCGGCGTGCGCAGCTCGTGGCTGGCGGCGACCGCGAACGCCCGCTCGCGCGCCAGTGCAGCGCCGAGGCGGTCGCGCTGCCCGTCCAGCGCCGCGGCGAGCTCGCCCGACTCGGCGTGGCGCGCGAGATCGACCATCCTTCGAGTCGCATCGGTGGCGGCCTCGCCGCGCACGGCCGTCGACAGGCGCTCCAGGTCGCCGGTCAGCCGGCGTGCCAGCCGGTCCCCGAGTGCGAGCACGGCCAGCACGATCGCCGCCACCGAGAGCGCCAGCACGGCGCGGACGTTGCGCTGCCGCCGATCGTGCTCCGAAACGTCGTAGACGAGGTAGAACCAGCGCTCACCGTCCTGCGCCACCGCGACGTGGTATTCGAGGTCGTCGCCCGGGTACAGCTCGTAACCGCCCGCTTGCTGCGGCAGATCGCGCAGGAACGCCGGCAGCGCGCTACGGTCGTTCCCCGGCGCAACATACAGGCGCATGTCGGGCGTGTTCGGCTGCGCCCGCGCCGGATCCAGGCGGTACTGCGCGATGCTCAGCTGGAGCTGCTCGGCCGCGATGCTGTCGATCAGCGCCTCCTCGGCGCGGTAGCCGGTGAACCAGACCAGCGCCGCCTGCCCGAGCGCGACCACGAGCGCGAGGGCGCTGAAGGCCCAGGCGAGCTGGCGCCTCAAGTACGGGCGGTACGGCGCGCGTTGCGCCGGCGCGCTCATCGGGTGCGCAACCGGTAGCCGTGGCCGTGCAACGTCTCGATCGGGTCGAGCTCGCATCCGGCCTGCGCGAACAGTCGCCGCGTCGTCGCCACCAGCGTGCGCAGCGCCTCGGAGCGGAATTCCTCGTCGCCCCAGATCGCGCGCTCGAGCTCCTCGTGGCTGAACACCCTGCCGTCGCGCGCGGCGAGCAGTTCGATCAGCTGGAACGGCTTCGGGGGCAGGCGCACCTCGGCGTCGTCGACCCGCACGCGGCGCGCGTCGCGGTCGATCTCGAGGCGCCCCCTGCGCAACGCGCCGGCGAGCGGCCGGCCCTGCGCGCGCCGCAACAGCGCTTCGACGCGCACTGCCAGTTCCGCCAGCTCGAACGGCTTGATCAGGTAATCGTCGGCGCCGGCGTCGAATCCGGCCAGCTTGTCACCGAGCTCGTCGCGCGCGGTCAGCATGATCAGCGGCGCATTGCCTTCGAGCTCACGACGGTAGCGGCGCGCCCACGTCAGACCGTCCATGCGCGGCAGGTTCAGATCGAGCACGACCAGCTCGGGCGGCTCGTTCGCTGCCAGTGCGAGCCCGACGTAGCCGTCGCCGGCCCAATGGCAGGCGTGGCCCCGCTGTTCGAGAAAGTCGCAGACGTTGCCGCCGATCTCAGGATCGTCTTCGATCACCAGGATCCGCGCCATGCCTGCGCCTCCCTTCAGGACGCCCGACTCGTCCGACTCCGCGGCACCGCTCAGCCCACCCAGACGCGCGCGTTGCGGAACATCCGCATCCACGGCGAGTCCTCGCCGAGCGAGGGGTCGCGCCAGCTCATCTGGATCGCGCGGAACACGCGCTCCGGATGCGGCATCAGGATCGTGGCCCGGCCGTCGGCGCTGGTGAAGCCGGTCAGTCCCGCCGGCGAGCCGTTCGGGTTCGCCGGATAGGTGCCGGCAACGCGGCCGTCGTGGTCGACGAAACGCAGCGCCGCGAGCACCTGCCGCTGCTGCGCGTCGTCGTCGAACGCGACGCGGCCCTCGCCGTGCGCCACCGCGATCGGCATCCGGCTGCCCGCCATGCCGGCGAACAGCACCGACGGCGAGTCGAGCACTTCGACCATCGACAGGCGGGCCTCGTACTGCTCGGAGCGGTTGCGCAGGAAGCGCGGCCAGTGCTGCGCGCCGGGAACGATCCCGCGCAGCTGCGACATCATCTGGCAGCCGTTGCACACGCCGAGGCTGAAGGTGTCGTGGCGCGCGAAGAAGCGCTCGAACTGCGCGGCCAGCGCCGCATTGAACAGGATCGAGCGCGCCCAGCCGCTGCCGGCGCCCAGCACGTCGCCGTACGAAAAACCGCCGCAGGCGACCAGCCCGCGGAAGCCGTCGAGGCGCTGTCGCCCGTCGACGAGGTCGGTCATGTGGACGTCGAACGCGTCGAAGCCGGCGCGGTCGAACGCTGCCGCCATTTCGGTCTGGCTGTTGACGCCCTGCTCGCGCAGGATCGCCACCCGCGGGCGCGCGCCGCGCGCGACGAACGGCGCGGCGACGTCGTGCGCGGGGTCGAAGCCGAGGTGCAGGTGCAGGCCCGGGTCGTCGACGCGCGCAATGCGCTCGAACTCCTCGCGCGCGCAGTCCGGGTGGTCGCGCAGCGCGGCGATCCGCCAGCTGGTCTCGCTCCACGCCTGCTGCAGCGTCGCGCGCGCCTCCGAGAACACCGGCTTCGCGTCGCGCCAGCACTCGATCGTGTCGCGCACCTGCGGCTTGCCGATGACGTGCGTGCACTTCGACAGGCCCGCCTCGCGCAAGGCGCCCAGCACCCGGTCGCGCTCATCGGCGCGCACCTGGATCACCGCGCCGGCCTCCTCGTTGAACAGCGCCGCCAGCGTGAGCTCGGCGCGCTGCACCGCGACCTGCTCGGGGCGGATCTTGTAGTCGCCCCAGTCCTGCGCGTGCGGGTCGATCGTCAGCAGGTCTAGGTTCAGCGCCACGCCGCAGCGCCCCGCGAACGCCATCTCGCAGACGGTCGCGAACAGCCCGCCGTCCGAGCGGTCGTGGTAAGCGAGCAGGAGACCTTCGCCGGCGAGCTGCTGGATCGCCGCGAAGAAGCGCGCCAGCAGGTCGGGATCGTCGAGATCCGGCGCCTCGCCGCCGACCTGCTGCGTGACCTGCGCCAGCGCCGAGCCGCCGAGCCGCCGCCGGCCCATCCCGAGGTCGATCAGGATCAGCACCGAGTCGACGTCGCGCGCGAGCTGCGGCGTGAGCACGCGGCGCGCGTCGGTGACCGGCGCGAAACCGGTCACGATCAGCGACACCGGCGCGATCACGCGCTTGTCGGTTCCGCCGGCCGCGTTGGTGGCGCCGGCCGCGCCCGTCGCGCCAGCGGCGTCGGCCGGCGACCCGCCCGGCTCGCGCCAGACGGTGCGCATCGACAGCGAATCCTTGCCCCCCGGAATCGACAGGCCAAGGCGCCGGCACAGCTCGGCGCACGCCTCGACGGCGTCGAACAGGTCGGCATCCTCGGCCGGCTCGCCGCAGGCCGCCATCCAGTTCGCCGACAACTTGATGCGCTCGAGTGCGCCGATCGGCGCCCCGGCGAGGTTCGTCACCGTCTCCGCGATCGCCATCCGCGAAGCGGCGCGCGCGTCGATCACCGCCAGCGGCGTGCGCTCGCCCAGCGCCAGCGCCTCGCCGCGGTAGCCGCTGAAGTCGGCCAGCCCGACCGCGCAGTCGGCCACCGGCACCTGCCACGGGCCGACCATCGGATCGCGCGCGGACAGCCCGCCGACGGTGCGGTCGCCGATCGTGATCAGGAACGACTTGCTCGCGACCGCCGGCAGCCGCAGCACGCGCAGTGCG
>JANJTK010000268.1 GCA_024711155.1 Burkholderiaceae bacterium
CAAACCAAAGAATAGTTGTTAAGTCAGAAAAAGTAATCGTTGGTGAATATGGCAATTTAGAAAACGGATTATTTTTATAAAGTTTTGAGATGCAAAAACTAATGAATGCTAAAAAAATAGCTAGAAAATATAAAGAAATAAGTAAATATCCAGCCCAAGTTGAAGATCTTACGCTAACACTTCCTGATAAGACTTTTGTTGGTGATGTGCTTTCTCTAATAGCTAGCCACAAACCTCTAGTTAGTAATGTTCAATTAACAGATATTTATAAGAATCAGATTAACTATGAAGATAACTACACTTTTAATATTGAGTATCAATCAACTGATCATACATTAACTGATAAAGAAGTTGAGGCAGTTAGAAATAAAATAATTTCCTCATTAAAATCAAAGTTTGGAATTACTAACAAAGATTAAGGGGCAGCAGAAGGTGATGGCGTGGCGGTTGCTAAACCTTGATCCCAAGCAGTGTTTACACCAACATCAATCGACCTATCAGCAGTGTTACCATTTTTATCCCTAGCAATAACTTTTATTTTGTGTGGTCCATCAACTAAGTCTGCTTCATAAACATATGGTGGAGCATCAAAAGTCCTTCTTTTTTGTCCATCTATCTCTATTTCGACATAGGTAATCTGACTTGAGCTTTCTGCTTTAATTTTAATTTCAAACTTATTAGGCAAATTTGATGTTCTATCACTAGGGGTGGTAATTTCAACACTTAATGGATTGGATGTACCACAGTAATCAGTAGGTGGCCTGTATCGTCCATCTGACTGGCCATTAATCCAATTTAATATTCCTTCCTGCCATCTATTTTTACCATCTGTCGATACTGGGTCCTCTTCTTTAATTACAAAGTACTCTTTATTATCGTAGTTGTTGCTAGCAATATCTGATGGTGTTGCAATTTTACCATCACTTTTACACACTTTTAAATAAACATGGATATTATCCTCTTGTGGTTCACGACCTTTAATGAAAAATTCTGTCCTAGATGGAAACCCATCATGAGCCCTCATACCTGAAAAGGTGTCAACCTCTAGGGTAGTAATTTTATCTGTTGGCTCAAATCTAACAGGGCTTAGACCTGTTAGAGATTCCATTAACACTCTTCTCCAGATTGGAGATGCACCTGAAACACCAGAGGCAACTGAGAGCATCGGTGAGTTATCATTATTACCAACCCAAACACCAACAGCACGTTGTGGTGTACCACCAACAGTCCAGTTATCACGTCTATCATTAGTCGTACCTGTTTTAACTGCAACTTGACGTCCAGGGACATTTAACAGAGAGTTGACACCAAAAACCTCTTTCCTTGCTTCGTTATCAGAGAGCATATTGGCCATAATAAATGCCTCTTCTGCAGTTATGACTCTTTTTCCTGTCTTTGGTTTTATCTCTTCCAAAACTTTTCCATTTGCATCTTCAACTTTAAGTATGGCTAACGGTTCTGCTTTTGTACCACCATTAAAGAAGGCTGAATAGGCCCCAGTTAACTCCAACAATCTAACCTCTCCACCACCTAAAGTTAAAGATAACCCAACTCTTTTTAAAGTATCATTGTTAGGAGGCAGTGAAGTTAAACCCATTTCATATGAAGTTTCTAAGACGTCTTTAATACCAACCATTGCAAACAACTT
>JANJTK010000269.1 GCA_024711155.1 Burkholderiaceae bacterium
TGGTACGTGGTCCATGCCTACTCGGGCATGGAAAAGGCCGTCGAGCGCAACCTGCGCGAACGCATCGACCGCGCCGGCATGCAGGCCAAGTTCGGCCGCATCCTGGTGCCCACCGAGGAGGTGGTCGAGCTCAAGGGCGGCAAGAAGTCGGTCACCGAGCGCCGCTTCTTCCCGGGCTACGTGCTGGTCGAGATGCTGATGGATGACGAGAGCTGGCACCTCGTCAAGCACACGAGCAAGGTCACCGGCTTCGTCGGCGGCGCAAAGAACCGGCCTTCGCCGATCTCGGAGGCCGAGGTCATGAAGATCGTCAACCAGATGCAGGAAGGCATCGAGAAGCCCCGCCCGAAGGTCGAGTGGGTGGTGGGCGAGCTGGTGCGCGTCAAGGAAGGCCCGTTCACCGACTTCAACGGCGCGGTCGAGGACGTGAACTACGAGAAGTCCAAGGTCCGCGTGTCGGTCACCATCTTCGGCCGCGCCACGCCGGTCGAGCTGGACTTCGCGCAGGTCGAGCGGGTCTGAGTTTTCCAGGCCGCGCGCGCGGGGCGGCCCGGCGCGCGAGGTGACTTCCCTTCGGGGCCGCAAACACGAGGAGCCCAAACCGGCGACGGGGCGGGCGCTTGAACTCGACAGGAGCCATCCATGGCAAAGAAGATCGTCGGCTTCATCAAGCTGCAAGTCCCGGCCGGCAAGGCCAATCCTTCGCCGCCCATCGGCCCGGCGCTCGGCCAGCGCGGCCTGAACATCATGGAGTTCTGCAAGGCGTTCAACGCCCAGACGCAGAGCTTCGAGCCCGGCCTCGTGCTGCCGGTGGTGATCACCGCCTTCGCCGACAAGTCGTTCACCTTCCAGATCAAGTCGCCGCCGGCCGGCGTGCTGATCAAGAAGGCGATCAAGCTCGAGAAGGGCTCGGCGCGGCCGCACCTGGACAAGGTGGGAAAGCTCACGCGCGCGCAGCTTGAGGAGATCGCGAAGGCGAAGATGAAGGATCTGAACGCGGCCGACCTCGACGGCGCGGTGCGCATCATCGCCGGCACCGCCCGCTCGATGGGCGTGACGGTGGAAGGAGTCTGAACATGGCCAAGCTGACCAAGAAAGCCAAAGCCCTGCAGGGCAAGGTCGACTCGCTCAAGCTCTACCCGATCGGCGATGCGCTGTCGCTGGTGAAGGAGTGCGCCACCGCCAAGTTCGACGAGTCGATCGACGTCGCGGTGCAACTGGGCGTCGATGCGAAGAAATCCGACCAGGTCGTGCGCGGCGCCGTCGTCATGCCGCACGGCACGGGCAAGACCAAGCGCGTGGCGGTGTTCGCCCAGGGCGCGAAGGCCGAGGAAGCCAAGGCCGCTGGCGCCGACATCGTCGGCATGGACGACCTGGCCGCCATGGTCAAGGCCGGTGACATGCCCTTCGACGTGGTGATCGCCGCGCCGGACG
>JANJTK010000277.1 GCA_024711155.1 Burkholderiaceae bacterium
AGCGACCGAAGGGAGCGTGGGGGCCGTCACTCGTAACACGGAGCGACCGCGCGCACCTCGACGGCGGCCCACTCGGCGGCCGGGCAGCGCGCGGCGATGGCCAGCGCCTGCTCGCGGCTCACGCCCTGCAGCAGGAAGAAGCCGCCGACCATCTCCTTGGCCTCGGCGAACGGCCCGTCGACGACCTGCGCGCGGCCGCCTCGCACCTGCACCCGCGCGGCGTTCGCCTGCGACGCCAGCGATTCGCTCGCCGCCAGCAGGCCGTCGCGGCGCAGTTCGTCGCCGAAGCGCAGCATGCGCTCGTACACCGCCCGGCCCTCGGCGTCGGTGCGGGTGCGCCGCTGCTCGGGCGGCTCGTGGATCAGCAGCAGGTAGGACATCGGAACCTCGGTCTTTCGGTGGATCGTGCGGTCGAGCGGTGAAGCGGTGAGCGGGCGATTGGAGCACCGGCGCGGCCGGGCTACTCCAGCTTGTGGTCTTCCTGTTTCGCTTCCTGCATGGCCTCGGGCTCCAGCTCCTCGGCGGCGCGGTTGAGCTTGACGAAGATCCCCCAGCCGGCGAGCAGCGCCGCCACCGCCAGGATGTGCAGCGCCGCCTCGGGCAGCGCCGAGCCGTCCTGGCGCAGCGCCTTGAAGGTGGCGATCAGGCCCTCGATGGCGAGCGCCACGACCACGACGACGAGGAAGCGCGACAGGAAGCGGCGCACGCGCGTCGGACCGCTCACATGCGCCTCGCGGATCACCTCCTCCTCGGTGATGGTCTGCGCGATCTGCAGCGCCACCACGGCCACGGCGAGCACGCCGATGGCCTCGATCAGCTTGTAGGCCGCGGCCTCGTCCAACCCGGCGGCCAGCGCCGTGGCGCCGGTGCGCGCGGCGATGACGATCAGCGCCAGCGCCGTGAGCGTGAACAGCACGGCGATGAGCCCGTGGAAGGCGGCGAAGGCGCGCAGCAGCAGCTTCATCGTGTGGGCTCCCCGGTGGCGGGGGCACATCGTAGCCGCGTCGCGCGCGGCACGCTCGCGCGCACCGGGCACGCGGTTC
>JANJTK010000198.1 GCA_024711155.1 Burkholderiaceae bacterium
GCGCAAGGCGATCCAGTACGCGATCGACAACGACAAGCCGTCGGTGACGATCGTGCACAAGGGCAACATCATGAAGTACACCGAGGGGGGCTTCCGCGACTGGAGCTACGCGCTCGCGCAGCGCGAGTTCGGCGCGCAGCCGATCGACGGCGGCCCGTGGTGCAGCTTCCGCAACCCGAGGACCGGCAAGGAGATCGTCGTCAAGGACGCGATCGCCGACGCGTTCCTGCAGCAGATCCTGCTGCGCCCGGCCGAGTACAGCGTCATCGCCACGCTGAACCTGAACGGCGACTACATCTCCGACGCGCTCGCCGCGCAGGTCGGCGGCATCGGCATCGCGCCGGGCGCCAACCTGTCCGACTCGGTCGCGATGTTCGAGGCCACGCACGGCACCGCGCCGAAGTACGCCGGCAAGGACTACGTGAACCCGGGCTCCGAGATCCTGTCGGCCGAGATGATGCTGCGCCACATGGGATGGGTGGAGGCCGCCGACCTGGTCATCAGCTCGATGGAGAAGGCGATCCTGTCGAAGCAGGTCACCTACGACTTCGCGCGGCTGCTGCCGGGCGCGACGCAGGTGTCGTGCTCGGGCTTCGGGCAGGTGATGATCGACCACATGTGACGCGGTCCCGGGGCCTGCTGCACTCTCGAGCCGGCGCGCGCAGAACTTTCTGCTGCCCGCGCCGGATCAGCCGGCCCGATCCAGCTTGTCGAGCAGGGCCAGTGCGCGCTCGGGTTTGCCGCGCGCCGCACGCGTTTCGAAGCGCACGCGAGCGTCGTAGTTGGCCAGCGCCACCGTGGCCAACTCGTCCATCAGCTTGTTGATGCTGATCGAGTTCGACTTCGCGAGGGCCTTCAGGCGCTCGTGCTTGTCGTCCGGCAAACGAATCGTCAGGGTGGACATGGAAAAGCCTCCAGGCATTGCCCGGGCGTCAGAACCCGCAGCATCGGGAACTTCAGTTCGCCGCGCGCAACATCCCGCAGATTGCGCGTCACGATGGCATCGGCCTGCGCGGCCACCGCCAGTTCGATGAGATGGTTGTCGGCTTCATCCGGCAAATTCGGCCGCCAGGCGTAGAACACTTCGACCCATCGACAGCGACTCATCAGAGCATCGAACACTTCGCCTCGTTCCCTGGCCGACAGTACGGAGTCGGCGAACAGCTCCGAACGGCTCAGAACGTCTTCGTACTCGGCCAGCAATGCGGGCCCCAGCACCGGCCGGTACTGGCCTCGCAGGCAGGCACGGAGCACGGCGCGCCCGATGCCTCCGCCGCGCAAGAGCGCGGCGACCAGAACGTTGCTGTCCAGCACCACCGTGACCATGCGTCATGATAGCACCGGTGCTGTCATTTGGTGAAACCTGCGATTCGGCGTTGCTCGGGGTGCGCAACGGTGGGCAGGGCCGGCTGGCAGCCCCGGAACGCTGAAGAGATTGGGTAACCGACATCACTGAAGCCGATCGGGCCTGCCGCGAAGGCCGGCCGTGCACCGGCGGTGTCCGTGGGCGTAGTTGCACGCCGGCGATGTTTTGACGAAAATACACACATCAATGTACACACATGGAGCGCGGCGTGGAAACGCTCTCCACCAGAGTCTTCAACAACGGCAACAGCCAGGCGGTGCGCATTCCTGCGGAGTTCCGGCTCGACACTGACCGCGTGAGCATTTCGCGCAACGAGTCGGGCGATCTGGTGATCCATCCCTTGCGGGCCGAACGCGGCGCTGCGCTGCTCGATGCCCTGCGCGCCGTGGGCGAGGCGGACGTTGCCTTTGTCGCAGCGCTGGAGGCTGAACAGGCCGGCCAACAGCCCCTGCAGGAGCGCGAGCCGCTGTGATCTACGTGCTGGACACCAACATCCTCATCGACCTGATCAAGAACCAGCCGCCCGCCATCGCGCAGCGGGTCGATGCGCTGCCGGAGGATGCCCGGCTGTGCATGTCCTTCGTGACCTGGGCTCAGTTGCTGAAGGGCGCCGAGCGCAGCACGCGAAAGCCGGAGGTCCTTCGCCGGCTGGAAGCCCTGGCCCGACAAGTGGCGGTGCTGTATCCGGCAGGCCCCGCCATCTGCGCGCACTACGCTGAGCAGTTCACGCGTCTGAACGACTCCGGCACGCCCATCGGTGCGAACGATTTATGGATCGCCTGCCACGCTCTTGCCGAGAGCGCGACGCTGGTGACGCACAATGTCCGCGAGTTCCAGCGCGTCGGGGGACTGAGGGTAGAAGACTGGGTTGCTCCGGCCTGATCGTCGTGGCTGCTGCGCGATCGCGCAACGTCTTGAAGGGAACTCGCCTTGTCGCAGGTGCCATCGTCGGATGAAGCCATCGCAGCGGTGCCTTGCGCGCCGCGCGCGGTCAGCCCGTTTCACGCCATGGCCAAGCCGGCCGGGCCGGCGTGCAACCTGCGCTGCAGCTACTGCTTCTACCTCGAGAAGTCGTGGCTGTTCCCGGCTGCCGGCGGCACGCGCATGTCCGACGACGTGCTCGAGGCGTTCGTGCGCGACTACATCGAGTCGCAGGACGCCGACGCGATCGACTTCGCGTGGCAGGGCGGCGAGCCGACGCTGGCGGGGCTCGACTTCTTCCGCAAGGTGGTGGCGCTGCAGCAGCGCTTCGGCGGCGGGCGGCGCATCACGAACGCGCTGCAGACCAACGGCACGTTGCTCGACGACGCGTGGGGCGAGTTCCTGGCCGCGCACGGATTCCTGGTCGGCATCAGCATCGACGGACCCGGCGACCTGCACGACGCGCAGCGCGTCGACGCGGCGGCGCGCCCGAGTCTCGAGCGGGTCCTGCGCGGCGTGCGCGTGCTGCAGGCGCACGGCGTCGAGTTCAACACGCTGACGGTGGTGAGCCGCCGCAACGCGCGCCATCCCGGCAAGGTCTACGGCTTCCTGAAGGAGATCGGCTCGCGCTACCTCCAGTTCATTCCGCTCGTCGAACGCGTCGGGGCGGCGGCGGGCGGCGGGTCGCTGGCCGGGCCGCCGTCACCGTCCCGACGCGAGAGCGCGCGCACCACGTCGTGGAGCGTGACGCCGGTGGCCTACGGCGAGTTCCTGGTGCGCGTGTTCGACGAGTGGGTCCGGCGCGACGTCGGCACGACTTACGTGCAACTGTTCGACAACGCGCTCGGGCAGTGGCTCGGCATGCCGTCGACGCTGTGCGTCTTCGCGCCGGAGTGCGGGCGCGCCGTCGCGGTCGAGCACGACGGCAGCGTGTTCGCCTGCGACCACTACGTCTATCCCGACTATCGGCTCGGCCGGCTCGGCGAGCGCACGCTCGCCGCGATGCTCGACGACCCGGCGCAGCGCGCGTTCGGCGCGGCCAAGCGCGACACGCTGCCCGCACAGTGCCGTGAATGCAGCGTGCGCTTCGCCTGCAACGGCGGGTGCCCGAAGCACCGCTTCCTCGAGACTGCCGGCGGCGAGCCGGGCCTGAACTACCTGTGCGCCGCGTACCGGCGCTTCTTCGGCCACGCCGACCCGTACCTGCGCGCAATGGCCGACCTGCTGCGGCAGCAGCGCGCGCCGGCCGAGATCATGGCGATCCTGCGCGAGCGGCCGCCGGGTTAACATCGACCCCATGCCGCCCCCATCGTCCACGACGCGCCGCGTCACCGTGCTCGGCGCCGGATTTGCCGGCCTGTCCGCCGTCCGCGAACTGCGCCGGCGCGACCCTGGCCTCGACATCACGGTGGTGGCGCCGCGCGCTGAATTGCACTACCTGCCCGGCATCATCTGGATTCCGAGCGGGCTGCGCCGGCGCGAGCAACTGGTCGTTCCGCTCGGGCCGTTTTTCGAGCGCATGCGCGCTCAGTTCCGGCAGGCCGAAGTCACCGGGCTGCGCGACGGCGGGCGCGTGGTGCTGACGAGTGCCGGCGAGCTCGCCAACGACGCGCTGTTGATTGCCACCGGCGGGCGCTTCATCCGGAAGCTGCCCGGCATCGAGCACGCGATCACCCCCTGCGAGGGGATCGACGCCGCGGAACGTATCCGGGACCGGTTGCGCGAGATGGACGGGGGCCGGATCGCGCTGGGCTTCGCCGGCAATCCCAACGAGCCGAGCGCGATGCGCGGCGGCCCGATGTTCGAGTTCGTGTTCGGCATCGACCAGCAGCTGCGCCGCGAGGGGCGGCGCGAGCGCTTCGAGCTGACCTTCTTCAGCCCGGCGGCCGAGCCCGGCAACCGGCTGGGGCCGAAGGCCGTGCGGCACCTGCTGGCCGAGATGGCGCGGCGCGACGTCCGCACGCACCTGGGCCACAAACTGGTGCGCTTTGAAGCTGACAAGATCGTCACGGAAGGCGGCGAGTTCGGCGCCGACCTGATCCTGTTCATGCCGGGGATGACGGGCAACGCGTGGTTCGACGCCACCGACCTGCCGCGCTCGCCCGGCGGGTTGGTCCAGGCCGATGCGCACTGCCGGGTGGCCGGGCGCGAGCGCGTCTACGTGGTCGGCGACTCGGGCAGCTTCCCGGGCCCCGACTGGATGCCGAAACAGGCCCACATGGCGGACCTGCAGGCGGCCGCCGCGGCCGCGAACCTGATTGGCGACCTCGACGGCCGCCGGGTCGACGAGACCTTCAAGGTCGAACTGGTCTGCATCATCGATTCGTGCGACCAGGGGACGCTGGTGTTCCGCGACCTGAAGCGCAACGCGCTGCTGCCGCCGATGCGGCTGTTTCACTGGACCAAGCGCGGCTTCGAGCGCTACTACCTGCGCCGATACCGCTGACCGTCGCGACGGCGGGCGGTCGCCCGCCGCCGCGACGGCGTCATGCCGCCTGGATGTTCGATGCCTGCTTGCCCTTCGGGCCGGAAACCACGTCGAACTGGACCTTTTGCCCCTCCTTGAGGCTCTTGAATCCGTTCATCTGGATTGCCGAGAAGTGCGCGAAAAGGTCCTCTCCTCCGTCATCGGGGGTGATGAAGCCGTACCCCTTGGAGTCGTTGAACCACTTGACGGTGCCTGTAGCCATACCTAGCCATCCTTCGATTCCCACTGACAAGGTCGGCCAGACTTCCGGGCTGGACGGGAAGACGGCCCGAAGACCGGGCTTCCCGCTGACGCGACCCGCTCGTTGCTGCGGCGCGCCCTGAAGCGGCTGGCGGTTCCCCGGACTCTCTTTCGATCGTCCGGGAAGCCGCGCACCGGAGAGACCCCGGGCAGCGCACGGATTCTTTTGCAAAAGTGTTACGGCGTCAAGCGCGCCGGCGCCACAGTGCGGGGCGGCCGTGAATCCGGTCACGGTCGGCGGAATCGGCCGGTCGAGCGTTGTTGCACCTGCGGGACGACTCGCTAGAATGGGACGCATGGCAACAAGGCACGATCCGTCGACGGTGGTCGAGCGCAAGGAACAGCAGCTCGGACCGCCGCCGATGTACCAGGTCATGTTGCTGAACGACGACTTCACCCCGATGGAGTTCGTCGTGAGCGTGCTGCAGAAGTTCTTCGGGATGAGTCGCGAAAAGGCGACGCAGGTGATGCTGACAGTCCATCGCGAGGGGCGCGGCGTCTGCGGAATCTACCCGCGCGACGTGGCCGTCACGAAGATCGAGCAGGTTAGCGGTTACTCACGCCAGCATCAGCATCCGCTGCAGTGCGTGATGGAGGAAGCATGATCGCGCAGGAACTGGAAGTCAGTCTGCACATGGCCTTCGTCGAGGCCAGGCAGCAGCGCCACGAGTTCATCACGGTGGAGCACCTGCTGCTCGCGCTGCTCGACAATCCGTCGGCGGCCGAGGTGCTGCGCGCCTGCGGAGCCAACATCGAGGACCTGCGCAAGAGCCTGACCGTCTTCATCAAGGAAAACACGCCGGTCGTGCCGGGCAGCGAGGAGATCGACACCCAGCCGACGCTCGGGTTCCAGCGCGTGATCCAGCGCGCCATCATGCACGTCCAGAGCACCTCCAACGGCAAGAAGGAGGTCAACGGCGCCAACGTGCTGGTGGCGATCTTCGGCGAGAAGGACTCGCACGCGGTCTACTACCTGCACCAGCAGGGCATCACGCGCCTGGACGTCGTCAACTTCATCTCGCACGGCATCACCAAGACGCCGCAGCCGAAGGAAACGCCGAAGGAGGAACAGCCCGAGGCCGAGCCCGAGAGCGCGGCGAGCCAGACCAGCGCGCTCGAGCAGTACACGCAGAACCTGAACGCCGCGGCGAAGGAGGGTCGCATCGACCCGCTGATCGGACGCGAGCACGAGGTCGAGCGCGTGATCCAGGTGCTGTGCCGCCGGCGCAAGAACAACCCGCTGCTGGTCGGCGAGGCCGGCGTCGGCAAGACCGCGATTGCCGAGGGGCTCGCGTGGCGCATCACGCAGGGCGACGTGCCCGAGGTGCTCGCCGACGCGACCGTCTACTCGCTCGACATGGGCGCGCTGCTGGCCGGCACCAAGTACCGGGGCGACTTCGAGCAGCGGCTGAAGACCGTGCTCAAGCAGCTCAAGCAGGCGCAGCACGCGATCCTGTTCATCGACGAGATCCACACGCTGATCGGCGCGGGGTCGGCCTCGGGCGGTACGCTCGACGCGTCGAACCTGCTCAAGCCGGCGCTGTCGTCGGGCACGCTGAAGTGCATCGGTGCGACCACCTACAACGAATACCGCGGCATCTTCGAGAAGGACCACGCGCTGTCGCGGCGGTTCCAGAAGATCGACGTGGTCGAGCCGACCGTCGAGCAGACGGTGCAGATCCTGCGCGGGCTGAAGTCGCGTTTCGAAGAGCACCACGGCATCAAGTATTCCTCGTCGGCGCTGTCGGCGGCGGCCGAGCTGTCGGCCAAGTACATCAACGACCGCCACCTGCCGGACAAGGCGATCGACGTGATCGACGAGGCCGGCGCGGCGCAGCGGATCCTGCCCAAGAGCCGGCAGAAGAAGATCATCAGCAAGAACGAGATCGAGGACATCGTCGCCAAGATCGCGCGCATTCCGCCGGCGTCGGTGTCGTCCGACGACCGCGGCCGCCTGCAGACGCTCGATCGCGACCTGAAGGCCACCGTGTTCGGGCAGGATCCGGCGATCGAGGCGCTGGCCGCAGCGATCAAGATGTCGCGCTCCGGGCTCGGCAAGCCGGACAAGCCGATCGGCGCGTTCCTGTTCTCGGGCCCGACCGGCGTCGGCAAGACCGAGGTCGCGAAGCAGCTCGCCTTCATCCTCGGCATCGAACTGATCCGCTTCGACATGTCCGAGTACATGGAGAGGCACGCGGTGTCGCGCCTGATCGGCGCCCCTCCGGGCTACGTCGGCTTCGACCAGGGCGGGCTGCTGACCGAGGCGATCAGCAAGAAGCCGCACGCGGTGCTGCTGCTCGACGAGATCGAGAAGGCGCACCCGGACATCTTCAACATCCTGCTGCAGGTGATGGACCACGGCACGCTGACCGACAACAACGGTCGCAAGGCCGACTTCCGCAACGTGATCGTGATCATGACCACGAACGCCGGCGCGGCCGACCTGCAGAAGCGCGGCATCGGCTTCTCCGACACGCGCAAGCAGGGCGACGAGATGGTCGAGATCAAGCGGCTGTTCACGCCCGAGTTCCGCAACCGGCTCGACGCGACCATCAGCTTCGCAGCGCTCGACGAGCAGATCATCCTGCGCGTGGTCGACAAGTTCCTGATGCAGCTCGAAGAGCAACTGCACGAGAAGAAGGTCGAGGCGATCTTCACCGACCGGCTGCGCGCGATGCTCGCGAAGAAGGGCTTCGACCCGCTGATGGGCGCGCGCCCGATGCAGCGCCTGATCCAGGACACGATCCGCAAGGCGCTGGCCGACGAGTTGCTGTTCGGCAAGCTCGTCCACGGCGGCCGCGTCACGGTCGACCTCGACGATGCAGGTGCGGTGACGCTGTCGTTCAGCGAGGGCGCGCCGCCCAGTGCGAGCGGCGAGGGCGAGGAATTCGTCGAGGTGCTGCCGGCTTGACGCCGGCCGACGGTGCGCGGTCGCGTGCCGCCGGAGTGCGCGCCGCTTGCCCGGGTTTACCCCGATCGTCTCGTGGCTGCGGCGCGTGCGTGCCAGAGCGCGACGCCGCCCGTCATCCCCCAAGAAGGCTATTGCGCGTCAGCCTTTCAGTTTCGTGTAATTCCCCTGATTCATTATCGAAAATGCGGTATTTCCGGGATGGTCTCGCCTGAATGTTCCTGAAGCGACTGAAGGACGCGCTGCGGCGTCCGCCGAAACCGGGGCTGAGCCTCGGACGACTGATCGCCACGGTCGCAGGGGGCCTGGCCGTCGCGGGAGTCGCGGTCTACGCGGTGGTCTTCTACCCGTTGATGGAAGGCACCAACTCGACCGAATTCTGCATCTCCTGCCACTCGATGCAGGCGACCGTCTACCAGGAATACAAGCAATCGGCTCACTACTCGAACGCGATGGGTGTACGGGCCGGTTGCCCGGACTGCCACGTGCCGAAGCAGTTCGGCCCGAAGCTGGTCGCGAAGATCCGCGCGGCGAAGGACGTCTGGCACGAGATGCTCGGCACGATCGACACGCCCGAGAAGTTCGAGGCGCACCGCTGGCGCATGGCGAATGCGGTGTGGGCGATGATGGAGCGCACCGATTCGTCGACCTGCCGCTCGTGCCACTCGTTCGAGTCGATGAACCTCGACGCGCAGGATCGGCTGTCGGCGCGCCGGCATCGCTCCGCGATGGCCGACGGCAAGACCTGCATCGCGTGTCACAAGGCGCTGGTGCACAAGCGGCCCCGGCCGCCGGGATCCGACGCACCGTCGGCGGGGAGCGAACCCGCCGCGGCGAACGGATCCGCGGCAACGGATTCGCCGGCGGCCGCGGGGAGCGGCGCCGGTGCAAGCGACCAGCCGGCGGTTGCCGCCGGCGCAGAACCGGCGCAGACCGGTAGCCAGCCGGCTCCGGCCGGCGCGGGCGGCGGCCCGGAAGGGAACGCCGGCACGGATTCGAAGTCCACTCAGAGCACTCAGTGAAGGGAGGAGGAACCATGAGGAAGACCACGTTGGGCGCCGCGCTGCTGGTGGCGGCGGCCTGGGCGGGGGGCGCTTCGGCGCAAACCGTGCCGACCGCCGTGCTGGTGGGAAATTGCGCGGGTTGCCACGGCATGGAGGGCGCCAGTCGAGGTCCGGCGGCGCCGAGCATCGGCGGCCTGTCGAAGACCTATTTCATCAACGCGATGCTCGCCTACAAGTACGGCAAGGACGAGGCGAAGATCGAGGCCGCGGTCAAGGGCCTGAACCTCAAGGCGGACGACTTCGACGTGCTGCCGCGCTCGGCGACGGTGATGGACCGCCTCGCCAAGGGCTACAGCGACGCCGACATCGTGCGGATGGCCGATTACTTCGCCGCCAGGCCCTTCGCGTCGGGCGCGCAGAAGACCGATCCGAAGCTCGCCGCGCGCGGCAAGCAGGTGCACGAGGACGCTTGCGAGAAGTGCCACGAGAACGGCGGCCGCAAGGCCGACGAGGCCGGCCGGCTGGCCGGGCAGTGGATGCCGTACATGAAGAACGCGGTGACCGACTTCAACGGCGGCCATCGCGAGATGCCGAAGAAGATGCGCGCCAAGATGCAGGAACTCAAGGACGGGGACTTCCAGGCCCTCCTGCATTTCTACGCCAGCCAGAAGTGAGGGAGACACGAACATGACGCACATCAATCGCAGGAATTTCGTGCTCTCGACCGGCGCGGCCGGTCTCGCGCTGGCGGCGCCGCGCTTCTCGATCGCGCAGGGCACGAAGAAGGTCGTCGTCGTCGGCGGCGGCATCGGCGGGTGCTCGGCGGCGAGCTATCTGCGCATGCTCGATCCGTCGATCGAGGTGACGCTGATCGAGCCGCTGAAGACCTACCACACCTGCTTCATGAGCAACGAGGTGCTGGCGGGCGAGCGCAAGCTCGAATCGATCGGCTTCGGCTACGCCGGGCTGGCCAAGCGCGGCGTGAAGGTGGTCAGCGACACCGTCACCGCGATCGACCCGGTCGCGCGCGTCGTCAAGACGGCGGGCGGCGGCAGCTACGCCTACGACCGTGCCGTCGTGGCCGCCGGCATCGACTTCAAGTGGGGCGCAATCGAAGGCTACGACGCCGCGGCCGCCGAGAAGGTGCCGCACGCGTGGAAGGCCGGTCCGCAGACCGCGCTGCTGCGCAAGCAGCTCGAGGCGATGCGCGACGGCGGCACCGTGGTGCTGTGCCCGCCGCCGGCGCCGTTCCGCTGCCCGCCCGGCCCGTACGAGCGCGCGAGCCTGATCGCCCACTACCTGAAGCGCCACAAGCCGAAGTCGAAGGTGCTGATCGTCGACGCGAGCACCGCCTTCTCGAAGCAGGGGCTGTTCATCGGCGGCTGGAAGGCGCTCTACGGCTACGGCACGCCGAACTCGATGATCGAGTGGATTCCGGGCGACAAGACCGACCGCGGGATCGCGAAGGTCGACGTTGCGAAGAAGACGGTCACGACGCGCTTCGGCGATACGCACAAGGCCGACGTGCTCAACGTGATCCCGGCGCAGAAGGCCGGCAAGATCGCGGTCGACGCCGGGCTCACCGGCAGCGGCGACTGGTGTGCGGTCGACCTGGCCACGTTCGAGTCGAAGGTCCACAAGGACATCCACGTGATCGGCGACGCGAGCGCCGCGGCCACGATGCCCAAGTCGGGCTATTCGGCCGGCTCGCAGGCGAAGGTCGCGGCGGCCGCGATCGTCGCGCTGTTCAAGGGCGAGCAGCCCGGCAAGCCTTCCTACGTCAACACCTGCTACAGCATCGTCGGCAAGGACTACGGGATTTCCGTGGCCAACGTCTACGAACTCGGGCAGGACGACAAGGGCGCGGCGGTCATCAAGGCCGTGTCGGGCGGCGTGAGCCCGGCCGAGGCGTCGCCGGAGTTCCGCCGGCGCGAGGTCGAGTACGCGCACAGCTGGTTCACCAACTTCACCGGCGAAGTGTTCGGCTGATCGTTGGGCGCGGCGCGGGGGCACGGCGCCCCCGCGCCCACGCCGCCGGGCGTCGCGCGGTGATGTCGCGCGGTGATGTCGCGCGGTGATGTCGCGCGGTGATGCCGCGCGGTGATGCCGTATAGTTCGGCCATGTTCCCGCGCCGTGCCTCCCTGCTGCTCGCCAGCGCTGTCCTCGCGCTGGCCTCGGTGGTCGTCGCGCTCGTGTTGCAGCACGGCTTCGGCATGCAGCCGTGCGCCTGGTGCACTTTCCAGCGGTTGATCTTCCTGGTCGTCGGCGCGCTTGCGCTGGCGGGTTGGTTCGCCGCGGGCCGCTCGCGCGCCGCGGGCAGCGCGCTGGCGGCGCTCACCGCCGTGGCCGCGCTGGGTGGGGTATGGGCCGCGCTGCACCAGCAGTTCGTCGCGTCGAAGGCGCAGTCGTGCGCGTTCACGTTCGCAGAGCGGATGCTGATGAGGCTGCGCCTCGACGAGGGGCTGCCGTGGCTGTTCGAGCCGACCGCGTCGTGCGCCGAGGCGAACGTGCCGCTGCTCGGCTTGCCGTTCGCGCTGTGGAGCGCGGCGCTGTTCGTGCTGCTCGCGCTGCTGTCGGCGCGCGCGGCGCTGCGTCCGTGAGTGGCGGCAGGTTCGCGCGCGACGCCGATGGAGATCTCCGCATGAACGCCCTCGAGCAACTCCGGCGGCACACGACCGTCGTCGCCGACACCGGCGACTTCAACGCGATGCGCGCCTACGCGCCGCGCGACGCGACGACCAACCCGACGCTGATCCTGAAGGCGGTGCAGAAGCCCGACTACGCGCAGTTGCTGGCGCAGACCGTTGCGGCGCATCCGGGCGAATCGGTGCCCGAGCTGTGCGAGCGGCTGCTGGTGCGCTTCGGCCGCGAGATCCTGTCGATCGTGCCGGGGCGGGTCTCGACCGAGGTCGATGCGCGGCTGTCCTTCGACGCCGACGCCACGATCGCGCGGGCGCGCCGGCTGATCGCGCTGTACGAGGAAGCGGGCATCGGGCGCGAGCGCGTGCTGGTCAAGATCGCGTCGACCTGGGAGGGCATCCGCGCCGCCGAGGCGCTCGAGCGCGAGGGCATCCGGTGCAACCTCACGCTGCTGTTCTCGTTCGCGCAGGCGGTGGCGTGCGCGGACGCGGGCGTGACGCTGGTGTCGCCGTTCGTCGGGCGAATCTACGACTGGTACCGCAAGCGCGACGGCGTCGAGTACGCGCCCGACGCCGATCCCGGCGTGCAGTCGGTGCGGCGCATCTACGGCTACTACAAGAAGTTCGGCTACCCGACCGAAGTGATGGGCGCGAGCTTTCGCAGCATCGGGCAGGTGCTCGCCCTGGCCGGATGCGACCTGCTGACGATCAGTCCCGAGCTGCTCGAGCAGTTGCGCGGCATGGAGCAGCCGGTCGAGCGCAGGCTGGACCCGGAGCGCGCGCGCGAGGCGGCGGTCGAGCGCGTGCGCTTCGACGAGAAGCACTTCCGGTGGGCGCTCAACGAGGACGCGATGGCGACCGAGAAGACGGCCGAGGGGATCCGGCTGTTCGCGGCCGACATCGTGAAGCTCGAGCAGCTGGTGGCCGCGGCGGGCTGAGGGCTTGCGGGCCCGGCCCGCAGCGCCCGTCTCGCGGGCGCTGCGAACCGCGCCGCGATCCCGCCTACCAGATTCCCAGCGCAAGCCCCGCGGCGAGCGTCGCGCCCAGTTCGCGCGCGCGTGCGAGTCCGGCCGGGTCGATCGTCTTCGGCGCGAGGATCGCCTCCGGCGTCTGCGCGTGCGTGAGCACGACCAGCGGCGGCGCGGCGGGCTTCATGCGCCAGCCGGTCGCGATGCGCGCGATCTGGCGCGCTGCGCCTTCGCCGTCGGTGCCGGCGCACACGAGGCTCGCGTACGGGCGGCCGTCGGCGCGCCCGAGCACGGCGTAGTAGCTGCGGTCGAAGAAGTCCTTCATGCGCCCGGCCATCGACGCGAGGTTCTCGGGCGTTGCGAACAGCATCGCATCGGCCGCGAGCACGTCGTCCGGGCCGGCCGCGTCGGCGCGCCGCACCACCAGTTCGACGCTGGCCGGGCTCGTGCCAGCCGCGCTCGGGCCGGGCGGGTCCGTGCCAGCCGCGCTCGAGCCGGCCGCGCTCGTGCCGACCGGAGAAGCTTCGTCGACCGCGCCTTCGGCGCGCGCACCGTCGCAGAACGCGTCGACCAGCTGGCGGGTGCCGCCGGTCATCGTCCACCAGACGACCAGCAGGCGCCGGCTCACGCCTTTCCGGTGCTGCCGAACCCGCCGGCGCCGCGATCGCTGTCGGCGAACGCGTCGACCGGGTTCCACTGCACCTGCACGACCGGCACCACGATCATCTGCGCGATCCGCTCCATCGGCTGGATCGTGAACGGCGCGCTGCCGCGGTTCCAGCACGAGACCATCAGCGGGCCCTGGTAGTCGGAGTCGATCAGGCCGACGAGGTTGCCGAGCACGATGCCGTGCTTCGCGCCCAGGCCCGAGCGCGGCAGGATCATCGCCGCGTAGCCGGGGTCGCCGAGATGGATCGCCATGCCGGTGGGCAGCAGCCGCGCGTCGCCCGGCGCAAGTTCGAGCGGCGCGTCGAGGCACGCGCGCAAGTCGAGCCCGGCGCTGCCGGCGGTCGCGTACGCAGGCAGCTGGCCCGCGAGGCGGGGATCGAGGATGCGGACGTCGACGCGCATCATCGGCGCGCCTTGCGGGGCTGGGGAGCGCGAAGGGCCTGCGCGGGAGCCGCGCGCCGGGTCTTCGCCGGGGATGCCTGCGGGGATGCCGCCTGCGCCGCGCGCGGTCGCTCCAGCCGTTGCGCAATTTCCGCCACCAGCGCCTGCGCGAGCTCGGCCTTGCCGGCGCGCGGCAGGCGCCGCGAGCCGTGCTCGTCGATCAGCAGCAGCTCGTTGTCGTCGCGTCCGAAGGTCTCGTGGCCGATGTTCGCGACCAGCAGCGGCACGCCCTTCGCGGCGCGCTTGGCGGCGCCGTGCGCTTCCAGCGCCTCGCTCTCGGCGGCGAAGCCGACGCAGAACGGCGCGTCCGGCAGGCGCGTGACGGCGGCGAGGATGTCGGGGTTCTGCGCGAACTCGAGCTTCGGCACGTCGCCGGGGCCGCGCTTCTTCAGCTTGCTCGGGCTCGCGTTGGCGACGCGCCAGTCGGCCACCGCGGCCACCGCAATGAACACGTCGGGGCGCGGCGCGTCGTCGGCCGGCGCGGCCGGCGTGGCCGGCGTGGCCGGCGAGGCGACCGCCGCCATCACCGCCATCACCGCCATCACCGCGTCGTGCATCTGCTGCGCGGTGCGCACGTCGATGCGCCCGACGCCGCGCGGCGTCGCGAGCGCGGTCGGGCCCGCGACCAGCGTGACGCGGGCGCCGGCGGCGCGCGCGGCGCGCGCGATCGCGAAACCCATCTTGCCCGACGACAGGTTCGTGATGCCGCGCACCGGGTCGATCGGCTCGTAGGTCGGGCCGGCGGTCACCAGCACGTGCCGGCCGGCGAGCAGTTTCGGCGCGAAGTGCGCGGCGAGTTCCTCGACCAGATCCTCCGGCTCCAGCATGCGCCCGGCGCCGGTCTCGCCGCAGGCCTGTTCACCGCTGGCCGGCCCGAGGATTGCGACCCCGTCGGCGGCCAGTTGCGCGACGTTGCGCTGCGTGGCCGCGTTGAGCCACATCTGCCGGTTCATCGCCGGCGCCACCAGCAGCGGGCACTCGCGCGCCAGGCACAGTGCGCTCAGCAGGTCGTCGGCGAGCCCGTGCGCGAGCTTCGCCATGAAGTCGGCGGTCGCCGGCGCGACGAGGATCGCGTCGGCGCCGCGCGTGAGCTCGATGTGCGCCATGTTGTCGGCGATGCGCGCGTCCCACGGGTCAGTGAAGACCGGCTCGCCGGTGAGCGCCTGGAAGGTGACCGCGCCGACGAAGCGCGTCGCGGCCTCGGTCATCGCGACCTGCACACGCGCGCCGGCGCGCTGCAGTTCGCGCGCGAGCACGGCGGCCTTGTAAGCGGCGACCCCGCCGGTGACGCCGAGGAGGATTCGTTTGCCTTGGAGGGTCATCGGGGGCTGTATACCACAGGCGGCCGGCGATCGGGCGCTCGTCGCGCGCCTGCGGCGTCGCGCCGTCCTCAGCGCGAGCGCCGCACGCGCCGGAACTCGTCGACGATCAGCAGGATCGCGCCGATCGTGATCGCGCTGTCGGCGACGTTGAACGCCGGCCAGTGGAAGCGCTGCCAGTAGACGAGCAGGAAGTCGACCACCTGGCCGCGCGCGATGCGGTCGATCACGTTGCCGACGGCGCCGCCCAGGATCAGCGCGAGCGCGAGCGCGAACAGCCGTTGCGACGCGTGGCGCGCGAGCAGCCAGACGATGAAGCCGGCCGCGCCGAGGCCGAGCGCGGTGAAGAACCAGCGCTGCCAGCCCGACGCCCCGGCCAGGAAGCTGAACGCGGCGCCGCGGTTGTAGACCAGCGTGAGGTCGAACAGCCCCGGCACGACGGGCAGGCGTTCGCCGAACGCGAAGCTGCGCTCGATCCAGAACTTGGTGGCCTGGTCGACGACGACGAGCACCGTCGCAAACCACAGCCACCGTTTCATCGACGCGCCGGCGCGCTTCACCATCGGGAAGCTCCTCGCGCCGGGGTCACGCGCAGCGGCGCGCTTCGCCCGCGCCGTGCAGGTTCTCGACGCAGCGCCCGCACAGGCCCGGATGCCGCGGGTCGGCGTCGACGTCGGCGCGGTAGTGCCAGCAGCGCTCGCACTTCGCGTGCGCGCTGGGGGCGACGACGACGGTGGTGGGCTCGTCGCCGGTGCCGCGCACGACGCGCGCCTGCGAGGTGATGAAGACGAAGCGCAGGTCGTCGCCGAGCGAGCCGAGCGCGTCGAAGGTCTCGCCCGACGCGTGCACCTCGACCTCGGCCTGCAGCGACGAACCGATGGCGCCGGCGCTGCGCGCTTCCTCGAGCTTCTTCAGCACGTCGGCGCGCACCGCGCGGATCGCCTCCCACTTCAGCCGCAGCAGCGCGGTGGCCTGCGCGTCCTCCGACGCGAGCTCGCCCATGCCGTGGAAGTCGTGCCAGGTGCGCGTGAAGATCGTCTCGCCGCCGCGCTCCCACTCGCCCGGCGCGAGCAGCGGCCAGGCTTCCTCGGCGGTGAACGAAAGGATCGGCGCCATCAGCCGCACCAGCGACTGTGCGACGTGGTGCAGCGCGGTCTGCGCCGTGCGGGGCGCGCGCGAGGCGGGCGCCGTCGTGTAGAGCCGGTCCTTCAGGATGTCGAGCCAGAACGCGCCGAGGTCCTCGGAGGGGTGCTCGCCCTGGGGGTGTATGTGTTGCATGGTGGGGGTTTTTTTCGTCTCGCCGCGGCTGTCCCACTCGCCGGGGGCGTGATGGGGCCTGGTTTCCTGGGGGTTTAACTAAAGTTGGGGCGCC
>JANJTK010000291.1 GCA_024711155.1 Burkholderiaceae bacterium
AAGTGACCAGTGAGCAAAATCGGATTTTCATCCTTCAGGGACGCTTCGACTGCGGCTCCGCCTCCGCTCAGCGCGGGGAATTGGGCATAGACGGCGGGGTATTTGCCATCGAAATATTTCACATCCAAGCCTGCATTCCGCAGATAATCATCAATCAATGAGCCTGCGCGGTGGACTTCGTCGAGGCGTTCTTCGGGGCAGGCGGTGACGGATGGGATGCGAATCAACTGTTGGGCAAGGTCGAGAATTTCGGCGGTCTTGTTCGGGTAAGAGACTTCAAGGATTGCTTGCGCCCGGGCGCGGAATTGAACGGGGACATTCGGAGTCTGGCGGGCGGCGTCGCGGCTGCGCTGGAGGAATTCGGCGATCTTGGACGAATCCGCGCCGAGGGAGGCATGGTCGGAGGCGATGCGTTCCACGTCCGCTTTGACCTGCGCTTCGCGCTCAAAGAACAATTCTTTCAGTAGTTCCAGCGGAACTTCGTCATTTGCGCCGAGCTCCATTTGCAGGCGGGCGCGAATCTTTTCGGCGGTGTTGCGTCCGCCTTCGGACATTTCCACGAGCGGATGCAGGTCGTCCCACATGTTCAAGGCTTCGGCAAGCGGCTTGACTTCGTTCAACGCCCACTTGAGGAAGGCACGCACGGAGGTCGGCTTGCCTGTGAGCGGATTTTCGATCTCAGCCCGCAGACCGTATTTGGCGGCAAGGTTTTCATTGGCGCGGGCGCGGGTGATGTCTTCGCGGTCGTAGCGGAAGGAACGCGCAAAGGTCGGGTCGGAGTAAATGCGCAGCATGAGCAAACGCTTGAAGGTCAGGTTGGCGATGTCGAGGTCGAGGCTGTGACCGCCCTCGTCCACGCGGACTTCGACGCGCCCCATCGGGAGGTTGATACGCGCCATCAGGTTTTGCTTTTCCACTTGCAGAGCCATCTCCTCGGGAGGCGTCGCTTCACCCGCAGCGAACAAGCCGCGGGCGTAGAGAGAGGCGAGCTGGTCGCTCGTCGTGGAGATGATGCGCTCGACGGGTTCGGCAAAACTGCGCGCGCGGATGGGAGTCCAGTTGTTATTCCCAAAGCGGACACCACGGCGCACTAAATCATAGGAGGTTTGCAGGTAGTCGTTGTAGGAGCGGTAGAGATCGGGGAGATCGATGGCGGAGGGATTGGGGAAGGTGAGATTGCGGACGGAGTCGAAATCGGTGAGGGATACCACGGCGCGTCCATCGCGGACTTGGGCTTGCATCGGCGTGGACGCACCAGTGGCGATGAAGAGAGATGCGAAGGCGCGCATGAGGCGCGTGGCAGTGATGTAGAACTCGGATTTGAATTCGTCGAGATGCTGCCTTTCGCGCTCG
>JANJTK010000238.1 GCA_024711155.1 Burkholderiaceae bacterium
ACGTGTCGTGCAATCCGGCGACGCTGGCGCGCGACGCCGCGATCCTGGTCCACCAGGGCGGCTTCGAGGTGCGCGCCGCCGCGGCGGTGGACAGGTTCCCGCAGACTTCGCACGTCGAGTCGATCGCCGTGTTCGAGCCCGCGGGCGGCTGAGTTCCCCCCGGTCAGTCGCGCTCGCCGCCGAGGATTCCGAGCAGCGCGAGCAGGTTGCTGAACACGTTGTAGACGCTCAGGTAGACGGCCAGCGTGGCGGTGACGTAGTTGGTCTCGCCGCCGTTCACGATCCGCTGCAGGTCGTACAGGATGAACGCCGAGAAGATCAGGACCGCCAGGGTCGAGATCGTCAGCGTCAGCGCCGGCATCTGCAGCCAGATGTTGGCGATGGCGGCGACGAACACCACCATGAAGCCGATGAACAGCCACTTGCCCATGCCGCTGAAGTCGCGCTTCGACACCGTGGCGACGGTGGCCATGACGGCGAAGATCGCGGCGGTGCCGCCGAAGGCGGTCATCACCAGGCTCGCGCCGTTGGACAGGCCGAGCACGGCGCCGACCAGGCGCGACAGCATCAGCCCCATGAAGAACGTGAACGCGAGCAGCAGCGCGACGCCGACGGCGCTGTTCTTGTAGCGCTCGATGGCGAAGAAGAAGCCGAAGGCGACGGCGAGGAACACGATCAGCCCGACGAAGGGGCTGCCGGCGAAGAAGCCAAAGCCGCTGCGCACCCCGATCCACGCGCCCAGCACGGTGGGCACCATCGACAGCGCGAGCAGCCAGTAGGTGTTGCGCAGCACCCGGTTGCGCACGGCCGGCGCCGGGAGGGTCCCGGTCGCGCCGTAGCCCTGCGCCGCCAGCGGTCGTTGATCGTATGCCATGCGTCGTGCCTCCAGAAAGGGTCGATCGATCCGCGCATCATGCCAGCCGCGTTGCGCGCGGTACAGAGTCTTTGTCACCCGGCTGTGCTAAACTTACAGGCTGCCTGAACTGTTGAGAAATCGGCGTAATTAGACGGTCCAACTGGCTAATTTTGCTGGATTTTCTTCTGCCAGGGCAACTCGAAGCAAACCGAACGTCGGGCCCGTGCCGGGCCGTGCCGGCGCTCCCGGACGGGATCGGCGCCGCGTTGCGGCGCGGGCTCTCCACCACCTCAGAATTGCGGGAACTCCCATGGCTGTCGAACGGACCCTCTCCATCATCAAGCCGGATGCCGTCGCGAAAAACGTCATCGGCCAGATCTACGCGCGCTTCGAAGCCGCCGGCCTGAAGGTCATTGCGGCCCGGATGATGCACCTGTCGCGCGAGCAGGCCGGCGCCTTTTATGCGGTGCACAAGGAGCGTCCGTTCTACCAGGACCTGGTCGAGTTCATGACTTCGGGTCCGGTGATGATCCAGGCGCTCGAAGGCGACAACGCGATCCAGAAGAACCGCGACCTGATGGGCGCCACCGACCCGAAGAAGGCGGCCGCGGGCACGATCCGCGCGGATTTCGCCGACAGCATCGACGCCAACGCCGTGCACGGATCCGACGGTCCCGACACCGCCCGCACCGAAGTGGGCTTCTTCTTCGCGGCGCTCGACGTCCATTCGCGTTAAGCTCGCGAGGGACTGCCGCCACCGACCACGATGAACGACACCGTCAACCTGCTCGGGCTGGATGCTGACGGGTTGGCGCGACTGTGCGCCGACTGGGGCCAGAAGCCCTTTCGCGCGCGCCAGCTGATGCGCTGGATCCACCAGCGGGGCGAGCACGACTTCGCCGCGATGACCGATCTCGCGAAGGATTTCCGCGCGATCCTCGCGCAGCGCGCGTCGGTGTCGGCGCCGCCGGTGCTGGCCGACCCTGCGTCGGCCGACGGCACGCGCAAGTGGCTGCTCGACGTCGGGGGCGGCAATGCGGTCGAGACGGTCTTCATTCCCGAGGCCGACCGCGGCACGCTGTGCGTTTCGACGCAGGCGGGCTGCGCGGTCAACTGCCTGTTCTGCTCGACCGGCAAGCAGGGCTTCGCGCGCAACCTGCAGGCGCACGAGATCGTCGCGCAACTGTGGCACGCGAACCGCGCGCTGGGCGGCGGCGACCCGGCGCTGCGCGCGCGCGGCGAGCGCCCCGTGAGCAACGTCGTCTTCATGGGCATGGGCGAGCCGCTGCAGAACTACGCGGCCACGCTGGCGGCGCTGCGCATCATGCTCGACGACGACGCGTACGGCTTGTCGCGGCGCCGCGTGACGGTGTCCACTTCGGGCGTCGTACCGATGATCGACCGGCTGCGCGAGGACTGCCCGGTGGCGCTCGCGGTGTCGCTGCACGCACCCGACGACGCGCTGCGCGACGAACTGGTGCCGATCAACCGCAAGTACCCGCTCGCGGAGCTGATGGCCGCGTGCCGACGCTACCTGGAGCGGGCGCCGCGCGACTTCGTCACCTTCGAGTACGTGATGCTCGACGGTGTCAACGACAGCGATCGGCACGCGCAGCGGCTGGTCGATCTGGTGCGCGACGTGCCCTGCAAGTTCAACCTGATTCCGTTCAACCCGTTCGCGGGCTCGGGGCTGCGCCGCTCACCGGCCGAGCGAGTGCGCCAGTTCGCGCAGCGGCTCGCGCAGGCCGGCATCGTCACGACCACGCGCCGCACGCGCGGCGACGACATCGACGCCGCCTGCGGGCAGCTCGCAGGCGAGGTGCGCGACCGCACGCGCTTGAGCGAGCGGGTGGCGCGCGCGCCGCGCGCGCTGGCCGGCGCAGGCGCGGAGGCGCGATGAGCGGCGCGCGCTGGCCGCGATTCGCCGCGATGCTGCTGGCCGCCGCGGTCGTCGCGGTCGTCGCCGGCTGCGCGACCGACGCGACGTCGCCCGCCGGATCCGCAGCAGCGCCGGGGGAGCGCGCCGCGACCTCGGTGATTCCGCGCGCCGAGGTCGAGACCGAACAGCGGCGGCGGGCGCGGATCCGGCTCGAGCTGGCCGCGAACTACTACCAGCAGGGCAACTACAACGTCGCGCTCGAAGAGTTGCGCCGCGCGCTCGAGGTCGATCCCGGCTACGCGGCGGCCTACGGCGTGCTGGGCCTCGTCTACCGGGATCTCGGGGACAGGGCGCGCGCCGAGGAGAGCTTCCAGCGCGGCCTGCGGCTCTCGCCCGACGACCCCGAACTGAACAACAACTACGGCTGGTTCCTGTGCCAGGCGGGCAAGGAACGCGAGTCGCTCGACTACTTCGCGCGCGCGCTGAAGGATCCGCTGTACGCGACGCCGGCCAAGCCGCTGCACAACGCCGGCATCTGCTCGCTGCGCATCGGCGACGAGGCCGCGGCCGAGAGCTATTTCCAGCGCGCGTTCCAGGTCGACCCGGGGAACCCGGTGGCGATGTACAACCTCAGCGAGCTGTACCTGAAGCGCGGCGACCTCGCGCGCGCGCGCTTCCACGCCCAGCGCCTGCTCGCGGGTTTCGACCCCACCGCGCAGATCCTGTGGCTGGCGCTGCGGGTCGAGCATGCGCGCGGCGATCGCGACGGCGAGGCCAGCCTGGCGGCGCAGTTGCGCCGGCGCTTCCCGGACTCTCCCGAGGCCGGCCTGCTCGCGGCCGGACGCTTCGGCGGCTGACGCGATGACCGAGCTGGAATCGACCCGAGCGAGCGAGGTGGCCGGGCCGGCCGGGGCCGCGCGGCCTGGCGCGGCGGCGTCCGGCGCTGCCGAAGCAGGGGCCGGGGCAGGTGTCGGCGTCGGCGCCAGCGGCGGCGTCGGCGAACCGGGGCAACTGGGCGCCGCGCGCGAGGCGCGCGGCTGGTCGGTGGCGGAAGTTGCCGGCAAGCTGGGCATGGCCGCGCGCCAGATCGAGGCGCTCGAGCGCGGCGAGTGGAACGCGCTACCCGGGCAGGCGTTCGTGCGCGGGGCGATCCGCGCGTACGCGAAGCTGCTGCAGCTCGACGCGACCGCGCTGATCGAGAGCGTCGGGGGTTCGATTGCGGCGGCGGAATTGCGCGCGGCCGCTTCGCTCGATACGCCGATCCCACGCCACGGCGCGCTCGGTTTCGAACGCGGCGGGGCAGGCAGCCGATTCGCCTGGATCGCGCTCGCGGCACTCGGCCTGATCGCGGTCGCGATGTACTTCGGGCGGGGCGCCGAGCCATCGCCCGCTCCCGACGCAGCCGAGGTGCCGGGCGGCAGGGCGGGCAGCGTGGTCGAGCCGGCTGCCGTGACGCCGGCGGGCGAGGCGCCGGGGCGCGCGCCGGCCGCGGCCTCCACCGTGGAACCTCGAGCCCCGGTCGCCGCGGCCGCGCCGCACGCGGCTGCGCTTCCCGCCGCTGCGACGAGCGTCGCGACGACCGCCGCAACGACCGCGGCAACATCGGCCGCAACAACGGCCGCCGGCGCAGCGCGCCCGCTGACGCTGCGCTTCGAGCGCGACGCGTGGGTCGAAGTGCGCGACGCGAACGGCAAGCTGCTGGTCGAGGGCGTGCAGCGCGCCGGCAGCGAGCGCGTCATCGAAGGGGCGCGCCCGTACTCGCTGGTCGTCGGCAACAGCCGGCACGTCCGGGTCGACGACGGGGGACGCGAGATCGACCTCGCGCCGGTCGCGCGCCGCGACGTGGCGCGGCTCAGGATCGACTGAGGGACGGGATGTCCGACTCCTGCCTGCCGATGTCCGCCGGACCGGCGCCGCGCCGCGTCGCGCGCGCGCTCACGGTCGCCTGGGGCGCGCGCCGCGTGCATATCGGCGCCGGCGCGCCAGTGGCGGTGCAGTCGATGACGAACACCGACACGGCCGATCCGGTCGCGACCGCGGCGCAGGTGAGCGCGCTCGCCCGCGCCGGATCCGAGTTGGTGCGGGTGACGGTCGACACGCCGGCGGCTGCGGCGGCGGTGCCGCGGCTGCGCGCGCTGCTCGATCGCACCGGCGTCGACGTGCCGCTGGTGGGCGACTTCCACTACAACGGCGACAAGCTGCTCGCCGGGTTCCCGGACTGCGCGCGGGCGCTGTCGAAATACCGCATCAACCCGGGCAACGTCGGCGGCGCGAGCGTGCGCGACGACGCGTTCGCGCGCATCGTCGAGATCGCCTGCCGCCACGGCAAGCCGGTGCGCATCGGCGTCAACTGGGGCAGTCTCGACCAGCGGGTGCTCGCGCGGCTGATGGACGAGAACGCCGCGCGCACGCGGCCGTGGGAGGCGCGCGAGGTGATGCGCGAAGCCCTGGTCGAGTCGGCCATCGGCAGCGCGCGGCGCGCCGTCGAGCTGGGCCTGCCCGCCGACGCGATCTGCCTGTCGGCGAAGGTCTCGGCGGTGCAGGACCTGATCGCGGTCTATCGCGCGCTCGCGGCGCGTTGCGACTGGCCGCTGCACCTCGGCCTGACCGAGGCCGGCATGGGCAGCAAGGGCATCGTCGCGTCGGCGACTGCGATCGCGGTGTTGCTGCAGGAAGGCATCGGCGACACGATCCGCGTGTCGCTGACGCCGGAACCGGGAGGCGAGCGCACGCGGGAAGTGGTGGTCGCGCAGGAGATCCTGCAGACGATGGGCTTGCGCGCGTTCGCGCCGATGGTCGTCGCCTGCCCGGGCTGTGGCCGCACCAGCAGCGCATTATTCCAGGAGCTGGCGGCGAAGATCCAGGACTGGCTGCGCGAGCAGATGCCGGCCTGGCGCGGGCGCTACCCGGGCGTCGAGTCGATGCAGGTCGCGGTGATGGGCTGCGTGGTCAACGGTCCCGGCGAGAGCCGCCACGCCGACCTCGGCATTTCGCTGCCGGGCGCCGGCGAGGACCCGGTTGCGCCGGTGTTCGTCGATGGCCAGCGCAGCGTGACGCTCAAGGGTGCACGCATCGCCGAGGAGTTCCAGGCGATCGTCGACGATTACGTGCGGCGCCGCTACGGCGCGGCCGAACGCCAACCGGACGAGGAATCTTCGCGCGCCGCCTGACGCGGCGCGCCGGTACACCATGGATCGAGCGACCGCAAACCGACGCGCGCAACCCGAGCGACTGACCGGGGTGCGCGGCATGAACGACGTGCTGCCCGCCGACGAGGCGCTGTGGCGCCGCTTCGACGACGCGGTGGGCGCGGCGATGCGCGCCTGCGGCTACAGCCGGATCCGCACGCCGATCGTCGAGCACACACGGCTCTTCGTGCGCGGCATCGGCGAGGTGACCGACATCGTCGAGAAGGAGATGTACTCGTTCACCGACGCGCTCAACGGCGAGGACCTGACGCTGCGGCCCGAGAACACCGCCGGCGTGGTGCGCGCGGTGCTCGAGCACAGCCTGCTCTACGACGGCCCGAAGCGGCTCTGGTACTCGGGCCCGATGTTCCGTCACGAGCGGCCGCAGAAGGGGCGCTACCGCCAGTTCCACCAGGTCGGCGCCGAGGCGCTCGGCTTCGCCGGTCCGGACGCCGACGCCGAGGTGATCCTGCTGTGCCAGCGGCTGTGGGACGACCTCGGGTTGCAGGGCCTGCGGCTGGAGATCAACTCGCTCGGCGCGGCGCACGAGCGGCGCGCCCACCGCGAGGCGCTGGTCGCGTACTTCGAGCAGCGGCGCGACGAGCTCGACGCCGAGGCGCAGCGTCGCCTGCACAGCAACCCGCTGCGCATCCTGGACACCAAGAACCCGGCCATGCAGGCGCTGGTCGAGCAGGCGCCGAAGCTGGTCGACTACCTCGGGCCGGAGTCGCTC
>JANJTK010000300.1 GCA_024711155.1 Burkholderiaceae bacterium
ATCGCCGAAGCCCACCGCCAGATCCAGGACAGCATCCGCTACGCGAGCCTGATCCAGCACGCGATGCTGCCGCAGGAAGCGCTCGCGCGGGCACTGCCGGACGCGCATTGCGTGCTGTGGCAACCGCGCGATACGGTCGGCGGCGACCTCTACCTTTTCCGGCACGATGACGACGGCTTCCTCCTCGGGCTCATCGACTGCGCCGGCCACGGCGTGCCCGGCGCCTTCATGACGATGATCGCGCATGCGGCCTTCGACCTCGCGGTGCATGAACTTGGCATCACCGATCCCGCGGCGCTGCTCGCGCGCATGGACACGGCCATCCGCAGCCTGCTGCCCGAGGCGATCGCGGGGCGGCAGCTCGCGACGAACATGGATGCCGGCCTGTGCCGCGTAGACCTTGTCAGCGGACAGCTGCGCTTCGCCGGCGCCCATCTCGATCTGTATCGCTGCGTCGGCGGACGCTGCGAGCGCATACGCGGCGGTCGGCGCAGCCTCGGCGAGCGCCGGCGCGGCGCACATCCGAACCCGACCCATGAGAACCAGATCATGCCGGCGGCCGGCGATGCGACGTATTATCTGAGCACCGACGGTTTTCTGGACCAGGCCGGCGGCCCGCACGGCTTCGGCTTCGGCGCCAGTCGCTTCGCGGAGCTGCTTGCAACGCTCGCCACGCAGCCGCTGCCGGCCCAGGCCGAGGCCCTGCTGCGCGCGCTGCGCGACTACCAGGGCCAGCGGGCGCAGCGCGATGACATCGCGGTGCTGGGTTTTTGCATTCCTGCGCGGGCGACGTCGCCCGGGCAGGTCTCGGGAGAGTGAAGATGGAACAGGTCGACGTCTTGACGCTGCGCGAGGCATTCACGCGCCAAGGCATCATGCTGGGCTTCAACGGGCCATTTTCGGCGACGCTGATGGAGGAAATCGGCAAGGCACTGCGCAAGCACATGGAAGGTCTGGAGGAATCGCCGTCGGCAGTCACCGACGTGTTTTCCGCTTACATCGAACTGAGCCAGAACATCCGCCA
>JANJTK010000226.1 GCA_024711155.1 Burkholderiaceae bacterium
CTCGTCGTCGACGAGCACACGCTCCGCATTATAGTAAGAGTGAAGTTCCGCCGCTAAGTCCTTGAGATAAAAAGCAACGGCATGCGGGGCGAGCTCGTCGACGGCGGCCTCGACGGTGTCGGGGAAGGCCGCGAGACGGGCCGCCAGCGCGAACTCGCGAGCGCCGCCGAGCGGAGCCAGGTCGACGCCGCCCGCGACCGTCGACGCCGCGAGCGCCCCGGCGTCGCCGCCCCACTGCGCCAGCACCGAGCAGATGCGCGCATGCGCGTACTGGATGTAGTAGACCGGGTTCTCGTCGGTGCGCGCGAGCGCGAGGTCGACGTCGAACACGAACTCGCTGTCGGCCTTGCGCGAGACCAGGAAGAAGCGCACCGCGTCGCGGCCGCGCTGCTCGTCGACGCGCGCCGCGTCGCCGTCGCGCACCTCGCCGGTCCAGTTGATCAGGTCGCGCAGCGTCACGTACGAGCCGGCGCGCTTGGAGATCTTCACCTCCTGGCCGCCGCGCATCACCGTCACCATCTTGTGCAGCACGTAGTCCGGGTAACCGGCCGGGATGCCGGCGCCCACCGCCTGCAGCCCGGCGCGCACGCGCGCGATCGTGCCGTGGTGGTCCGAGCCCTGCACGTTGATCGCGCGCTCGAAGCCGCGCTCCCACTTCGTGACGTGGTAGGCAACGTCGGGCACGAAGTACGTGTAGCCGCCGTCGGACTTGCGCATCACGCGGTCCTTGTCGTCGCCGTAGTCGGTGGTGCGCAGCCACAGCGCGCCGCCGTCCTCGAAGGTCTTGCCGGCCTGCACCAGCGCGTCGACCGTCGAGCCCACCCGGCCGTCGGCGTACAGCGACGACTCGAGGTAGTAGTTGTCGAAGCGCACGCCGAACGCGCGCAGGTCGATGTCCTGCTCGCGGCGCAGGTACGCGACCGCAAAGCGGCGGATCGCGTCGAGATCGTCGGGATCGCCGGCGGCCGCGACCTCGGCGACCCGCTCGGTGGCGACGGTGTTGCGCGCGAGGTAGTCGGCCGCGATCTCGACAATGTAGTCGCCGCGATAGCCGTCGGCCGGGAAGCGCTCGTCGTCGGGCGCGATGCCGCGCGCTCGCGCCTGCACCGACAGCGCGAGCTTGTCGATCTGCGCGCCGGCGTCGTTGTAGTAGAACTCGCGCGTCACGCGCCAGCCGTCGGCCTCGAGCAGCGCCGCCAGCGCGTCGCCGAGCGCGCCCTGGCGGCCGTGCCCGACGTGCAGCGGCCCGGTCGGATTGGCCGACACGAACTCGACCATCACCCGCCGCCCGCCGCCGCGGGCCGCGCGCCCGAACGCGGCGCCGTCGTGCAGCACCCGGCCGATCACGGCGAGTTTCGCGTCGGCGCGCAGGCGCAGGTTGATGAAGCCGGGACCGGCGACTTCGAGCGACTCGATCATCGGCCCGTGCGCCGACGCCGCGTCGAGCGCCTCGACCGCGGTCTTGAGGCGCTCGCCGAGCTGGCGCGGGTTCGACCTCAACGGTCGCGCGAGCTGCATCGCGAGGTTGCACGCGAGGTCGCCGTGCCCGGCCTGGCGCGGGCGGTCGAGCTCGACGGCCGGCAGCACGCCCTGCACGCCGGCCTCGGCGGCAAGCTGCGCCGCCGCCGCGTCGAACAGTGCCGCCAGCCGGTCCTTCTGTTCCGTTAACATGGCCCGGATTGTACTTGGCGCGCCGCCCGCCCCTGCCGATGCCGCTGGAACTCGCCGCTGACCTCGAGCTCGACCACGTCGTCGTCGCCTGCGCCTCGCTCGCCCAGGGCGACGCGTGGCTGCGCCGGCTCGCCGGTGTGCCGTCGGCGCCGGGCGGCAGCCACGTCGGCTGGGGCACGCACAACCGCCTGCTGCGGCTCGACGCGCGCACTTACCTGGAGCTGATCGCGCCCGACCCGGCCCAGCCCGACCCCGCGCTGCCGCGACCGTTCGGGCTGGACGATCCGGTGCTGCGCCGACGGTGCGCAGAGCGCCCGCGGCTGGTGCACTTCGTGTGCCGCGTGGCGCGGCTCGACGACGGCGGATCGCGCGGCCATGGCTACGACGCCGGTCCGCCGACGGCGATGACGCGCGGCGAGCTGTCGTGGCGCATCACGCTGCCCGCGGATCCCGACGGCGCGCTGCGGCGCTGGAGCGAATCAGTGCGGCTGCAGCCGACGCTGATCGAATGGACCGGCGGCGCCCGTCCCCGGCGCCACCCGCTGGATTCGCTCCCCGCCTCCGGGGTGGTGCTGAAGGCGCTGCGGCTAGGCGCGCCGCCGGGGCTGGCGCTGCCCGCCGCGCTGCGCGAAGACCCGCGCATCGTGACGCTGGCGGCAGCCGTCCCCGCGATCGGCGCCGAGCTGATGACGCCGCAGGGCTGGCGGCTGGTCGACTGAATTCAGCCGATCGCCGACGCCGAGCGCGCCTGCTCGCGCAGCAGGTGCTTCTGGATCTTGCCGGTCGAGGTTTTCGGCAGCGGCCCGAAGCGCACCTCGCGCGGGCACTTGAAGTGCGCGAGCAGCACGCGGCAATGCGCGATCAGCTCGTCGGCGAGTGCCCGCGCGGCCTCGGGCGACGCCGGTTCGCGCCCGGGCCTCGGTTCGACGAAGGCGAGCGGCGTCTCGCCCCACTTCGGGTCGGGCCGCGCGACTACCGCGCAGGCGAGCACCGCGGGGTGCTTGTACAGCGCGTCCTCGACCTCGAGCGAGCTGATGTTCTCGCCGCCCGAGATGATGACGTCCTTCGCGCGGTCCTTCAGCTTCACGTAGCCGTCGGCGTGCAGCACGCCGAGGTCGCCGGTGTGGAACCAGCCGCCGCGGAACGCGTCGTCGGTCGCCTTCGGGTTCTTCAGGTAACCCTTCATGACGATGTTGCCGCGGAACACGACTTCGCCCATCGTCTCGCCGTCGCGCGGCACCTCCCGCAGGGTCTGCGCATCGACCACCGTCAGCCCCTGTTCGAGCTGGTAGCGCACGCCCTGGCGGCCGTTGCGCTCGACGCGGCCGTCGAGATCGAGCGCTTCCCACTCGTCGCGCTTCACGCACACCGCGGCCGGCCCGTAGACCTCGGTCAGGCCGTAGACGTGCGTGACTTCCCAGCCGATCCGCTCCATGCCCTCGATCATCGCCGCCGGTGGCGCGGCTCCTGCGACCATCGCCTTGACCTGCCAGTCGATCCCTTCGCGCAGGCGCTCCGGCGCGTCGATCAGCGTCGAGTGCACGATCGGCGCGCCGCAGTAGTGGGTCACGCGGTGCTCGCGGACCAGGCCGAGGATCAGCGCCGCGTCGATGCGGCGCAGGCACACGCTGGTGCCGGCGACCGCTGCCAGCGTCCACGGAAAGCACCAGCCGTTGCAGTGGAACATCGGCAGCGTCCACAGGTACACCGGGTGCCGCGGCAGGCTCCACGCGAGCACGTTGCCGACCGCGTTCAGGTAGGCGCCGCGGTGGTGAACGACGACGCCCTTCGGGTCGCCCGTGGTGCCCGACGTGTAGTTGAGCCCGATCGCGTCCCACTCGTCGCGC
>JANJTK010000255.1 GCA_024711155.1 Burkholderiaceae bacterium
TGGCGACGATCCCCCCCCAGCGCCGCTCCCACGTCACGGGGGCGAAACCGGCGGCCTCGAGCTGCCGGGCGAGGGCCGGCGGCTCGGGGAAGGCGAGGACCGATGCTGGTAGCCAGTCGTAGGCGTTCGTATGTTTCGACACGAGTCGTCCGACCCGCGGAAGCACGTGCCGGAAGTAGGTCAGGTAGGCCCACCGGAGCGGCTGCCATGCGGGCGTCGTGAATTCGAGTACTACCAATCGCGCCCCAGGCCGAAGTACACGCGCCGCCTCCCGGAGACCCGCATCCAGGTCCATCAGGTTCCGCACCCCGAATCCCACCGTGGCCCCGTCGAAGACTGCGTCCTCGAACGGGAGCTGCAGCGCGTCGGCCGCCGCGGGGCGGACCCGCGGGGACTTGCCCGTGCCCTGCACCAGCATCGCCGGCACGAAGTCGGCCGCGATGACCGTCCCGCGGAAGCCGGCACGATTGCCGAGCTCGGCCGAGAGATCCTGGGTGCCGGCGCAGAGGTCGAGGTAGGTCCCCTCGGGATGGCTCTCCCATCCGAGGCGATCCACGGCGGTCCGACGCCAGCGCCGGTCGGCGTTCAGCGAGAGAATGTGGTTCAGGGCGTCGTAGCGCGGGGCGATCGACGTGAAGACCTCGCGCACGTAGGTGCGCTTGGCGGTCCCGCCGGTGACCGGTAGCTCGGTGGTGGTCGGCATCGTGGCCAAAGCTACCGGCCCCGGGAACCCCGAAGCAACGCAGGGGACCGCGTGAGCGGGTCGCTCCCGACCGACTGGCGCGCCCTCTCCGACCAGGAGGTGGTGCAGCACGCCGTGCTCGGGCGCGATGCCGCCTACCGCGAGCTGGTGCGCCGCTACCAGCGCCCGGTCTTCTCGCTGATCTACCGGATGGTCCGCGATCGCGAGCTCGCCGAGGATCTCGCGCAGGAAACCTTCGTGAAGGTCCTCAACGCGATCGGCTCGTATCGCCCCGAGTTCAAGTTCTCGAGCTGGATCTTCAAGATCGCCAACAACGCCGCGATCGACCAGCTGCGTCGCCGCTCGCTCGACACGCTCTCGCTCGACGGCTCGCCGCACGCCGAGACGGCCGAGGCGATCGAGGCCACCACGCTCCAGGTGGGCGACGGCCGCGAGAACGCGCTCGACGAGGTCGCCAACCGCGAGCTTGGCGGACAGATCGAGGCCGCGATCGCGCGGCTCCGCCCGGAATACCGCAACTGCATCCTGCTGCGCCACGTGGATGGCCGACCGTACGAGGAGATCGCGGAGATCCTCGATCTCCCCCTCGGCACGGTGAAGACCTACATCCATCGCGCCCGCAACGAACTGCGCATTCTCCTCGCCGACCTGCGCGACG
>JANJTK010000091.1 GCA_024711155.1 Burkholderiaceae bacterium
GCGGCTGGACGGGTGGCCGCCCGCGATTCTCGGCGGGCTCGTGCGCGGCATCGAGATGGTGAGCCGGCGCGCCCGGCCCGCCGGCGCGCTCGCCGACACGCCGCACCCGCGCGCGCTCGGTTCGGCGCTTACGCACCCGCACGTCACGACCGACTTCAGCGAGGCGCAGCTCGAACTGATCACCGGCGTGCACACGTCGCCGCAGGCCTGCATCGACGAGCTGACCGCGATCCACCAGTTCGTGCACCGCAACCTCGGCGACGAGATCCTGTGGGGCGCGAGCATGCCCTGCGGGCTGCCGGCCGACGATGCGATCCCGCTCGCGCGTTACGGCCCCTCGAACGTCGGGCGCGCGAAGACCGTCTACCGGCAGGGGCTGTCGCACCGCTACGGGCGGCGCATGCAGACGATCTCCGGCATCCACTACAACTTCTCGCTGCCGCTGGCCGCATGGCCGATCCTGCAGGAGGCCGACGGGATCGCCGGCAGCGAGCGCGACTACCGCGACGCCGCGTATTTCGCGCTGATCCGCAACTTCCGGCGCCACTCGTGGCTGCTGCTGTACCTGTTCGGCGCGTCGCCGGCCGCGTGCAGCTCGTTTCTCGCCGGGCACACGCACGAGTTGCTGAAGCTCGCCGGCGGCACGCTGCACCTGCCGCATGCAACGTCGCTGCGGATGGGCCCGCTGGGTTACCAGAGCGACGCGCAGGCAGCGCTCGCGGTGAGCTTCAACGATCTCGAAGGCTACGCGCGCTCGCTCGCGCGCGGCCTCGAGGAACCCTATCCGCCCTACGAGCAACTCGGCGTTCACGACGGCGAGGGCGGCTACCGACAACTCGCGACGACGCTGCTGCAGATCGAGAACGAGTTCTACGGCACGATCCGCCCCAAGCGCACGATCCGCTCCGGCGAGCGCCCGTTGCGCGCGCTGTCGGCGCGCGGCGTCGAATACGTCGAGGTGCGTTGCCTGGACCTCGACCCGTTCGAGGCGGTCGGCATCGCCGTCCCGACGCTGCGCCTGCTCGACGTGTTCCTGCTGCACTGCCTGCTGTCGCAGAGTCCGCGCGACACGCCCGAGGAAATCGCCGCGATGTCGCGCAACCAGTACCGGGTCGCGCAGCGCGGCCGCGAACCCGGGCTCGCGCTCGAGCGCGACGGCGCGGCGGTCGCGCTCGCCGACTGGGGCGGGGCGCTGCTGCGCGAGTGCATCCAGATCGCCGACGTGCTCGACGCCGCGACCGGCGCGCGCGTGGCGATCGGCACCGGGATGCAGGCGCGCACGCCCTCGGACGGCCCGCGGCCCTACCGCGCGGCACTCGCCGCGGCCGACGCGGCGGTGCAGGATCCGTCGCTGACGCCGTCGGCGCGCAGCCTGCGGTCGATGGCGCAGGAACACGAGGGCTCGTTCGGACGGTTCGCGCTCGCGCAGTCGCTGCGCCACCGCGAGGCGCTGCGCGCGCTGCCGCTGGCGCGCGACGTCGAAGAGCGCTACCGGCAGATGGCCGACGAGTCGGTCGCCGAGCAGGCGCGCATCGAGGCGGCCGACGCGCTGCCGTTCGAGACGTGGCGGCAGCGCTACCTTGCGGGCGTGCTTCCGGCGGACGCCGGGGGCTGACGCGCAGAGAGGCGCACCGCCTTGAGCGACCGCGTGCCCTCCGAGATCCGCGAAGCGGTGCGCGCGACGGTCGAGTCGATCGCGCCCGGCACCGACCTGAGCCTGCTGCGCTACGATCGGCCGCTGCGCGAGCAGGTCGACCTCGACTCGATGGATTGGCTCAACGTGCTGGAAGCGCTCGCGGCCCGGCTCGCGATCGAGATTCCGGAGACCGATTACCCGCGGCTGGCAACGGTCGCGATGCTCGCCGACTACGTCGCCGAGCGGCGCGGGGAGGGCGGCGCGGCGCTGCCCGGTGCCCCGCGGTTGCTCGGCGGTCCTCGCCTTCCGGACGGTCCTCTGCCCGCCGACGGTCCTCTGCCCGCCGACGGTCGTCCGCCCCTCGACGGCGAGATGCCTGCGCCCGCCGTCCACACGGTCGGCGGCGCTGCGGTCACCGTGCGCCCGCTGTGCCGCGACGACATCGCGATGGAGGCCGCGTTTATCCGCAACCTGTCCGCCGAGGCACGCTACACGCGCTTCATGGCCTCGATGTCCGGGGTGTCGAAAGAGAAGCTGGCCGCGCTGACCGACGTCGACCAGGTCCGCAACGTCGCGCTCGCCGCGCTGATCCGATCCGACGGCGGCTCCGACGGCCGCTTCGACGGCGGCCAGGCGATCGTCGGCGTGGCACGCTACAGCCTCGACGATCGCGGCAGCCAGTGTGAATTCGCCGTCACGGTCGGCGATGCCTGGCAGGGCAGCGGCCTCGCCGGCATCCTGATGCGCGCCCTGATCGACATCGCGCGCCGGCGCGGGGTGCGCACGATGGAAGGCCTGGTGCTCGCCGTCAACGCCCCGATGCTGAAGCTCGCGCGGCAGCTCGGGTTCGAGGTGGAGCGCGACGAGGGAGGCGCGGAGACGGTGCGGGTGGTGCTCGACTTGCAGGCGGCGGGCCGGAGGTAGCGGGCGACGGGCTTTGGTCCTGCCCAGGGAATAAAAGCTCGTATATAGAGCTGGTTGCGGCAGGTAAATAAAGTGTCACTTTACGAAGACTTCGCTCGCTGGGCGCAGGAATTGCTGTAACTGCCACGTTTGCCGGAATGCGACATAATATACATTATGCGCATTCGACCCGGGCACCCAACCCGGCCCGGCACCCGCTAAAGTCGCACGTCGGCAACCAGCACGCAGTCGAGCGAGGCAACGGGAACAAACATGACTGAGGCGAAGCGCGTCGGCCTGATCGGGGTCGGCCGGATGGGACACGGAATCGCGGCCAACCTGCTCCGGCACGGTCATCGGCTGGGCTTTCTCGTGCACCCGGGCAACCGACCGGTCGACGACCTGGTCGCCCGCGGCGCGCGGTCGTTCGCGCGCGCCGCCGAGCTCGCGGCGGCGTCCGACGCGTTGATCCTGTGCGTGACCGGCAGCCCCGAGGTCGAGGACGTCGTGCTCGGTCCCGGCGGCGTGCTCTCGGGCCTGCGGCCCGGCACGATCGTCGTCGATTGCTCGACGGCGATCCCCGCCTCCACCTTGCGCGTCGCGGCGGCGATCGAGGCCGCCGGCGGCGAGTTCCTCGATGCGCCGATGACGCGCACGCCGAAGGAAGCGGCCGAAGGGCGCCTGAACCTGCTGGTCGGCGGCGATCCTGCACTGCTCGAGCGCGTCCGGCCGCTGCTGGCGTGCTTCGCCGAGAACCTCGTGCCGGCCGGGCCGGTCGGCGCTGGGCATCGGTTGAAGCTGCTGCACAACTACGTCTCGCTCGGGTTTGCGACCGTGCTGGCCGAGGCGGCCGCCTGCGCTCGTCGGGTCGGAGTCGATGCGGGGGTCTTCGTCGACGTGCTGGCCGCCGGGGGCGGCAACGGCGTCGTGCTCGAACGCATGCGGGCGTTCATCGAGTCGGGCGACGACTCGCGCTTTCTCTTCACGCTCGCGAATGCGTCGAAGGACGTCGGCTACTACACGGCGATGGCGCGCGAAGCGGGCGCGGCGCTGGCCACGGCGACGGCCGTCGGCGAGACGCTGGCGCAGGCGGCGCGCGGCCATCCGCAGCTGCCGGTTCCGGCGCTGGTCGAACTGCTGGCGGTGCCGACGTGATGCCTGCCGCGCTGGCCGAACTGTCTCCGCTGTCGCTCGCGCTGCTGGCGGCGCTGTTCGGCGGCGCGCTCGCCACGACCGTCGGCGCCCTCCCCGTGCTGGTGGTCAAGGGGATCTCGGGCCGCACGGGCAACGCGATGCTCGCGTTTGCCGCTGGCGTGATGCTCGCGGCGACGGTGTTCTCGCTGCTGCTGCCCGGCTTCGAACTGGCGCGAGCCGAGATGGCGACTCCGGTGCGCGCGGCGCTGGCCGTGGTGAGCGCAATGGCGGTCGGCGGCTTGCTGATGTCGGTAGCGCACCGGCTGCTCCCGCACGAACACTTCGAAAAGGGACCCGAAGGACCCGGCCGCGAGCGCGTGCGGCGCGTCTGGCTGTTCGTGCTGGCGATTGCCGTGCACAACTTTCCCGAGGGCTTGTCGATGGGCGTGGGCGCCGCCAGCGGCGACGCGGCGATCGGGCTCGGCGTGACGCTCGGCATCGGGCTGCAGAACCTTCCCGAGGGCCTCGCGGTGGCGATGTCGCTGGCCGGGCTCGGCTACACGCGCCTGCAGTCGCTCGGCGTCGCTGCGCTGACCGGGATGGTCGAGGTGGCCGGCGCGCTGGCCGGAGCCGGACTGCTCGCGGTTTCGCAGGCGCTGTTGCCGCTGGCGCTGGCATTCGCTGCCGGGACGATGCTGTTCGTGATCAGCGACGAGGTGATTCCGGAGACGCATCGCGCCGGCTACGGCGGCATCTCGACCGCCGCGCTGTTCGTCGGCTTCTGCCTGATGTTCTTCCTGGACGTCGCGCTCGGCTGACGATCAGTCGCGCATGCCGGGCAAGCGGCTCCCGAGCGCCTTGCGTCGCTCGACTTCGGCGGCCTGTGCTGCGCGACGGCGTTCGTTTTGCGCGGATTCCGCTTCGCGCAGGCGTCGCTCGTTCTCGGCGCGTGCGGCGGCCGCGCGCCGATCGCGCTCGGCCGCCTCCGCCGCGCGCTGGCGCTGCGCTTCGGCATCCTCCGCCGCACGGTCGCGCTCCGCTCGCGCTTCCTCCGCGCTGCGCGGCCGCTCGAGCGTCCCGTAGCGGCGCGCATAGTCGGCGGCGCGCTCGCGCACCCACTGCGCCTGCTCGGTCTCGCCGTGCCGCTCCAGATAGGCGACGGCGTCGAATCCGGCTTCGTTGCGCGCCGTCGGATCGGCGCCCTCCTCGATCAGCAGGCGCACGATGCCGGGGCGCTTCTGCCGCGCGGCCATCATCAGCGGCGTGGTCCGGTTCGGCGACTGCGCATCGACGTAGGCGTGGTGTTCGAGCAGGTAGCGCACCGTGGCGGCGTCGCCGCTGCTCGCCGCGTAGTGCAAGGGCGTCCAGCCGGGCCGGTTCACCTCGGCGCCGCGCTCGACCAGCAGGCGCACGCTGTCGAGGTGCCCATGCGCGGCGGCGAGCATCAGCGCGGTTTCGCCGCGCGGGCTCGGCACGTCGACCCGGGTGCCGGTGATCCCGGCCAGCAGCCTCAGCGAGCGCCAGGCGCCCTCCCGCGCGGCGACGACGATCGCCGGCCCCTGCTGGGGGTGCGTTGCGTTGGTGTCCACGCCGCGCAGCAGCCAGGTCTGCACTGCATCGACCTCGTCCTTCGCGAGGGCACTCCAGAACGTGGCCGGGACGGCGCGATCGCCCTGCGCGAGCGCAGCCGGCAGCGGCGCGGCCAGGCACAGGCAGAGCGCGAGCAGCCGAAACGCGAGCAGCCGAAACGCAAGCCGTCGAGGCAGGCGCTGGCCAAAGTTCGCAAGTCGCATGAAAAAACTTCCGTTATGGATTGAAAAGACGGAAGAAGTTGTCCGTGGTCAGCTTTGCGATTTGTTCCGGAGCCTGCCCGCGGAGTTCGGCCAGGCAGGCGGCGACGAAGCGCACGAACGCCGGTTCGTTGGTCTTGCCGCGGTTCGGCACCGGCGCCAGGTACGGCGCGTCGGTCTCGATCAGAAGCCGGTCGTCGGGAACCTTCGCGGCGACTTCGCGCAGCGCCGCGGCGTTGCGGAAGGTCACGATGCCCGAGAACGAGACGTGGAAGCCGAGGTCGAGCGCCGCGCGCGCCGTCTCCCAGTCCTCGGTGAAGCAGTGCATCACGCCGCCGACGGCCTCGGCGCCCTCGTCGCGCAGCAGTTGCAGCGTGTCCGCTGCGGCGGCGCGCGTGTGCACGATCAGCGGCTTGCCGGCGCGCCGCGCGGCCCGGATGTGCACGCGGAAGCGCTCGCGCTGCCAGTCGGCGCCGCCGGGCGTGCTGTAGTATTCGAGGCCGGTCTCGCCGATGGCGACCACTTTCGGGTGCGCGGCCAGTCGCACCAGCGTGTCGACGTCGGGTTCGACCGTGTCCGGGTAATCCGGGTGCACGCCGACCGACGCGCTGAGCCGCTCGTCGCGCTGCGCCAGCGCGAGCACCTGCTCGAACTCGGGCAGCGCGACGCACACGCACAGCGCATGGCCGACGTCGTGCTCGGCCATTGCGGCCAGCAGTTCGTCGATGCGCCCGGCGAGTTCGGGGAAATCGAGGTGACAGTGGGAATCGACCAGCATCTGGGGCGCCCGGAGAGGCCGCCATTGTATCGGCGGCGAGAGAGGCAACCCCGGAAACCCGGGATCGGCAGGGGCGCGGGTTCGACCCGAGGCCCGGATCGACCCTAGAGCGTGTGCGTGCTGCGGTTCGCCTTCAGGGCGCCACCGAGCAGGTTCTCGATGCGCGTGCGCGCCTGCAGGCCCGCCTCGTCGCCCGTGAACTGGACGCCGATGCCTTGCTGGCGCCCGGTCGCGCTGGCCGGGGTCATCCACACGACCTTGCCGGTGACCGACAGCTTGTTCGGGTCGTCGACCAGCGACAGGATCAGGTACAGCTCGTCGCCGAGGCTGGCAACGCGCGTGGTCGGCACGAACAGGCCGCCGCCTTCGAGGAACGGCATGTAGGCGGCGTACAGCGCCGCCTTTTCCCTGATCGCCAGCTGGATGACGCTGGCGCGATTGCCGCTGCGGCTCACTGCGGGCTCCCCGTTGGCCGTAAGCTCCGGGCTGGTCGCGGCGACCGTTGCGGCCGGAAGCGTCGATGGATTGAGGTCGTCGGCGAGCGCGAGCGTCCCCGGCTCGGTCGCCACTGCCAGCCCCGGCACTGTCGTGGGGCCCCGCAAGGTCACACCAGACAACTCGTCCATGTCGTCTCCCGCTTGCCCGGCGAAGTCGCCGGGTCCTGCCGCACCGTCAGCCGGCGAACGCCTCGCGCACGCCGAGCAACGCATCCTCGAGCATCAGGCGAGGGTTCAGCGGATGCTCGACCGCTCTCGCCACCCCATCCAGCCGGGACGCCAGCCGTTCCAGCGCCGCCAGCCCGGTGCGCCGCGACAGCGCATGCAGCCGGTCTGCGCGCTCCGGGAAGTAACGCGGCTCGGCGCCGGCGCACACCCGCTGGAGATCGACGACCCAGGACTGCAGCGCGGCCACCCAGACCGGCGGCTCGACGCCGGCCAGCGCATCCGCTGCCCGCACGACGCCAGTCTCGGGAAGGGCCGCGAGCGTCTCCACGACAAGCCGATGGACGGCGGCATGTGCGGGATCGGCGAAGCGGCGGGCGCGCAACGGTGCGCCGCCGGCCGCAGCGAGCCAGGCGCGCGCCTCGGTGGCGCCGACGTCGGCGTCGGCCGCGAGCCACTGCACGGCCGCCTCCGGAGCCGGCAACGGCAGCGCGAGCGCGCTGCAACGCGAACGCACGGTGGCCGGCAGCGCGTCGGGCCGGGCGGTGACCAGCAGGAAGCGTGTGCCGCGGGTCGGCTCCTCGAGGGTCTTCAGCAGCGCGTTGGCGGCCGCAGTGTTCAGCGCGTCGGCGGGGTCGATCAGCACGACCTTCGCGCCGCCCCGGTGGCCGCCGACCTCGGTGAAGCGCTCGAGCGCGCGCACCTGGTCGATGCGGATCTCTCGCGACGCCCGGCTGCCGGCCCTGGTCGCCGGGGCCGCAGCGCCCTGTCCGCCGTCGCCGTCGCCCTCGGCTGCGTTCTCGCGTGCCTCCTCGGCCGCGGCCGGCGCGAGCAGCCGGAAGTCCGGGTGGTTGCGCTCGGCGAACCAGCGGCACGCGTCGCAGGCGTCGCAGGGCGCGCCGTCGGTGCGCGGCGCCTCGCACAACAAGGCCTGCGCGAGCCGGCTCGCGAAGGCGCTCTTGCCGATTCCGGCGGGGCCGTGAATCAGCAGCGCATGATGCGCGCGCTGGCGCCCTGCCAGGCACTGCTTCCAGGCGGTATCAAGCCAAGGAAATATCATGTATTCCAGATGGTTGCGATGTCTTGTTCGAGTATTACGCGAATTTCCGGGATCGGTCGCTCGCCATCGAGCACGACGAAGCGCTCGGGGTCGGCCTGCGCACGCAACCGGTAACCGGCGCGGACCCGCTCGAAGAACGCGAGCTCCTCGGCCTCGAAGCGATCGGGGGCCCGCGCCGAGCTGCGCCGGCGCGCCGCGAGCGCCGGATCGAGGTCGAACAGGTAAGTCCGGTCCGGCTGCAGGTCGCCATGGATCCACGCTTCGAGCCACTCGATGCGCTCGCTCGATGCGCCCCGCCCTGCCCCCTGGTAGGCGTAGGTCGAGTCGGTGAAACGGTCGCAGACGACCCAGCGGCCATCGGCCAGCGTCGGGCGGATCAGCCGGTCGAGGTGGTCACGCCGCGCCGCGAACATCAGCAGCAACTCGGTGTCGATCGGCATCTCGCGATGCAGCAGCAATTCCCGCAGCGATTCGGCCAGCGGCGATCCGCCCGGCTCGCGAGTCTGGACGACGTCGAGGCCGCGGCGGCGCAGCGTCCCGACGAACCAGTCGAGATGCGTGCTCTTGCCGGCACCGTCGATGCCCTCGAACGTGACGAAGCGCCCCCTCATCGCCCGTTTCGCTGGTAGCGCGACACCGCGCGGTTGTGGCTGGCCAGGTCGTTGGAGAACTCGCTGGTGCCGTCGCCGCGCGCGACGAAGTACAGCGCGGGCACGTCCGCCGGCTTGAGCGCGGCTTCGATCGACGCCTTGCCCGGCAGCGCGATGGGCGTCGGCGGCAGGCCAGCGCGCGTGTACGTGTTGTAGGCGGTGTCGGCCTGCAGGTCGCGCTTGCGCAGGTTGCCGTCGAAGCGCTCGCCCAGTCCGTAGATGGTCGTCGGGTCGCTCTGCAGCATC
>JANJTK010000099.1 GCA_024711155.1 Burkholderiaceae bacterium
CGAGCCGGTCTTCGCGTAGCGCGGCGTCGACGACGACTTCTGCGCGCCGGTGTTCATGTAGCCCTCGTTGTCGAGGCACACGTAGATGAAGTCCTCGTTGCGCTCGGCGGCCGACGACAGGCACTGGAACCCGATGTCGTAAGTGCCGCCGTCGCCGGCGAAGACCACCACCTGCGTGTCGCGCTTGCCCTGCGCATCGAGCGCGCGGCGCAGCCCCGACGCCGACGCGGCGCTCGCCTCGAGCGTCGGCTGGTAGACCGGGATGCGCAGCGACGAGAACGGCTGCGGCCCGGCGATGATCGCCATGCACGACGGCGGCACCACGGCCACCGTGTCTGGTCCCAGCGCGGCGAGCACGTGGCGCACCGACAGCGCGTCGATGCAGCCGGGGCACGCGGCGTGCCCGGAGCAGAACATCGGCTCGTCGTCGAGTTCGAGTCTTCGCATCGCGTTCCCCTTCACACCCAGACCGAATCGTGGCCGGCGCCGATGCCGGCCGCGTCGCGCACGTACTCGGCGATCCGCTGCGCCGACACGTTGACCCCGCCGACGCCCGCAAGCAGGCCGCGGATCACCGGCGCGCCCTGCATCCCGTACAGCGCGGCGCGCAGCTCCTGGTGCAGCACGCCGCCGTGCCCCGGCGAGTAGTTGCGGTCGAGCACCAGCACCTCGGGCACGCCGGCGAGCGCCGCGCGCAGCGCCGCGACCGGCAGCGGCCGGTACAGCCGCACCTTCAGCAGCCCGACCGCCTGGCCGGCGTCGCGCATCGCGTCCACCGCGTCGCGCGCGGTGCCGCACATGCTGCCCATCGTGACGATCACCGTGCGCGCGCCGTCGCAACGGTACGGCTCGACCACGCCCCAGCCGCGGCCGGTCAGCCGCTGCCACTCGCGGTCGGCCTCGAGCGCGAGCTCGGGCACGCGCGCCATCGCCTCGCCGAGCGCGCGCCGGTGGCGGTTGTACATTTCCTGGCTGACCACGTTGCCCCACGACTCGACCCGCTCGGGATCGATGCGGTGCGGCGGCGCGAACGCCGGCAGGAACTCGTCGACGAGCGCCTGCCCGGGCACGCTCACCGGCTCGAGCGCGTGCGAGACGTAGAACGCGTCGTGGCTCACCATCGCCGGCACCAGCGCGCCCTCGGCCACCCGGAAGGCCTGGACCACCGTGTCGAGCGACTCCTGCGCGCTCTCGGTGTAGAACTGGATCCAGCCGGTGTCGCGCTGCGCGAGGCTGTCGGTCTGGTCGGGCCAGAACGCCCACGGCGACGCGACCGTGCGGTTGACGTTGGCCATCACGATCGGCGCGCGCGCACCCGACGCGTAGTGAAGCAGTTCGTGCATCAGCAGCATGCCCTGCGACGCGGTGGCGGTGAACACGCGCACCCCGGCCATCGAGGCCGCGATGCAGGCGGCCATCACCGAGTGCTCGGACTCGGGCGTGATGATCTCGGCGTCGAACTCGCCGTCGGCCTGGAACTCGGTCAGCTTCTCGAGGATCGGCGTCTGCGGCGTGATCGGGTAGCCCGGCGCCACCTTCGGGCGCGCGAGCCGCGCGCCCCACGCGACCGCGTGGTTGCCGGTGAGCAGCATCGTCTCGTGGCGCGGCGTGCTCATCGGACCTCCTCGACCATTTCCATCGACCCCGTCGGGCACTCGCGCACGCACACCCCGCAGCCCTTGCAGTAGTCGCCGTCGACCTCGTAGCCGCCGCCCGGCAGCCGCCGGATCGCGAGATCCGGGCAGTACTGGAAGCAGTTGTCGCAAGCGATGCAGGTGCCGCACGAGAAGCAGCGCTGCGCCTCCGCGCGCGCGCGATCGGCGTCGAGCCCCTGCTGGACCTCGGCGTCGGACCCGAGCCGCCGCGAAGCGTCGAGCCGCGGCGCGGCCGCGCGCTCGGCGTCCGGGTAGTAGAAGCTCGCGATCGCCGCGAACGGCACCTGCCGCTCGACCGGCGCGCCGTGGCCGTGCAGCCGGCCCGCGGCAGCCTCCTCGCGGCCGCGCAGTTCGGCGTCGATCGCCAGCGCGGCGCGCTTGCCCATGCCGATCGCCTCGGTGACGAAGCGCGCCATGCTGGCGACGTCGCCCCCGGCCCAGACGCGCTGCGCGCTGGTGGCCTGGCGCGCGTCGACCGCGACGAGCGCGCCGCGCGCCGCGAGCGCCTCGCCCAGCGCGGCGAGGTCCGGATCCTGCCCGATCGACGGCACCACCGCGTCGGCCTGCAGCCGGAACTCGCTGCCCGCGACCGGCTCGACGCGGAACGCGCCGCGCTCGGCGCCGGCGACGAAGTCGACCTTCACGCACTCGAGCGTCACGGCGTCGCCGGCCCGCGCCGCGTGCGCGAGCATCGCGCCGTCGACGAGTTGCACGCCTTCCTCGAGCGCCTCTTCGACCTCGTCGGCCTGCGCCGGCATCCGCGCGCGCGGCTCGAGCGCGAGCAGCGTCACGTCATGCCCGGCGCGGCGCGCGCTGCGCGCGACGTCGATCGCCGCGCTGCCGCCGCCGACCACGACCACGCGGCGGCCGAGCGCCGGCGCGGCGCCGGCGTTGGCCAGCGCGAGCCAGCGGGCGCCGTCGACGACCCATGGTTCGGCGTAGTCGAGTTGCGCCAGCCGCTTCGGGCGGCGCGCGCCGAGCGCGAGGTAGACCGCGTCGTGATCGCGGCGCAGCCGCTCGAGCGCCGCCGGCGAGTCGAGCGCCTCGTTGCAGCGCAGTTCGACGCCGAGATCGACGATGCGCCGGATCTCGCCGTCGAGCACGTCGCGCGGCAGCCGGTACGCGGGGATCCCGTCGCGCATCAGGCCGCCCGCCTCGGCGGCCCCCTCGAAGATCGTCACGCGATAGCCGCGCCGTCGCAGCTGGTACGCCGCCGACAGGCCCGACGGCCCGGCGCCCACGATCGCGACGCGCTCGGGGCGCTCCTCGACGGGCGCCTCGAAGCTCCACCCGTTCGCGAGCGCCTCGTCGCCGACGTGCCGCTCGAGCTTGCAGATCGACAGCGCCTCGTCGTGCTCGGCGCGGTTGCACGCTGCCTCGCACGGGTGGTGGCACACGCGCCCCGCCACCGCCGGGAACGGGTTGTTGCGGGTGAGCAGGTCCCACGCACCGCGCAGGTCGCGCTCGCGCACGCGCCCGATCCACTGCGCGATGTCGCCCGACACCGGGCACGCGGCGTGGCACGGCGACGGCGCCGACACGTAGCGCGGCAGCGACGCGCGCCAGGTTCCGGTCTTGAAGACTTCGGTCGACCCGGTGGTCCATGCGGTCGGCGGCAGTTCGCGCGCGCTCATGCGGCCTCCCGGCGCAGTTGCGCGTCGACCGCCCGATATCCGTCCTCGCAGGCCGCGACGTTCTGCTCCTTCAGCTTCGGCGCGTCGGCGCGCAGCGTCGCCGCCAGCGCGCCGAGCGGCGGCGCCTCGATCGCCCGCGCCAGCCCGCCGAGCAGCACCGAGTTGACGATCCGCCCGAGGCCGTGGCGGCGCGCGATGCCGATTCCGTCGACCGGCACCACGCGGTAGCCGGGCAGCGCGTCGGCGAAGTGCTGCGGCGGACGCGCCGAGTTGACCACCACCAGCGTGCGCGGCGTCGCGGTCGCGAGCAGCGGCCCCGCCAGCAGGCTGGCGTCGAAGCACAGGATCGCGTCGGCGCGCTCGATGTCGCAGCGCACGCGGATCGGGCGCTCGTCGATGCGGATGAACGAGCTGACCGGCGTGCCGCGCCGCGCGCCGCCATAGGTGGCGAAGCTCTGCACCTGCCGCCCCTGCGCGAAGAACGCCATCGCAAGCAGGTTGCCGGCGGTCTGCGCGCCCTGCCCGCCGCGGCCCTGGATGATGATCTGCAGCACGAAACCCTCCTCCGCGTCACGGCTGCCGGCGACCGCGTCGCGGCGGCCTCCGTGAGGGGCCCAGTACAGCCCCGGCGGCGCCGGAAGTCCTTGATTTGTGCGAAGAGGCGCCGGATCCAGGCGGTCGAGGCGATCCCGTCCGCCGCCTGGTTGCGCGCGACCGCGCGCCGCCGCCTCAGGACCCCAGGTCGTACTCGACCGTCAGCGGCGCGTGGTCCGAGAACCGCTGCGCGGTGAAGATGCCGGTGCGGCGCGCCCGCGCGGCCAGACCCGGGGTCGCGATCTGGTAGTCGAGCCGCCAGCCGACGTTCTTCGCCCACGCCTGGCCGCGGTTGCTCCACCACGTGTACTGGCCGGGCCGCGGGTCGAGCCGGCGGAACACGTCGACCAGCCCGAGGCCCTCGAACAACTCGCCGAGCCAGGCGCGCTCCTCGGGCAGGAAGCCCGAATTCTTCTGGTTGCCGCGCCAGTTGGCGAGGTCGATCTCGCGGTGCGCGATGTTCCAGTCGCCGCACAGCACGAACTCGCGCCCGCTCGCGACCAGCGCGCGCAGGTGCGGCTGGAACTCGGCCATGAAGCGGAACTTCGCGGCCAGCCGTTCCTCGGAGCTCGACCCCGACGGCACGTAGACCGAGATCGCGCTGAAGGCGCCGAAGTCGGCCTCGACGTAGCGACCCTCGGCGTCGAACTCGGCGCTGCCGAAGCCGGTCCGCACCGCGCGCGGCCGGCGCCGGCTGTACAGGCCGACGCCGCTGTAGCCCTTCCGCTGCGCGAAGTGGAAGTGCCCGTGCAGCCCGGCGACGCCGCGCAGCGAGTCGTCGAGGTCGGCTGCCTGCGCCCTGACCTCCTGGACGCACAGCACGTCGGCGCGCTGCGCCTGCGCCCAGTCGAGCCAGCCCTTGCGCGCGGCCGAGCGGATCCCGTTCAGGTTCAGCGTAACGACCCGTATCATCGCGTCTGGCGCATCCGGTAACCGAAGGAGAAACGAGCTTGGCCGACGACCTGCGCGCGCAGTTTATCCGCTTCACGGTGCAGGCCGGCATCCTGCGCTTCGGCGAGTTCCGCACCAAGGCGGGACGCCTGTCGCCGTACTTCTTCAACGCCGGGCTGTTCTGCGACGGCGCGTCGCTCGGCCGCCTCGCGCACTTCTACGCGCAGACGCTGCTCGCCGCCGAGAGTTCGGGCGCGCTGCGCTTCGACATGCTGTTCGGCCCCGCGTACAAGGGCATCACGCTCGCCAGTGCGACCGCGGTCGCACTCGCCGGCGCCGGGCGCAACGTGCCGTTCGCGTTCAACCGCAAGGAAGCCAAGGACCACGGCGAAGGCGGCACGCTGATCGGCGCGCCGCTCGCGGGCCGCGTGGCGATCGTCGACGACGTGATCAGCGCCGGCACCTCGGTGCGCGAATCGGTCGAGCTGATCCGCGCGCATGGCGCCGAGCCGGCCGCGGTGCTGATCGCGCTCGACCGCCAGGAGCGCGGCGGCGACGCCGAGCGCATCGGCGAGCTGTCGGCGGCGCAGGAAGTCGAGCGGACCTACGGCATTCCGGTGGTGTCGATCGCGAACCTCGCCGACCTGCTGCGCTTCCTCGACTCGGGCGAGGGCACGGCCGAGGAACTGGCCGTGCACCGCGCGCGCGTGGCCGCGTACCGCGACCGCTACGGCGCGGCCGGCTGAACGACGCCGCGTCAGGCCAGCCGCTTGCGCAGCAGCTCGTTGACCTGCTGCGGGTTCGCCTTGCCCTTCGTGGCCTTCATCACCTGGCCGACCAGCGCGTTGAACGCCTTGTCCTTGCCGGCGCGAAACTCCTCGACCGACTTCGGGTTCGCCGCCAGCACCTGCTCGACGATCGCGTCGAGCGCGCCGCTGTCGCTGATCTGCCGCAGGCCGCGCGCCTCGACGATGCGGTCGGCCGCGTCGTCGTCGGCCGACGGCTCGGCCCACAGCACGGCGAACACGTCGCGCGCGATCTTGCCGGAGATCGTGCCGTCGTGGATGCGCTCGACGAGCCGCGCGAGCTGCGCCGGCCGCACCGGGCACTGCGCGATCGTCCGGTCGTCGCGGTTCAGCGCCGCGGCGACGTCGACCATCACCCAGTTCGCCGCGCTCTTGGCGAGCGCGGGCAGTCCGTCGCGGCGCGCGATCTCCGATTGCCCGAGCGCCGCGACCGTCGCCTCGAAGTAGTCGGCCGTCGCGCGCGCCGCGGTCAGCGTGGTCGCGTCGTAGCTCCCGAGGCCGAACGCGTCGACGAAGCGCTGGCGCATCTGGCCGGGCAGCTCGGGCATCTGCGCGCGCACGCGCTCGACCCACGCGTCGCCGATCGCGAGCGGCGGCAGGTCGGGATCCGGGAAGTAGCGGTAGTCGTGCGCGTCTTCCTTGCTGCGCATCGAGCGCGTCTCGTCGCGCTCGGGGTCGTACAGGCGGGTCTCCTGCACGACCGTGCCGCCGTCCTCGATCAGCTCGACCTGGCGGCGCACCTCGAAGTCGATCGCGCGCTCGAGGAAGCGGAACGAGTTCAGGTTCTTGATCTCGCAGCGCGTGCCGAGGCGCTCGTCGCCGAGCGGGCGCACCGAGACGTTGGCGTCGCAGCGGAACGACCCCTCCTGCATGTTGCCGTCGCAGATGCCGAGCCACACCACGAGGCCGTGCAGCGCGCGCGCGTACGCCACGGCTTCCTTCGCCGAGCGCAGGTCGGGCTCGGTGACGATCTCGAGCAGCGGCGTGCCGGCGCGATTGAGGTCGATGCCGGTCATGCCGTGGAAGTCTTCATGCAGCGACTTGCCCGCGTCCTCCTCGAGGTGCGCGCGCGTGAGCCGCACGAAGCGCTCCTGCGGAGCCGCCGCGGCGCCGGCAGTCCACGCGATCGCGAGCCCGCCGCCGGCGACGACCGGGATCTCGTACTGGCTGATCTGGTAGCCCTTCGGCAGGTCCGGATAGAAGTAGTTCTTGCGCGCGAACACCGAGCGCGGCGCGATCTGCGCGCCCACCGCGAGCCCGAAGCGGATCGCGCATTCGACCGCGGCGCGGTTGGCCACCGGCAGCACGCCGGGCAACGCGAGGTCGATCGCGCAAGCCTGCGTGTTGGGCTCGGCCCCGAACGCGGTCGAGGCGCCCGAGAAGATCTTCGAGCGCGTGTCGAGTTGCGCGTGCGTCTCGATCCCGATGACGACTTCCCACTGCATGCGCGTCGCGTCCGTCACATTCGGCGTCGGATTCAGGGCCGGGCGCAGCCGCCGGTGGCCGGGTCGAACATCACCGGCCACGCGCTGTCGTAGACCCCGGGCGTGCAGCGCCGCTCGCAGCCCGCGTGCCCCATCGTGATGCGGCGCGGCTCCTGCCAGACCATCAGCTTGCAGCCGCTGCCGTTGCGCTCGACGAGCTCGACGTGCGGCCGGCTCTTCGTCTGCCTGAAGCTGCCGAGGTCGAAGCTGCAGCTGCCGCGCTTGCCGACGCGGATCTGCCACGACAGCGCCTGCACCTGCCCGTCGCGAACGAGCAGGCGCGCGTCCTCGTGGAAGCCGTCTTCCTCGGTCTGGACGCAGCGGCCGTCGACGTCGATCGGCCGCTCGGGGATCGGCGCCGGACGCGACGGCGTCGGCGGCAGCGGCTGTGGGCGCGGAGCCGGTACCGGAGCCGGCGCTGGAGCCGGCCTCGGCAGCGGCGGCAACAGCGGCGCGCACGCGCCGAGGACCGCGACCACCAGCGCCAGCGCCGCCTTCGAAGCCGCGCCCGCCCTCATGCCGGCGCCCCCACGCCGGCGCCCCTGATGCCGGCGCCCCTCACGCCAGCCCCTTCGTGCCGGCGCCACCGGGCGTCTTCAGGTGCCAGTCGCTCGCCTGCTGGAAGCGGTGCGCGACGCCGAGCAGGCGCGCCTCGTCGAACCAGCGGCCGATCAGCTGCAGGCCGACGGGGCGGCCGCCGCGCCCGAATCCGGCCGGCACCGACATCCCCGGCAGTCCCGCGAGCGACGCCGGCAGCGTGTAGATGTCGGCCAGGTAGTTGCTGACCGGATCGTCGACGATCGACCCGATGTCCCAGGCTACCGTCGGCGCCACCGGCCCGGCGACGACGTCGACCGACTCGAACGCGCGCCTGAAGTCGTCGGCGATCAGCCGCCGCAGCTTCTGCGCCTGCAGGTAATACGCGTCGTAGTAGCCGTGCGACAGCACGTAGGTGCCGACCAGGATGCGCCGCTTCACCTCGGCGCCGAAGCCCTCGGCGCGCGTGCGGCAGTACATGTCGCGCAAGTCGTCGTAGCCGGCGGCGCGATGGCCGAAGCGCACGCCGTCGAAGCGGCTCAGGTTGCTCGACGCCTCGGCCGGCGCGATGACGTAGTAGGCCGGAATTGCCAGTTCGGTCTGCGGCAGCGAGATTTCGACCTCGACCGCGCCGAGCTCGCGCAGCCGCGCCAGCGCCGCGTCGACTGCCGCGCGCACGTCGGGCGCCAGGCCGTCGCCGAAGAATTCGCGCGGCACGCCGACGCGCAGCCCGTCGAGCGGGCGTTCGAGATCGCGCGCGAAATCCTCGTCGGCCCGCTCCGCGCTGGTGGAGTCGCGCCGGTCGAAGCCCGCCATGGCGGACAGCACGACCGCGCAGTCCTCGGCGCTGCGCGCGATCACCCCCGCCTGGTCGAGGCTCGACGCGTACGCGATCATGCCGTGACGCGACACCCGGCCGTAGGTGGGCTTGATGCCGGTGACCCCGCACATCGCGGCCGGCTGGCGCACCGAGCCGCCGGTGTCGGTGCCGGTGGCCACCGGCACCAGGCCGCCCGCCACCGCGGCCGCCGAGCCGCCCGACGAGCCGCCCGGAATCGCGGCGCGGTCCCAGGGATTGCGCACCGGCCCGAAGTGCGAGTGCTCGTTCGAGCCGCCCATCGCGAACTCGTCGCAGTTGGTCTTGCCGAGGCAGACCGCGCCCGCGGCGGCCAGTCGCTCGACGACCGTCGCGTCGAACGGGCTCACGTAGCTCTCGAGCATGCGCGAGCCGGCGGTCGAGCGCCAGCCGCGCGTGACGAACACGTCCTTGTGCGCGAGCGGCACGCCGAGCAACGCGCCGCGCTCGCCGCGCGCGCGCCGCTCGTCGGCCGCGGGCGCCGGCGCGCGCGTGTGTTACGGCGGGACGGAGTGGTACGCGGTGAGGGCCGTGGCGGCCCTGCGCGCCCGGGAGTCGTCGGCGTG
>JANJTK010000115.1 GCA_024711155.1 Burkholderiaceae bacterium
GCGGCCGGCGGCCGGCGCGGCCCCGTCGCCGAAGCCGTCCCCGGCGGCAGCAGTGCGAGCCGTCGCGACGAGCGACGCGTCGCCGCCCAGCAACGCGCGCAGCTGGCCGGGCAACTGAAGCCGCTCGAGCGCGAGATCGCGACCATCGAGCAGCGACTGGGCGCGATCGACGCGCGGCTCGGCGAGCTCGAGACCGCGCTGGCCGATCCCGGCCTGTACCGCGACCCGCCCCGCGCCGCCGCCGCGGCACGCGAGCGCGCGGCGCTGGCGAGCGAGAAGGCGGACCTCGAGCACCGCTGGCTCGAGCGCAGCGAGGCCCGCGACGCGGCCCGCGCAAGCGCCGGGGTCCAGTAGAATCGGGCGCATGAACACTACCTTCCAGCGCATCGGCGTCGTCGGCAGCGGCGCCATGGGACGCGGCATCGCGCAACTGTTCGCCCAGAGCGGCGTCGCGGTGCGGCTGCACGACAGCAACCCGGCCGCGCTCGCGTCGGCCATCGACAGCGTCGCCGACGCGCTCGCGCGCCTGGTCGAGAAGGGCCGCATCGGCGCCGACGCGGCGGCGGCGGCCCGCGCGCGGCTCGAACCGGTCGACTCGCTGGCCGCGCTCGCCGGCTGCGATCTCGTCATCGAAGCCATCGTCGAGCGGCTCGACGCCAAGCGCGAGCTCTTCGCCGGCCTCGAGCCGATCGTCGGCGACGACGCGGTACTGGCGACCAACACCTCGTCGCTGTCGGTCACGACCATTGCCGCCGGATGCCGGCGGCCGCAACGCGTCGCCGGCTACCACTTCTTCAATCCGGTGCCACTCATGAAGGTGGTCGAGGTCGTGCGCGGCGCGCGCACCGACGAGCGCGCCGTGCAGCGGCTGGTCGAGCTCACGCGCGCTACCGGCCACCTGCCGGTGGTCGCGCAGGACACCCCGGGCTTCGTCGTCAACCACGCCGGGCGCGGCTTCGGCACCGAGGCGCTGAAGGCGCTCGGCGAGGGCGCGGCCGACGTCGCGACGATCGACCGCATCCTGCGCGAGCAGGTGTCGTTCGGTGGCCAGGGCTTCAAGCTCGGCCCCTTCGAGCTGATGGATCTCACAGGACTCGACGTGTCACAGCCGGTGATGGAGTCGATCTACCGCCAGTTCTACGACGAGCCGCGCTTCCGCCCGTCGGTAATCGGCGCGCAGCGGCTCGCCGCCGGCCTCACCGGCCGCAAGACCGGCACCGGCTTCTACGCCTACGAAGACGGCCGCCAGCTCGCACCGAAGGAACCCGCTGCGCCGTCGGTCGCGGTGCGGCCCCCGGTGTGGGTTGCGCCGGGGCCGCGCGCCGGCGTGCTGCGCGAGGCCGTCGCCGCGCTTCACGGCGTAGTGCAGGACACGCCGCACCCGACCGAACACGCGCTGGTGCTGGTGGCTCCGCTCGGGCTCGACGCAACCGCGGCCGCGACCGTCGACGGGTTGCCGGCCGAGCGCACCGTCGCGGTCGACGCGCTGTTCCCGCTCGCCCCCGGCCAATGCCGCCGGCGCGTGCTGATGCCGACACCGGCCACCCGCGCCGAGTACCGGGACGCGGCGCACGCGCTGTTCGCCGACGACGGCGTCGCGGTGTCGATGCTGCGCGACAGCCCGGGCTTCGTCGCGCAGCGCGTGCTCGCGATGATCGTGTCGATCGGCACCGAGATCGCGCAGCAGCGCATCGCTTCTCCGGCCGACATCGACACTGCGGTGCGCATCGGCCTCGGCTATCCGCTCGGCCCGCTCGCGCTGGGCGACGCGCTCGGGCCCGCGACGGTGCTCGAGATCCTCGACAACCTGCACCGGGTCAGCGGCGATCCGCGCTACCGCCCCGGCGGCTGGCTGCGCCGCCGCGCGCAGCTCGGTTTGTCGCTGCTGCACGAGGACTGATCGTGGCAGCGCAGCTGCTGGCCGAACGCCATGGGCCGGTGCTGCTGCTGCGCATGTCCAATCCCGAGGCGCGCAACGCGCTCGACCCCGACGTCTACCGCGATGGCGCCGCCGCGATGCGCGCGGCGGCCAGCGACGACGACGTGCGCGCCGTCGTGCTGGCCGGCGACGGCGAGCACTTCTGCGCCGGCGGCAACCTGCAACGACTGCGCCGCAACCGCGAGCAGCCGCGCTCCGTGCAGGCGGCGTCGATCGACCTGCTGGCCGAGTGGATCCTCGCGATCCGCGACTGTCCGAAACCGGTCATCGCCGCGGTCGAGGGCGCCGCTGCCGGCGCCGGATTCTCGCTCGCGCTCGCCTGCGACCTGCTGGTCGCCGCCGACGACGCCCGCTTTTCGATGGCCTACGTGAAGGTCGGGCTCACCGGCGACGGCGGCGCGACGCACTTTCTCGCCGCGCGCCTGCCGTACCCGCTCGCCTACGAACTGCTCGCCACCGGGCGACCGGTGGACGCTGCGCGGCTGCGCGCGCTCGGCGTGGTGAACGAGATCGCGCCGCGCGGCGCGGCGCTCGCGGCGGCGCTGGCGCGCGCCGCGCAGATGGCCGCCGGTCCGGCCTTCGCGCTCGGGCGCATCAAGGCGCTGTTGTGCGGTGCCGAGCGCGAGGCGCTTGCGCGCCGGCTCGCGCGCGAGCGCGACGAGTTCGTCGCCGCGCTCTTCCACCCCGACGGCGGCGAGGGCATAGACGCATTCCTTGCGCGACGCCCGCCGCGCTTCACGCGCGGCGCCGGTTCCTGAGGCGCGGCGCGCACCGAGCGGAGAGTCCATGAGCCAGGACAGCAGCGAAGCAGCGCACGGCGGCACCACCGAAGTCCCCGAACGCCATCGCGTCGACGCCGGCGCCCTTGCCGCCTGGCTGCGCGAGCGGCTCGCCGGCTTCGAGGGGCCGGTTTCGATCACGCTCTTCAACGGCGGGCAGTCGAACCCGACCTATCGCCTGCAGACGCCCGGTGCGGTCTACGTGATGCGCGCCAAGCCCGGGCCGGCGTCCCGGCTGCTGCCGTCGGCGCACGCGATCGAGCGCGAGTACCGCGTGCTGGCCGCGCTCGCCGGCACCGGCATCCCGGTGCCGCGCGTGCTCGCGCTGTGCGAGGACGAAGCGGTGCTCGGGCGCGCCTTCTACGTGATGGAGCACGTCGACGGCCGCATCCTCTGGCATCAGTCCCTGCCGGGCATGGAGCCCGGCGAGCGCGCCGCAATCTACGACGAGATGAACCGCGTGATCGCCGCGCTGCACTCGGTCGACTACGCGGCGATCGGGCTGGCCGACTACGGCAAGCCCGGCAACTACTTCGAGCGCCAGATCGCGCGCTGGAGCAGGCAGTACCAGGCGTCCGAAACCGAGCCGATCGACGCGATGAACCGGCTGATCGAATGGCTGCCGCGACACGTGCCGGCTGGCGACGAGACCTCGATCGTGCACGGCGACTTCCGGCTCGACAACCTGGTGTTCGACCGCCGCGAGCCGCGCGTGCGCGCGATCCTCGACTGGGAACTGTCGACGCTCGGCCACCCGCTGGCCGACTTCTCGTACCACTGCATGGCGTGGCACATCGAGCCGGGGCAGTTCCGCGGCATCGCCGGGCTCGACCACGCCGCCATCGGCATCCCCGGCGAGCGCGAGTACGTCGAGCGCTATTGCCGCCGCACCGGACGCGACCCCGCGGCGACGCTCGCGCACTGGGACTTCTACCTCGCCTACAACCTGTTCCGGCTGGCGGCGATCCTGCAGGGGATCATGAAACGCGCGGTCGACGGCACCGCCTCGAGCGCGCAGGCGCTCGACGCCGGCCGGCGAGCAGGCACCCTGGCCGCGATGGGCTGGCGCATCGCGCAGCGAGTGCGCTGACGCGCCGCGCGCCGGCCCCGCCGTCGCCATTCGCCCCACCGGGCACGCTGCAAACACGGAGACGACGATGGAGTTCGAGTACTCGCCGCGATGCGCCGATCTGCGCCAGCGGCTGCTGCAGTTCATGGACGAGCACGTCTACCCGAACGAGCGCCGCTTCTGGCAGGAGGTCGCCACGAACCGGCGCGCCGGCAACGCGTGGATCCCGACCACTCTGATCGAGGAACTCAAGCCCAGGGCGCGCGCCGCCGGGCTGTGGAACCTGTTCCTGCCGGAGTCGGCACGCGTTCCGGAAGGCCTGTCGAACCTCGACTACGCGCCGCTGTGCGAGATCATGGGGCGCGTGACCTGGGCGCCTGAGGTCTTCAACTGCAGCGCGCCCGACACCGGCAACATGGAAACGCTCGAGCGCTACGCCAGCGAGCCGCTCAAGCGCCGCTGGCTCGACCCGCTGCTCGCGGGCGAGATCCGCTCCGGCTTCGCGATGACCGAGCCGGCGGTCGCCTCGTCGGACGCGACGAACATCGAGGCGCGCATCGAGCGCGACGGCGACCACTACGTCGTGAACGGCCGCAAGTGGTGGACCTCGGGCGCCGGCGACCCGCGCTGCCGGGTGTTCATCTTCATGGGCAAGACCGACCCCGGGGCGCCCCGCCACGCCCAGCAGTCGATGATCGTCGTGCCGGCCGACACCCCCGGAATCACCGTGGTGCGACCGCTCAACGTGTTCGGCTACGACGACGCGCCGCACGGCCACTGCGAGGTGTCGTTCGAGAACGTCCGGGTGCCGGTCGACAACGTCCTGCTCGGCGAGGGGCGCGGCTTCGAGATCGCGCAGGGGCGCCTCGGCCCGGGTCGCATCCACCACTGCATGCGCTCGATCGGCGTGGCCGAGCGGGCGCTCGAGTACATGTGCAAGCGGCTGTCCTCGCGCGTCGCGTTCGGCAAGCCGATCTCCGCGCACAACGTCTGGCACGAGCGCATCGCCGACGCGCGCTGCATGATCGACCAGGCGCGGCTGCTCACGCTGAAGGCCGCCTACATGATGGACACGGTCGGCAACAAGGTCGCCAAGGCCGAGATCGCGATGATCAAGGTCGTCGCGCCGAACATCGCCTGCCAGATCCTCGACTGGGCGATCCAGGCGCACGGCGGCGCGGGCGTCAGCGACGACTTCCCGCTTGCCTCGCTCTATGCGCACCAGCGCACGCTGCGACTGGCCGACGGCCCGGACGAAGTCCACCGCAACGCGATCGCCAAGCTCGAGCTCGCCAGGCACCTGCCCGTTCCCGGCGGCGCCGACAGGGTGCAGATGCCGATCACCCGCGGCGCCTGAGCGGAGGCACCGTGATCGACGTCTACTCCTGGCCCACGCCCAACGGCCACAAGGTTCACATCATGCTCGAGGAGTGCGGCCTTCCCTATGCCGTGCACCCGATCGACATCCGCGCCGGGGACCAGTTCGACCCCGCGTTCCTCGCGATCAGCCCGAACAACAAGATCCCGGCGATCGTCGACAGCGAGGGCCCGGACGGCAAGCCGATCTCGCTGTTCGAGTCCGGCGCGATCCTCGTCTACCTCGCAGCGAAGAGCGGCAAGTTCATGCCGCGCAGCACGCGAGGCAAGTACGAGGTGCTGCAGTGGCTGATGTTCCAGATGGGCGGCGTCGGCCCGATGCTGGGCCAGACGCATCACTTCCGCATGTACGCGCCCGAGACCATCGCCTACGCGATCGACCGCTACACCAACGAGGCCAGGCGCCTGTACCGCGTGCTCGACCGGCGGCTCGAAGCCACCGGCGCGTACCTGGGCGGGCGCCAGTACTCGATCGCCGACATCGCGACCTGGCCGTGGATACGCTCGCACGCCAACCAGGGCGTCGACCTCGCCGACTACCCGCAGGTGAAGCGGTGGTTCGAGACGATCGCGGCGCGCCCGGCGGTGGCCCGCGCGATCACCGTGCTAGCGGACCAGCGCAAGCCGATCGACGAGAAGGCGCGCGAGATCCTGTTCGGCGCCACGCAGTACGCGCGACGCTGAGCGCCGCTACTGCAGCGGCTCCTTGGTCGGCGCGGGCATCGGAAACGAGAAGACCTCGATCCCTTCGTCTTCGAGCTCGGCCTGCTGCTCGGCACTCGCCACGCCGCGGATGCCGCGCTGCGGCGCCTCTTCGTAGTGGATGCGGCGCGCCTCTTCCGCGAACCGCTCGCCGACGTCTTCGGTGGTCTCGGCGAGATGGCGCGCCATCTTCATCCACAGCGCCTGCATCTGCTCCGGGGTCGGCATCGCCGCTGCCACCTGGCCGTGGCCCGGCCGCGACGGCGCGGCCTGCGGCCCGTTACCCGACGACAGGTTCAGGCGCGGCGCGCTGGGCATCTTGCGGATCGCCCTGCTCGTGCACACCGGACACTCGACGAAGCCGCGCCC
>JANJTK010000126.1 GCA_024711155.1 Burkholderiaceae bacterium
GCGCGCCGCGCCCGTCGGCAGCGGGTGCGGAGTTCCGAGGAAGGCGAGGGAAACCCCCGCGCAGCGGGGGCCGCAGCACCGGCCCGCGCAGCGCGCCGCGCCCCGCGCCCTCGGCCACGGGCTCGCCGCACCGAGGCGTACCGAGGCGCAGGCCTTCGGCACCCGGCGGTCAGTCGTTACCGAGCGCGTACTCGCGGCGCAGTTCGCGCTTGAGGATCTTGCCGGCGGGGGTGAGCGGGAACGGAGCCTCGCGCAACGCAATGCCTCGGGGGCACTTGTAGCCGGCCAGGCGCTCGCGGCAGAAGGCGATCAGTTCGGCGGCGTCGACCTGCGCGCCGGGTTCGAGTCGCACGACGGCGTGCACCTGCTCGACGAGCCGGTCGTGCGGCAGGCCGATCACGGCGCAGCCGGCGACGGCGGGGTGCGCGGCGAGGACGTTCTCGACCTCGACCGCGTAGACGTTCTCGCCGCCGGTGACGATCATGTCCTTGATCCGGTCGACCACGAACAGGAAGCCGTCGTCGTCGAGATGGCCGGCGTCGCCGGTGTGATGCCAGCCGCCGCGCACGGTCTCGGCCGAGAGCTCCGGCAGTTTCCAGTAGCCGGGCGAGATCGTCGGGCTGCGCACGCAGATCTCGCCGATCTCGCCGGCCGGCAGCGGACGCCCGGCAGGATCCCGGATCTCGACCAGCGTTCCCGGGATCGGCTGGCCCGCCGAGCGGATGCGGTCGTTCTCCTCGACGTGGTCCTCGGGACGCAGCATCGAGATCACCGGCCCGCCCTCGGTCTGCCCGTAGGCCTGGTAGAAGCGCGCCTGCGGCAGCGCCGCTCGCGCCAGCGCCAGCGTGCGCGTGAGGATCGGCGAACCCCCGTAGCCCATCGTGCGCAGGCTCGACAGGTCGTAGCGCCCGATGTCCGGGTGCGTGACGAGCATCTCGATCATCGTCGGCACCAGCGAGGTCCGCGTCGGGCGACGCGCCTGCACGGTCTCGAACAGCAGCACCGGGTCGAAGCGCGGCAGAATCACTGTCGGATTCGCGAACACCGCCCCGGCGATCGCGTTCGCGGCCCCGACGACGTGGAACATCGGCGCACCGATCAGGACCACCTCGTCGGCGCGAAAGTCGAACGGGACGCCCCACTGCAGCGTGTTCGTGACGATGCCCCGGTGCGTGAGCATCACCCCCTTCGAACGGCCGGTCGTGCCCCCGGTGTAGACGAGCATCGCCACCTGGTCGATGTCCGCGCCGGGCTGCGAGGCCGCGTCGTCGCGCGTCGGCAGTTCGTCGAGGCAGTCGAAACCTTCCGGCCTCTCCCGCGCGGTCGTGACGAAACGCTCGATCCCGGTCAGCTGCGCGCGCCACTGCGCCGCGCGTTCGGCCCACGGCGCATCGACGAGCAGCACGCGCGCCCCCGAATCGGCGACCAGCTCGGCAATCTCCGGCGCCGCGAGCCGCGTGTTGATCGGCACCACGATCGCGCCCGCCGCCGGAATCGCCAGCAGCCACTCGAAGTAGCGCTCGCTGTTGTCGCCGAGGATCGCCACCCGGTCGCCCGCCCCCACCCCGAGCGCGCGCAGCACGCCGATGGTCCGCAGCATCCGCGAATGCAGCTGCGCCCACGTGTACTCGACGTCGCCGCAGCACACGGCAAGCCGGCCACCCGACACCCTCCGCGCCCGCTCGACAAGCCCGCCCAGCGTGATCATGTGCGCCTCCCGAGAGAGGCCCATCATCGCCGAACCGCCGAAGCGCGCGCAATCAGCAATGGCACCGACTGCGCCGTTCCGAGGAAGGCGAAGGAAGCCCCCCCGCAACGGGGGCCGCAGCACCCGCAACGCGCACCACCGAGTCCGCACCGGCACGCGTAGCACAGCGGCACGCGCAGCGCCGCGCGTAATTGCGGCCCGGTTGCGGCCGGGCGCGCGGCCGGGCGCGCGGAGCGCGGCGCCCTGCGCGGGCCTGTGCACGCCGCGCGCTTCCGAAAGCAAATCGGCGGGACCCGGCGCCGTCGGGCGCGCAGCGCCCGTCGGCAGCGGGTGCCGATTTGCGAGGAAGGCGAGGGAAGCCCCCGCGAAGCGGGGGCCGCAGCACCGGCCCGCGCAGGGCGCCGCGCTCCGCGCGCCCGGCCGCGTGCCCAGCCGCGCGCCCGGCCGCAACCGGGCCGCAATTACGCGTGCCGCTGCGCGTATTCCTTGCGGAGCTCGCGCTTGAGCACCTTCCCGATCGCCGTCACCGGAAACGGCGTCTCGCGCAACTCCACCGAGCGCGGGCACTTGTAGCCCGCCAGCGTCTGCCGGCAGTGCGCGATCAGCTCCGCCTCGTCGGCGGTCGCGCCGGAGCGCAGCCGCACGATCGCGTGCACCTGCTCGACCAGCCGCTCGTGCGGCACGCCGATCACCGCGCAGGACTCGACCGCCGCGTGCGCCATCAGCGCCTTCTCGACCTCGGCGGCGTAGACGTTCTCGCCGCCGGTGACGATCATGTCCTTGACGCGATCGACGATGAACAGGAAGCCGTCCTGGTCGAGGTAACCCGCGTCGCCGGTGTGATGCCAGCCGCCGCGCGCGGTCTCGGCCGACAGCTCGGGCTGGCGCCAGTAGCCGGGGGAGATCGACGGACTGCGCACGCAGATCTCGCCGGTCTCGCCGGCCGGGACTTCGCGGCCCTCGCCGTCGAGGATCGCGATCAGCGTCGCCGGCACCGGCTGCCCGGCCGAGCGGATCCGGTTGTTGTCCTCGGTGTGGTCCTCGGGGCGCAGCATCGTCATCGTCGGCCCGCCCTCGGTCTGTCCGTAGACCTGGAAGAAGCGCGCCTTCGGCAGCGCCTGCATCGCGAGCTTGAGCGTGCGCATCGGCATCGGCGAGCCGCCGTAGGTGATCTTCGACAGGCTGCCGAGGTCGTACTTGCCGATCTCCGGATGCATCACCAGCATCTCGATCATCGTCGGCACCAGCGCGACGTTGGTCGGGCGCAGGCGCTGCACGGTGTCGAACATCAGCACCGCGTCGAAGCGCGGCAGGATCACGGTCGGGTACGCGAACAGCGCGCCGGCGATGCTGTTGAGCCCGCCGACCGCGTGGAACATCGGGGTGGCGATCAACAGCTTCTCGTCGCGCGTCAGTTCAAGCGCCGCGGACCACTGCAAGGTGTTCGTGATCAGCCCGCGGTGCGTCAGCATGACGCCCTTCGAGCGGCCGGTGGTGCCGCCGGTGTAGAGCAGCATCGCGACGTCGTCGATCGAGCTGCTGCCATCCGCACCAGCCTCGACCACCGGCAGGTCGGCGAACGCGCGGAACCCTGCCGGGGCCTGCGGCGCCATGACGACGAAATGCTCGACCTGCGGCAGGCTCGCGCGCATGCCGGACACCAGCTCGGCGAATTGCGGGTCGACGATCAGGATGCGCGCACCGCAGTCGGCGAGCAGCTCCGCGATCTCGGCCGGGGCCAGCCGCATGTTGATCGGGACCGAGATGCCGCCGGCCGCCGGCGCGGCGAAGTAGAACTCGAAGTACTCGGCGTTGTTCACGCCGAGCATCGCGACGCACTCGCCGCGTTTCAGGCCGAGGCCGCGCAGCACGCCGGCGAAGCGCCGCACGCGGGCAGCGACCTCCGACCAGGTCAGCGTGACTTCGCCCGCGGTGACCGCCGGCCGGTTGCCGGCGTTCTTGCTGTTGCTCGCGACGAGGTCGCTCAACGTGATCATCGGGACTCCTGCCTGCGCGGCCGATTGCCTGCCTTACTTGCGGACGATGCCCGCCTCGACCATCGCCTCGTGCTTGGCCGACTCGATGTCGTAGCTGCGCTGCACGACGATGCGCTGGGCCGCGAGGCCACCGCCCGCCTGCACCGTCGTCACGAGTTCCCAGCCGCCGTAGGCGTCGGCGGTCGAGTCGCGCACGAGGCTGTAGAGCCTCATGCGGTCTTCGACGCTGACGTTCGGCTTCGTGCGCAGGTACTTCTCGATGTAGGGCCGCAGGTCCGGGTTGCGCAGGTCCGCCTCGGTCGGCATCGTGATCACGAGGCCGCCCGCGATGTCGTGCAGGATGCGCACCATCTGGTTGAAGGTGGTCGCGGCGTGATACTTGCCGACGTTGATCGCCACCGGATCCGGATAGACCATGCCGGTGTTGCTGACCTTGTAGTTGCGCCGCGCCGCGTCGAGCATCAGCCGCAGGGTCTCGGCGTTGAAGATCAGTTCGCCGATCTTCTCCTGGATGTGCGACGCGCCCGCGACGCCGTTCCACTCGGCCATCAGCGCGGCCATGCCGACCATGCGCTTGGCGCGGTGCGCGAACTCGATCAGGCCGCCGACGCGCTCCCACAGGCCGAGCGAATGCGCGTAGACGCCGGCGAGCTTCGTCTCGCCCGCCAGGAACACGCGCTCCCACGGCACGAACACGTCCTCGAACACCACGAAGCCGTCAGGCACGCCGACGCGGGTGCTGCGCGGATAGTCGAACGCGCTGTGGTGCGGCTCGACGAACGCGCGGTTGATGATCTTCACGCCCTTGGTGTTGGCCGGCACCGAGAACGCGACCGCGTAGTCTTCCTCGCCGGGGCTCATCGCCTTGGTCGGCAGCACGACGAGCTCGTGCACCATGCTCGCCGCGGTGATGTGCAGCTTCGCCCCGCGCACGACGATGCCCTTGTCGTTGCGCTCGACGATGCGCATGTACATGTCGGGGTCGTCCTGCTCGATCGGCCGGCGCGAGCGGTCGCCCTTCGCGTCGGTGATCAGCTCGGCCGCGCGCAGGTCGTTGTCGCGGCAGTGACGGTAGACGCGCTCGATGTTCTCGGCGTACTTCGGGTTGATCGCGGCGACTTCGCCCTTGACGTTCCACATCGCCATCAGCACCAGCGACACCATCGTCGCCGCGGTGCTGATCTCGGGCAGGTCCATCCAGGCCTGGAGGTCCTGCTCGGTGCGCGGCACCTGGAACACCCGGTGCGCCATCGAGCCGTCCTCGGTCTTGTAGAGGCGGATATCGCGCGTCGCCGGGTCGTCGTAGACGAAGTCGCGCGAGCAGGCGTCGATCGCCTGCTGGAACCACTCGTGCTTCGTCATGTCCGCGACGCGCTCGCCGCGGATGTAGATCTCGCGGCCGTCGTTCAGGCTCGCCCGGTATTGCTCGGGTGTCATCAGTGCCATCGCTTTTCCCCTCTGTCGATTCGAGTGTTCCGTGCCGCGCGCCGCATTCCGGGCGCGCGACCTGCATCCGGGAGGCCCGGCGCTGCGCCGCGGGCGGCGGCCCGGGCGCAGGGCGCTCCCGAGGTGTCGCTGGACGCTCCGGGTGCCCCGCGACGCCCGAATGCGCCCGCCTGCGCGCAAATGTCCGGACGTCCGTGCTATAACCTGTCCGCGAGTCTGGCAAATCACCCGGGCCTTGTCAATTGCGGGCGGGCACCGGGCGGCGCGGGCGCTCGGCCGCCGCGCGCACGACAGGGAGGAGACAACGATGCGCGACATCGCCATTACCGGCATGGGCCTGGTCTCGGCGCTCGGCTGCGAGGCCGGCGCCTTCTTCGACGCCCTCGTGGCGAACCGCAGCGCGATCCGCGCGGTCGCCGATCCGCGACCCGGCGGCAGCGACCGCTTCTGGTGCGCGCCGGTCGACGCGTGCCCCGTGCCCGACTGGCTGACGCCGAAGCTGCGCGACGGCAGCGACGTGTTCGCGCAGTGGGCGATGGTCGCCGCCCGGCAGGCGCTCGACGACGCCGGCATCGACGGCACGTCGCTGCCGCCGCTGCGCACTGCCGTGGTCCACGGCACCAGCATGGGCGGGATGCGCTCGCTGATGCGCGCGCAGTCCGACTTCGACCGCGGCGGCCCGCAGGCCATCGACCGCAAGACGATGATGAAGATGTGGGGCAACATGGCCGCGGCGCAGCTGTGCATGCAGTACGGCCTGCACGGGCCGTCGCTGACCGTCTCCACGGCCTGCGCTTCGACGATCGACGCGCTCGGCACCGCGGCGCGCTTCATCGCGTCCGGCCAGGCCGAGGTCGCGATCGTCGGCGGCACCGAGGCCGGCACCTTCGTCGACCCGGACGGCCTGCGCGACGGCTTCGTGCCGGCGATGTTCTTCGCGCCGGTGCTGTTCGGCATGCTGTCGGCGGTCGACGACCCGCGGCTCGCGTGCATGCCGTTCGACGTCGCTCGCGGCGGCATCGTCAGCGGCGAGGGTTCGGCGTTCTTCGTGCTCGAACGCGGCGAGCGCGCGCGGGCGCGCGGCGCGCGGCCGTACGGCTATCTCGACGGCTACGCGTCGCTCGCCGACGGCTACCACCCGTCGGCGCCCGAGCCTAGCGGGCAGTGGGAGGCGCGCGCGATGGCGCTGGCGATCGAGGAGGCCGGCGTCGAGGCGCGCGCGATCGACGCGCTGCTCGCGCACGGCACCGGCACGCCGAAGGGCGACCTGGCCGAGATCCGCGCGATCAACACCGTCCACGCCGATCGCGCCCGGCCGCTGCCGGTGGCGTCGATCAAGGCGCACCTCGGCCACGCGGCCGCGGCGTCGGCGGGCATGTCGCTGATCGCCGGCCTGCGCGGGATGCGCGCCGGCACCTTCGTTCACACGGCGAACACCCGCACCCCCGATCCCGAGATCGCTTTCGACCTGGTGACCGGCGCGCCGCGCGCGCTCGACGTCGAGCGGCTGCAGGTCAACGCGTTCGGCTACGGCGGGCAGAACGCGTCGATGGTCGTGCGCGCGCATCGCTGAACGGAGGCCCGCCATGATCGACTTCAGCATCGCCGACGACATCGGGCGCCGCTGCCTGTCCGACCCGTCGCGCACCGCCATCGAGATCGTCGGCACGCCGCAGCGGCTGTCCTTCGCCGGCCTGTGGCGCCGCGCCGGTTCGATCGCCGGCGCGCTCGCCCGGACGCCGTCCGGCAAGTGGGGGCCGCTGGTCGCAACGCTGCTGCCCAACGGCGCCGACGCCGTGCTCGCCTTCGTCGGCTGCCAGCTCGCCGAGCGCGTGATCGTGCCGCTGAACTGGCGCCTGAGCGACCCGGAGCTCGAGTACCAGTTGCGCGACTGCGACGCCCGCGTGCTGCTGAGCGGCGGCGCGCTGCTCGAGCGCGCACGCACGCTGGCGGCGCGGCTCGGCGGCCTGCTCGTGGTCGACAGCGCGACGATCGACGACACCGACCACGGCTACCGGCCGGCGGCGCTGCGCCGCGACCGCGGCAACGAGCCCTGCGTGGTCGGCTACACCTCGGGGACGACCGGCTTTCCGAAGGGCGCGGTCTACAGCCACGACCACTATGCGCTGAACAACTACCGCTGGGGCTGGGAGTTCGGGCTCACCGGCGACCACGTGGTGCTGATCACCGGCCCGCTGTTCCACATCTCGTACGCGGGGTTCGCGCTCGCCGCGCTGACGATCGGCGCGCGCGTGCGCATCATGGCGGAGTTCGACCCCGCGGTGGCGTTCGACGAGTTCTCGGAGCGCTCGAGCTTCGCGTTCCTGGTGCCTTCGATGACGGCGATGCTCGGCGACGAGTGGCGCCGGCGCGGATGCCCGCCGCTGCCGGCGGCGCGCTTCATCCTGAGCGCGGGCGCGCCGCTGCCGAAGCCGCTGCTCGAGCTCGCGCTGCAGATGTTTCCCAACGCGCGCATCGCCGAGATCTTCGGCTGGACCGAAGGCGCGTACACGAGCTTCGAAATCAAGCGCCCGGACGCGCTGGTGCCGCACTGCGTCGGCTGGCCCGCGCTCGGCGCCGAGGTGAGGATCTTCGACGAGCAGGGGCGGCCCTGCCCGCCGGGGCAGCCGGGCGAGATCGGCGTGCGCGCGGCGACGCGCTTCCTCGGCTACCTGGGCCGCCCCGAGGAATCGGAGGCGGCCGTGCGCGACGGCTTCACGCTGTCGGGCGACATCGGCATGCTGCTCGACGACGGGCGCCTGTGCGTGATCGACCGCAAGAAGGACATGATCATTTCCGGCGGCGAGAACGTCTACTCGGCCGAAGTCGAACGCGTGCTGCTCGACGACGCGCGCGTCGCCGAAGCGGCGGTGGTCGGCGCGCCCGACCCGCAGTGGGGCGAGGTCGTGACGGCGGTCGTAGTCCTGCGGCCCGGCGCGACGCTGACGCTCGACGAGGCCCGCGAGCACTGCCGCGGGCAGCTCGCCGGCTACAAGCTGCCGCGCCGGCTCGAGCTCGTCGACGCGCTGCCGCGCAACTCGATGGGCAAGGTGCTCAAGCGCGAGCTCGCTTCGCGCCTGGCCGGCGGCCAGGCAAACGTCGCGTGAACAGGCCCTGGCCGCGCGTCAGCGCGACGGCCACTTGTACATCGGCGGCTTCTTCGCGAGGAAGTTGCGCACCGTCTCGTCGTGATAGTCGCTCGAGAACGCGATCGCCTGCGAGGTCGCCTCGTGCAGCAGCGACGTGGAAAGGTCGGACTCGAACGAACGGTTCAGGCCGGCCTTGGTCAGCGCGAGCGCGGTCGACGGCGCGGTGGCCAGCGCCGCCGCCATCTCTCGCGCGCGCGGCAGCAGCGCGTCGGGCTCCAGCACCTCGAGCACCATCCCGTAGTCCTTCGCCTGCTGCGCGTCGAGCTCGCGCGCGGTGAACAGCAGCTCCTTCGCGCGCTGCAGGCCGACCACGCGCGGCAGCGTATACATCGCGCCGCTGTCGGGCACCAGCCCGACGCGCATGAACGCGAAGCAGAAGCGCGCGCGCGACGACGCGATCACCATGTCGCAGGCCATCGCGAGGCTCGCGCCGACGCCGAACGCGACGCCGTCGATCGCCGCGATCACCGGCCGGTTGAACTCGACCAGGTTCGACAGCCAGGCGCGCACGCCGGTCATCCGCTTCAGCCCGGTCTCGGCCGTCAGGCGGCCTTCGAGCATCGACCCGATGTCGCCGCCGGCGCAGAACGCGCCGCCCGCGCCGGTGAGGATCAGCGCCCGCACCGAGTCGTCGTCGATCATGCGCGCCAGCGCGTCGGCGATCTCGTCGCGCATGGTCGGGTTGAACGAGTTCTTCTTGTCGGGCCGGTTCAGCGTCAGCGTCGCGTAACCGCCTTCGATCTCCAGCTTGATGCTCTCGTAGCTCATCTGCGGCTCCTCTTCGTCAGCCGGCCAGCGTGCACTTGCCGTTGTCCATCACGACGACGCCGCGCTCGGCCACGCGCGCGCGGAACGACGCGACGTTGCCGTCGCGCCAGATGTCGATCTCGATGCGCTCGCCCGGATAGATCGGCGCGCTGAAGCGCATGTCGAGCCCGACGATGCGCGTGTGGTCGTAGTCGCACACCGCCTTCAGCAGCCCGCGGCAGACGCTGCCGTAGCCGCACAGCCCGTGCAGGATCGGGCGCTCGAAGCCGGCGCGCTTCGCCACCGCGGGGTCGGCATGCAGCGGGTTGCGGTCGATGTTCAGCCGATAGAGCAGCGCCTGGTCGGCACGCGTGTCGACCGAGGTGCTCAGGTCCGGCGCGCGATCGGGGATCGCGTGCGGCCGCGGCGAGGAGCCGCCGGGGCCGCCGATCCCGCCGTCGCCGCGCGCGAAGAACACCGTCGTCGCGGTGAACAGCGGCGTGCCTTCGGCGGCGGTGCGCACCTTCGCTTCCATCAGCACGATCGCGCCCTTGCCCGGCCCCTTGTCGTAGATGCCGGAGACGCGCGAATCGCACAGGAACTCGCCCGCTGCGGGAAGCGGGTTGTGCATCGTCAACCACTGCTCGCCGTGCAGCAGCTTCAGCATGTCGAGGCCCGAGACTAGGATCGGGATGCGCTGGATCGCGGTGGCCATGCTCGGCACCGTCTTCGGCCCCATGCCCTCGTAGACGTAGGGCAGCTCGTTCAGGTCGAGCGGGTCGCGCCCCATGCCGACGCTGAGCGCGTAGAGCAGCGTGTCGCGATCGGTGATCGTGACCGGCTCGTCCTTGACCTGCAACGCCATCAGTTGTTCGTAGGTGACCGCCATCTGCGATTCCTCTTCGATTGAGCCCTGGTGCGGCGCGCGACGGTCGGGCGCGGGGCGCGCGCCCCGCGGCCCGGCGTCGTCACGCCGGTTCGTTGCCGAACACGATCGTGCCGGCCACCGAGAACCACCCGCCGACACCGTGCGCGACCGAGATCTTCACGCCCGGGACCTGCGCCGCGGCGATCCCGCGTACCTGGCGGATGCTCTCCTGCATCGCGTACATCCCGTACATCCCCGAGTGCATGTAGCTCAGGCCGCCGCCGTTGGTGTTGACCGGCAGCCTGCCGCCGGGCGCGGTGTTGCGCTCGCCGATGAACGCCGCCGCCTCGCCCGGCTTGCAGAAGCCGAGGTCCTCGAGCCCGTAGAGCGGCAGGTGCGCGAACGCGTCGTAGATCATCAGGTGGTCGACGTCGGCGTGCGTGATGCCGGCCTCGGCGAAGGCCGCCGCGCCCGACATCCGGAAGGCGCGCGAGCTGTTGTAGTCGGCCATCTGGCTGACCATGTACGACTCGGTGCTCTCGCCGGTGCCCATCACGTAGACCGGCTTGCGCGGAAAGTCCTTCGCCCGGTCGGCCTTCGTCAGCACCAGCGCGCCGCCGCCGTCGGTGACGAGGCAGCACATCAGCAGCCGGAACGGGTACGCGATCATCTTCGAGTTCAGGACGTCGGCGACCGTGATCGGGTCCTTCAGCGTGGCGCGCGGGTTGCGCGCGGCCCACTCGCGCTGGATCACCGGGATCGTCGCCACCTGCTCCTCGGTGATTCCGTAGGTCTTCATGTAGCGCAGCAGCGGAATCGTGAACATCGTCGGCGCCCACACGGTGCCGAACGGACGCTCGAACTGGCCCTCGAGCTGGCTCGGCTGCGGCACCGGCGGGCCGCCGGCGGCGACGCGCGACTTGCCGCTCTCGCCGTGCGTGATCAGCACCGTCGTGCACAGGCCGGCGTTGATCGCCGCCATCGCGTGGCGCACGTGCAGCATGAACGAGCAGCCGCCGATGCTGGTGCCGTCGATCCACTTCGGCACGATGCCGAGGTAGTGTGACAGGATGACCGGCGACTCGCCGGCGCACGCGACACCGTCGATGTCGGACGGCCGCAGGCCCGCGTCGGCCAGCGCGTTGAGCGCGGCGTCGGCGTGCAGGCCCAGTTCGGTGAGCTCGGGGATGACGCCGAGGTTCGTGGTTTCGGCGGCCCCGACGACCGCGATGGAGTTCCTGTTCCTGCTCATGTCAGCGGCTCGGGCGGAAGAGTGGGAGCGTGATCGCGTCGTCCTGCTTCGCGAACGTGACTTCGAGCGCCATGTCGAGTTGCAGCGCCTCGGGCGTCTGCGGGCAGTCGACGATGTTGGTCATCATCCGCGGGCCCTCGGCCAGCTCGACCACCGCCACCGCGTACGGCGCGTCGAAGCCGGGCGCGCGGCGGTGGCTGATCACGTAGCTGTACAGCGTCGCCTTGCCGCTCGCCTTGACGATCGAGACCTTGCGGCTGCCGCACTGCGGGCAGAAGGGCCGCGGCGGGAAGTAAGTGTGGCTGCAATCGTCGCAGCGCTGCAGGCGCAACTCGCCCGCGCGCGTCCCGTCCCAGAAGTGCTGCGTCTCCGGGGTCGGTTGGGGAAGCCATCGTCCATCGCTCATCGGTCGACTCCTGGTCCGCCGGCGGGCGCGACGCCCGCGCCGGCGTTGTCTCGAATGAATCTGCTCAGATCGGATCCCAGCTGAAGAAGTCCATCATCGGCTTCAGCTCGGAGAAGGAGGTCCTGAACGCAGGCAGCGCGGTCTGCGCGATCGCGGTCGGCGTCCAGCCGCCGTCGCGGTGCACCGAGCGCACGACGCGCGGTTGCGAGAACAGGTAGATCTCGTTCGAGCGCGCCGCGAAGATCTGGCCGCTCACCGACGCCGCCGCGTCGCTGGCGAGGAACACCGGCAGCGGGGCGATGTGCTCGGGGGTGAGCGCCTTCTTCGCCAGCTCGACGCTCACGGCCTGCTCGGGCGTGTCGACCGGGATCGTGCCGATCAGCCGGCTCCACGCGAACGGCGCGATGCAGTTCGAGCGCACGTTGTAGCGCGCCATGTCCATCGCGATGCCGCGCGAGAGGCCGACGATGCCGAGCTTGGCGGCCATGTAGTTGGCCTGGCCGATGTTGCCGATCAGGCCCGAGGTCGACGTGTAGTGAACGTACGAGCCCGACTTCTGCTCCTTGAAGTACGGCGCCGCCGCCTTCGACATGTTGAAGCAGCCGTACAGGTGCACCTTGATGACCGCGTCCCACTCGTCGTGCGTCATGTTGTGGAACATCCGGTCGCGCAGGATGCCGGCGTTGTTGATCACGCAGTCGATCCGGCCGAAGGTCTTCACTGCCGTCTCGACGATGCTCTGCGCGCCGTCGGCGTCGGCGACGCTCGCGCCGCTGGCGACGGCCTTGCCGCCGGCCGCGACGATCTCGTCGACGACCTGCTGCGCCACGCCGCGGTCGGCGCCGGTGCCGCGCTCGTCGCCGCCGAGGTCGTTGACGACGACCATCGCGCCTTCCTTCGCTGCCAGCAGCGCGATCGCGCGGCCCACGCCGCGGCCGGCGCCGGTGACGACGATCACCTTGTCCTGGACGCTCTTGCCTTCAGCCATCTGCAGTCTCCATCGCTTTCGAAGGGGTCGCGCGGCGGCGCGCGAAGCCGGACCGACAAACCGAGCACTCGCTCGGGCGATCCGGTGGAGTTTATAACGGTCGACTTTCGCTTGGCAACACGGGGGCCGGACGCCCCCCTTCAGCAGTTCGACGGCCAGTTGCGCAGCAGGTGCTCGCCGAGCCCGCCGCTGCGCCGCCGCTCGTGAATCTCGAGCTGGCGCGCCAGGTGCGCGCGCGTGTCGCGCGGGTCGATGATGCGGTGCGCGTAATACGGCGCCGCGAGGTCGTAGGCCGAGGTGCCGCGCGCGAGCTCGGCGCGCAGCGACTCCCAGCGCTCGGGGTCCTGTTCGCGCGTCAGGCCGTGCATGACGCTGACGCCGACCGCGGGGTCGACGAAGCCGACCTCGGCGGTGAACCACGCGGCCACGTCGTCGGCGTGCAGGCCGCCCATGTTCAGCCACGCCTGCCCGTAGCTCTTGCGCAGCACCAGCGCAAGCTTGGGCACCGTCGTGAACTCGAGCGCCTGCTGGAAGTTCATGATCTTCGCCGCGACCCGCTGGCGCTCGGCGACTTCGCCGATCAGGAAACCCGGCGTGTCGGCCAGCAGGATCACCGGGATGTTGAAACTGTCGCACAGCGTGAGCATGCGCACCGCCTTCTCGCACGCCTGCGCGTCCATCGCACCGCCCTTGACCAGCGGGTTGTTGGCGATCACGCCGACCGTGCGGCCGTCGAGCCGCGCCAGCGCGGTCACCAGCGTGCGGCCGTAGCGCTCGCGCAGCGGGAACACGCTGCCCGGGTCCATCACCGCCTCAATCACCTTTCGCATGTCGTAGACGCGCGTGCGGTCCTCGGGAACGAGCTCCAGCGGCGACACCGCGCCGGCGCCGGCGGGCACCGGCGCGCGCGGCGGCAGTTCGCCGGCGTGCCCCGGCAGGTACGACAGGAACGCGCGCACGCGCTCGAGCGCCTCGTCGTCGTTGTCGGCCGCGTGGTCGACGAAGCCGGTCTCCTCGAGGTGCATGTCGACGCCGCCGAGCGCATGCGCGTCGACCTTCTCGCCGACCGCGACCGTGGCCACGCGCGTGCTCGCCACCGCCATCACGGCGTCGCGGCGCATCACGACGTATTCGCTCAGGCACGCCTGGAACGCGCCGCTGCCGAAGGCCTGGCCGAGCACCGCGCTCACCCACGGCACCTGGCGATAGCGCCGGTAGCCGACGTTGCGCCCGAGACCCGCCATGCCGTCGGCGCCCATCACGTCGGGCAACCGGCCGCCGCCGTTCTCGGTCAGGAACACCATCGGCACGCCGAGCTGCTCGGCGCTCTTGATCAGCTCGTGGTTCTTGACCACCTGCACGCGGCTGTTCGACGCGCCGAGCACGGTCGCGTCGCCGGCGCTGATCGCCACCTCGCGCCCGTCGACCTTGCCGAAGCCGGCGACCAGCCCGTCGGCGGGCGTGCGGTCGCGCATCTCGGGCCGGTACGAGGCCGCGAACATCCCGAGCTCGGCGAAGGTGCCGGCGTCGCACAGCCGCTCGATGCGCTCGCGCGCATTGAGCCGTCCGAGCGCAGCCTGGCGCGCGACCTTGTCCGGGCCGCCCATCGCGAGCACGCGGGCGCGCCGCGCCTCGAACTCGGCGGATTCGCGTTCCCAGGCCATCTCAGCCGAGCTCGAGCGTGAGCAGCGCCTGGCCTTCCTGCACCGGTTCGCCCTCGGCGACGCGGAAGGCGACGATCCGGCCGCGCCGCGGCGACAGCACCGGAATCTCCATCTTCATCGACTCGATCGTCATCACCTGCCCGTCGAGGTCGACGGCCTCGCCGACCGCCGCGTCGAGCGCGCGGACGACGCCCGAGATTTCCGCCTTCACTTCGTACAGAGCCATGGCCTCGTTGCAGTCTTCGTTGCAGTCTTCGATGCAGCGCGTCGGGTCGGTCGGGGCGTCATTCAGTGTACATCGACGCGATCAGGTCCTTGTACTTCTCGCTGACTAGCTTGCGCTTGAGCTTCATCGTCGGCGTCATCTCCTCGTCCTCGGCCGTCAGCTGGACGTCGATCAGGCGGAACTTCTTGACCTGCTCCACGTGGTTGAACCCCGCGTTGACCTTCTCGACCTCGCGCCCGATCAGGTCCACCACCTCGGCGGCCTGCGTCAGGCTGGCGAAGTTGGTGAACGGCACGCTATGGTCCTGCGCGAACTTCACGACGTTCTCGTGGTCGATCATGACGAGCGCCGTCAGGAACTTGCGCCGGTCGCCGATCACCACCGCGTCGGCGATGTACGGGCTGAACTTGAGCTGGTTCTCGATCTCGGAGGGCGTCACGTTCTTGCCGCCGGCCGTGATGATGATGTCCTTCATCCGGTCGGTGATGACGAGGTAGCCCTCGTCGTCGATGCGGCCGACGTCGCCGGAGTGCAACCAGCCTTCCGCGTCGATCGCCTGCGCGGTCTTCTCGGGCTGGTTCAGGTAGCCCATGAACACGCCGGGGCCGCGGATCAGGATCTCGCCCTCGCCGGAGATGCGGATCTCGTTGCCCGTCATCGGCTTGCCGACGGTGCCGAGCTTGCGTTCGTGCGGCGCGTACATCGTCACGATCGACCCGCTCTCGGTCTGCCCGTAGGCCTCGACGATCTCGAGGCCGAGCACGACGTACCAGCGCAGCAGGTCGGCCGAGATCGGCGCGGCCGCCGACAGCAGGCTGTGCCCACGGTGCAGCCCGAGGCTGATCTTGACGTTGCGGAACACTGCGACTTCCGCCAGCCAGCGCAGCGCGCGCAGCCACGCCGGCACCGCGCGGCCCGCCTGGCGCAGGTCGACCACCCGGTTGCCGACCGCCATCGCACGCGCGAAGGCCCAGCGCTCGAACGGCGTCGCGTCGTCGACCGCCAGCCGGATCGCCGAGTAGAACTTCTCCCAGGTCCGCGGCACGCCGCCGATGAAGTGCGGCGCCACGTCGCGCAGGTCCTGGTTGAAGGTCTCCGGACTCTCGACGATGTTGACGATCGCCGCGGTGCGCAACGGCCGGTACAGCGAGCTGAAGCGCTCGGCGATGTGGCACAGCGGCAGCGAGCACAGCAGCTCGTCGGCGGGCCCCGGCGGCAGCACGTCGTCGATCGCGTCGACCGCGTGCAGCACGTTGCGGTGGCTCAGCATCGCGCCCTTCGGCGGGCCGGTGGTGCCCGACGTGTAGACGAGGATCGCGCGATCGTCGGGCTCGGCCTGCTCGAGTTCGCGCTCCCAGCAGCCGGGATCGGCCGCGTCCGCCGTCTCGCCCTCGGCGACGAAGTCGGCGAAGGGGCAGATCATCGGGTCGTCGAGCGCGTGCAGCCCGCGCGTGTCGAACACGACGATGCGCCGCAGCGACGGGCAGCGCTCGCGCACCATCAGGAACTTGTCGAGCTGCTCGTCGTTCTCGACGAAGGCGACCGGCGCCTTGCAGTCGTTGAGCACGTATTCGACCTGGCTCGCCGGGCTCGTGGTGTAGATTCCGACGCTGCTCGCGCCGATCCCCTGCGCGCCCATGTCGCAGTAGAACCATTCGGCCGCCGGATCGCTCATCACCGCGATGCACTCGCCGCGGCGGATGCCGGCGGCGCGCAGCGCCATGCCGACCCGGCGCGCGGCGCATCCGTAGTCGGTCCAGGAAACCTCGCGCCAGATGCCGAGCTTCTTCTCGCACAGCGCGATGCGCTCGCCGCGCTCGAGCACGGCGGACCAGAACAGCGACGGGATCGTCGCGCCGAAGCGGGCGGTCTTCAGCGCCATTTCTTGGTCCGCTTCCAGCGCTTCTCGCCGCGCACGCCCTGGTCGCGGATCCCGAGGTAGAACTCGCGCACGTCCTCGTTGGCGAGCAGGCGCTCGGTCGTGCCTTCCATGACGACGCGCCCGACCTCGAGGATGTAGCCGAAGTGCGCGATCCCGAGCGCCATGCTGGCGTTCTGCTCGACCAGCAGCACGGTCAGGCCCTGCTCGCGGTTGAGCCGCTGCACGATGCCGAAGATCTCCTCGGTCAGCATCGGCGACAGGCCAAGCGACGGCTCGTCGAGCAGCAGCAGCTTCGGGCGCGACAGCAGGGCGCGCCCGATCGCGAGCATCTGCTGCTCGCCGCCCGACAGCGTGCCTGCGTGCTGGCGCTCGCGCTTCGCCAGCACCGGGAAGTAGCCGTAGACGGTGTCGATGTCGGCGGCGATCGCGCCGCGGTCGCGCCGGCTGTACGCGCCCATCACCAGGTTCTCGCGCACCGTCAGGTGCGGGAACACTTCGCGGCCTTCGGGCACGTGCGCGATCCCGCGTTCGAGCACGTCGGCTGGTTCGAGTCCGGCGATCGTCTCGCCCATGAACGCGATCGTGCCCTTGCGCGGTTCGATCGCGCCCGAGATCGTGCGCAGCACCGTCGTCTTGCCGGCGCCGTTGGCGCCGAGCACGGCGACGATCGCGCCGCTGTCGACCGCGAGGCTGACGCCGCGGATCGCCATCACCGGCCCGTACCAGGTCTCGACGTTGGCGAGTTCGAGCATCCTCACGCCGCCGCCTCCTCGCGCCGGCGCTTGCCGAGGTAGGCTTCGACCACCGCCGGATCGTTCTGCACCTCGGACGGGCTGCCGAGGCGCAACAGGCGCCCCTGGTTCATCGCCATCACGCGGTCCGACACCGCCGACACCAGCCGCATGTCGTGCTCGACCATCAGCACCGTGATGCCGAGCTGGTCGCGGATGTCGCGGATCCAGAACACCATGTCGTCGGTTTCCTCGACGTTGAGCCCCGACGACGGCTCGTCGAGCATCAGCAGCTTCGGCCGCAGCACCAGCGCGCGCGCGAGTTCGACGACCTTGCGCACGCCATACGGCAGCGCACCGGCGACCTGTTCTCGGTACGGCTGGATCTCGAGGAAGTCGATCACCTCCTCGACCCGCTGGCGGCCCTCCTCCTCCTCGCGGCGCACCTTCGGGGTGAACGCGAGCTGCTGCCAGAAGCCGGTGCTGCTCGCGGTGTAGCAGCCGAGCAGCAGGTTCTGCAGCACGGTCGCCCGCTCGAACAGCTCGATGTTCTGGAAGGTGCGCGCGATGCCGCGACGCGCAACCTGGTGCGCCGGCAGCGCGCCGATCTCCTCGCCCTCGAAGCGGATCGACCCGCCCGACGGGTCGTAGACGCGGCTCACCAGGTTCAGCACCGAGGTCTTGCCGGCGCCGTTGGGCCCGATGACGGTGAAGATCTCGCCCGGCTGAACGGAGAAGTCCAGTCCGTCGACTGCGCGCACGCCGCCGAAGGCCACCGACAGTCCCGACACCTCGAGCAGCGCGGCGCTCACCAGCGTTCCCCTTTCGCGAACGAGCGCTGCCGGCGGAAGGTGCCGCGACGGTAGAGCGGAAAGCTCTCGAGGTAGTAGCGCAGCCGGCGCCAGACCGCGTCCATTCCGCCCGGTTCGAACAGGATGAACAGCAGCAGCGCGAGCCCGAACAGCGCCGACTGGAACCCGGACAGCCCCGAGACCCCCGCCGGCAGCCAGTCCTTCATGATCGCGACGACCTGCGGCAGCATCACGACGAACACCGCGCCGAGGTGCGCGCCGCGCAGCGACCCGATCCCGCCGATGAACACGAGGATCAGCAGCTCGATCGACACCCCCGCCGTGAACTGCCCGGGCGACACGTAGCGCAGCGCGTACGCGAACAGCGCGCCCGCGACGCCGGCATAGGCGGCGCTGACCGCGAACGCCAGCGTCTTGATCCACGCGACGTTGACGCCCATGCTGCGCGCCGCCGGCTCGCTGTCGCGGATCGCGATCATTGCGCGCCCGGTCGGCGAGCGCAGCAGGTTGCGCGCCGCGAGCGTACCGAGCACGGTCAGCGCGAGCGTCAGCAGGTAGAGCTTCCAGGTGGCGTCGATCCGCACGCCGAAGAGCGCCGGCGCCTTGAGGAACATCCCCTTGTGGCCGTGCGTCAGCGACTCCCATCGCCCCATGACCTGCTCGGCGACGAACGCGAACGCGAGCGTCGCAACCGCAAGGTAGATGCCGTACAGCCGCAGCGCCGGCAGGCCGACCGCGAGACCGACGACCGCCGTCAGCGCGACCGCTGCGACGAGGACGATCGACAGGTCGAAACCCATCGACTGCAAAATCGCCGCCGTGTATGCGCCGACGCCGAGGAACGCCGCGTGTCCGAGCGACAACAGGCCGGTGAATCCGGCCAGCAGCATCATGCCGACCCCGACCACACCGTAGACGTAGACGAAGACCAGCTGGCTCATCGCGTAGTCGTCGGCGAAGAGCGGCACCGCGAGCAGCGCTGCGAGCAGCGCCGCATACCAGTACGCGTCGCGCTGGAACTCGAACAGGCGGATGTCGACGCCGTAGCGGGTCTTCTTCTGGAATCGCATCAGACGCGCCGCTTCAACGAAACGCCGAACAGGCCCTGCGGGCGAACCAGCAGCACTGCGAGCAACAGCAGGTGCGGCACGATCTCCTTCGAGCCGTCGGGTCCGAAGCGGCCGGAGAAGGCCTCGGCCAGTCCGACGACGAGTCCGCCGACGAGCGCGCCGGGGATGCTGCCGAACCCGCCCATCACCGCCGCCGGCAGCGCGTTCAGGCCGATCAGGCCCATGTTGACGTGCACGAAGGTCAGCGGCGCGAGCAGCACGCCGGCGAGCCCCGCGACCGCCGCCGACAGCGCCCACACCAGCGTGAACATGCGCCGCACCCGCACGCCGACGAACGACGCGGCCAGCTGGTTCTGCGACACCGCCTGCATGGCGATGCCCGTGCGCGTGTGGCGGAAGAAGAGGTACAGCGCGACGCACGCCAGCGCGGTCGCGACGATCGCCATCAGGTGATCCTGCGACAGCGCAACCTCTCCGAGCCGCACGAACTTGCCGGTGAACGGCGAGTCGAGCGACATCGTCTCGGAGCCCCAGCCTGGAATCATCGAGACGCTGCTGCGCAGGAGGTAGCTCAGGCCGATGGTCGCCATGATGATCGCGAACACCGGCTCGCCGACCAGCGGCCGCAGCAGCACGCGGTCGATCGCCGCCCCCCCGACCGCCGCGGCGACGACCGCGAGCCCGGCGGCGACCCAGAACGGCGCCCCCGAGAAGCCGAGCACGGCGAGCGCGGCGAAGGCGGCGACCATCATCAGTTCGCCCTGCGCGAAGTTCAGCACCTCGGTCGCCTTGTAGATCATGACGAAGCCGAGCGCAGTCAGCCCGTACACGCAGCCGACTGCGACGCCCCCGACGAAGGTCTGGGCGAGATCCGCGAACATGCGGGCGTGCTCCGCCGGCGGCCGCGCTGCCGCGCTACTCGAGGAACGGCGTCAGCGTCTCCCAGCGCCCGTTGCGCACCTGCGCGACGAAGCCCCGCGCAGGCGGCATGTGCCGCTGCGGCGTGAAGCTGACCTCGGGCGTGCCGAAGATGTCCTTGTGGCGGATCTTGTAGAGCGCCTGCACCAGCCCGTCGGCGCTGAGGTCGCGGCCGGCGAGCTGCGCGGCCTCGGCGAACCACGACATCGCGTTGTAGGCGGCGATCGAGGTCGAGCTCGGGTCGCGGCCGAAGCGGGCGCGGTACTTTTCGTACCACGCCTTGACTGCGGGCGGCGCCGTGTCGGGATAGAAGATCGTGTTCTGGCCGACCGCGTACACGCCCTCCATCGCCCCCTTGGCGAGCGCGACCGAGACCGTGTTGTAGACCGGGAAGCCGCCGATCATCTTGACGTCCCAGCCGAGCTTCTGCCGCTCGCGCGCGACCCCCGCCGACTCGCGCAGCGCAGTGCCGAGCAGCAGCAGGTCGACGTTGGCCGCCTTCAGCTTCGCGACCTGCGCCGAGAAGTCGGTCGAGCCCGGCTTGTAGCTGACCGCCTCGACCAGTTCGAGCTTGTGCCGCGCGAGCGCTTCCTTCGCGCCGGCCATCATCGCCTCGCCGTAGTCGTCGCCCTGGTAGATGGCGCCGACGCGTTTCGGCTTGAAGTCGCGCGCCGCGTGGTCGACCGCGACTCGCATGAAGAACTGGTCCGGCAGGAAGTAGCCGAAGCTGTCGGGGCGCGGCGGCGTGTGCAGCGCGACCGCACCGGTGAGCGCGAACAGCGCCGGAATGCCCTTCTCGCGCGTCACCGACAGCGACGCCAGCGACGGGCCGGCGCCGAACGGGCACACCAGCGCGAACACCTTGTCGCGCTCGACCAGCTTCTGCGCCGCCAGCACCGCTCGCTTGGCGTCGTACGCCGCGTCCTCGGTGATCAGCCGCAACTTGCGGCCGTGGATGCCGCCGGCCGCGTTGAGCTCCTCGATCTTCATCAGCATCGCGTCGCGCACCTCGACGCCGACGCCCGCGATCGGTCCGCTCAGGTCGGTATGGTTGCCGATCAGGATCTCGGTGTCGGTCACGCCCTGCGTGACCAGTTTCGCGCCTTGCGCGGCGAGCGGTCCCGCCGCGAGCATGCCCGCAGCCATCGCCGCTCCGATCAGTGCCTTCTTCATCGCAGCCCCTCCTGGTTGTTCTGTGCCTTGCGCGCCGCCCGGGCGGCGTGCTGGGCGATGCCGTGCCGCCCCGGTACCGTACCGGATGTACCGAGCGAGCCATCGGTCGGGATGCAGGCTACAACGGATCCGGGCGGCGTGCAATGTCTCCGGGGCGGCGGGAGCACCGGCCCCGGGCCTTTGCAGGCGATGTCTTCGCGAAAACCCTAGAACAGCAGCCCGGGCAGCCACAGCGACAGCTGCGGCACGTAGGTCACGACGGCCAGGAAGGCGAGCAGGACCGACAGCCAGGGCAGCGCCGCGCGTACCACCTCGGCGATCGTCATCTTCGTGATGCCGGCGGTGACGAACAGGTTCAGGCCGACCGGCGGCGTCACCATCCCGATCTCGAGGTTGACCACCATGACGATGCCGAGGTGAACCGGGTCGATGCCGAGCTGCGTCGCGATCGGGAACAGGATCGGCGCGAGGATCAGGATCACGCCGGTCGGCTCCATGAACATGCCGGCCGCGAGCAGCAGCAGGTTGACGACGATCAGGAAGCTCCAGGCGGGCATGCCCCACGCGAGAATCTGCTCGGCGATCAGCTGCGGAATGCGCTCGGTGGTCAGCACGTGCGCGAACAGCAGCGCGTTGGCGATGATGAACATCAGCATCACCGTGACCTTCGACGCGTCGACGAGCACCGCCGGCACCTGCAGCCAGCCGATGTCGCGATAGACGAAGACGGCGACGACGAACGCGTACACCGCGGCCACCGCCGCCGCTTCGGTCGGCGTGAAGATGCCGCCGTAGATGCCGCCGAGGATGATCACGATCAGCAGCAGGCCCCACAGCGAGTCGCGTCCGGCCTCGAGCACCTCGCGCAGGCTTGCGCGCGGCTGGCGCGGGAGGTCGCGCACTCGCGCCAGCGCGTAGATTGCGACCATCAGCAGCAGGCCGAGCAGGATGCCGGGCACGACGCCGGCCATGAACAGCTTGCCGACGGACGTCTCGGTCGACGCGCCGTAGACGACCATCACGATCGACGGCGGGATCAGGATGCCGAGCGTGCCGGCGTTGCAGACGACGCCGGCGGCGAAGGGCTGCGGATAGCCGGCGCGCACCATGCCGGCGATCACGATCGAGCCGACCGCAACCACCGTGGCCGGCGACGACCCGGAGACCGCGGCGAACAGCATGCACGCCAGCACCGAGGCCATCGCGAGCCCGCCGCGCAGGTGCCCGACGCACGCGATCGCGAAGCGGATCATGCGCCGCGCCACGCCGCCAGTGGTCATGAACGCGCCGCCGAGAATGAAGAACGGGATCGACAGCAGCGTGAAGTGCTCGGACGTCTCGTAGAGCTTCAACGCGAGCGACGCGAGCGAGTCCTGCCCGAACACGAGGATCGTCAGCAGCGACGCCAGGCCGAGCGCGACCGCCACCGGCATGCCGATGAACATGAAGGCGAACAGCATGACGAACAGCGCGGCGGTCGTCACGTCGCGCCCCCCGGCGGACGGTCGGCGTCGTCCGCGCGCAGCTTCAGCGCCTCCTCGGCCTCGTCGACCAGCAGGTGCGCGTCGCCGCCGCGCAGCGCGCGCACCAGCACCTCGCCGAAGCGGAAGAACAGCAGCGCGAAGCCGAGCGGCAGCACCGCGCGCGGCACCCACTGCGGAACCGGCAGGTCCTGCGCGAGGATGCCGATCTGCCGGATCTTGTCGACGTAGATCCAGCCGCCGACGAACACGATCGCCGCGTAAACGAGGCACAGCAGCGTGGCGGCGACGGCAACCGCGCGCGCCGCGCCGCGCGGCAGCGTCCTCACCAGCACGTCCACGCCGATGTGCGCGCCGACGCGCACGCCGTACGAGATGCCGAGGAAGATCAGCCCCCCGAACAGGAACGTCGTGAGCTCGAGCGCCCAGACAAAGCTGTAATTGAAGACGTAGCGCGCGACCACCTGCACGAAGGTGATCAGCGTCATCGACGCGATCAGGAGGGCCACCAGGCCCTCCTCGATGCGCCCGAACCAGCCGGTCTTCAACGAGTGCTCCGCAACGGACCGGGGGCCGGCCGGATCGCAGGCGCGCCTAGCGGTTGGACTTCAGCGCCGCCTGGATCAGGTCGGTGCCGATGTCGGCCTCGAACTTCTTCCAGACCGGCTCCATCGCCTTGCGCCACACGGCGACGTCTTCCTTCGTCAGCAGCTGGACCTTCGCCTTGCCGGCTTCCTCGATGCGCTTGCGGTCGCGCTGATTCAGCTCCTCGGCCAGGCGGTTCGCGTGCGCGGTCGCCTCGTCCATCGCCTGCTGCAGGCCCTTGCGGATGTCGGGCGGCAACCCGTCCCACCATTTTGCGTTGGTGACGACCATGTAGTCGAGCACACCGTGGTCGGTCCTGGCGATCGTCTTCTGCACCTCGTGGAACTTCTGCGAGAAGATGTTCGACCAGGTGTTCTCCTGGCCGTCGACGACCCCGGTCTGCAACGCCTGGTAGACCTCGGAGAACGCCATCTTCTGCGGGTTTGCGTTCATCGCGCGGAACTGCGCCTCGAGCACGTCGGAGGCCTGGATGCGGAACTTCAGTCCCTTGACGTCGTCCGGGCGCGCGAGACGCTCGCGGTTCGTCGACAGCTGCTTGGTGCCGTTGTGCCAGTAGGCGACGCCCTGCAGGCCGCGGTTCTTCATCGAGCCGAGCAGCGCCTTGCCCTCGGGGCCCTGCTGGAAGCGGTCGACCGCGGCGATGTCGTCGAACAGGAACGGCAGGTCGAACACCTGCAGCTTCTTCGTGTAGCGGTCGAACTTCGACAGCGACGGCGCGATGAACTGCACGTCGCCGAGCAGCACCGCCTCGAGTTCCTTGGCGTCGCCGAACAGCTGCGAGCTCGGAAACACCTGCACCTGCACCTTGCCCGGCAGCAGCCGCTCGGCCACCTCCTTGAACTTCAGCGCCCCCTGGCCCTTCGGCGTCGCCTCGGCCACGACGTGGCTGAACTTGACCACCATCGGCGCCTGCGCCTGCGCGCCCGCCGAGAACGACAGCGCCAGCGCGCCGGCGAAGACCGCCCGGATCATCTTCATCACGTCTGTCCTCCTGATGTCTGACCGGGCAATCTTGTCCGTTCCGCGACGCGCCGGCCATCGGGGTTGCCCCGGATCGCGTCATACTACCGGCTTCGACAACGCACGCGAAAGGCCTGCCGCCGGATCGGCCGCGAACCGGCACGCCGCCGACGAACCGCCCCCCCCGGCAATGGACCTCGAGCGCCTGCAGCAATGGATCGGCCGCACCGAGCGGCACGTCGACACGATCGCGCCGACGCCGGTCGCCGCGCTGTCGGCGACGCTCGACCGCGACGACCCGGCGCCCGCCACGGGCGCCGAGCTGCCGCCGCTGTGGCACTGGCTGTACTTCCTGGCGCTCGCGCGCCAGCGGGAAATCGGTCCGGACGGACACCCGCAGCGCGGCGGCTTCCTGCCGCCGGTGACGCTGCCGCGGCGCATGTGGGCCGGCGGGCGGCTCGAGTTCCGGCAGCCGCTGCGGGTGGGCGAGGCGGTCGCGCGCGAGTCGCGCATCGTCGGCGTCAGCGGCAAGAGCGGGCGCAGCGGCGCGCCCGGCCCAAGGCGACGCCGCGTTCTCGCGCGAGATCGCGCCCGACCCGGTGCTGCTGTTCCGCTACTCGGCGCTGACCTTCAACGGCCACCGCATCCACTACGACCGCAGCTACATCACCGGCGTCGAGGGCTACCCCGGGTTGGTGGTGCACGGGCCGCTGATCGCGACGCTGCTGCTCGACCTGCTGCGGCGCGAGATGCCGGTGGCGCGGGTCGAACGCTTCGAGTTCAAGGCGGTGCGGCCGCTGTTCGACGTCCATCGCTTCTCCGTGTGCGGCCGGCCCGACGGCGACCAGGCCGTGCGGTTGTGGGCGCGCGACCACGAGGGCTTCCTCGCAATGGAAGCGAGCGCCCGGATTCGCTGACTCCAGCCCACGCGCTGCCGCGGGAGCCCCGATGATCTCGACCCACCTGATCCTCAGCTACGTGGCGGAGCACGTCCTCAAGCTGCCGCGTTCGTTCTGATGGGCGCGCTCGACGGCATCACGGTCGTTTCGCTCGAGCACGCAATCGCGGCCCCGTTCTGCACGCGCCAGCTCGCCGACCACGGCGCGCGCGTGATCAAGATCGAGCGACCCGGCGTCGGCGACTTCGCGCGCGCGTACGACGGCCGCGTGCGCGGGCAGTCGTCGCACTTCGTCTGGACCAACCGCTCGAAAGAGAGCGTCGCGCTCGACCTCAAGCATCCGCAGGCTGCGGCGGTGCTCGCGCGGCTGCTCGAGCGCGCCGACGTGCTGGTGCAGAACCTCGCCCCCGGCGCCGCCGCCCGGCTCGGCTTGTCGCACGAGCAGCTCGCGCCGCGCCACCCGCGGCTGGTCGTCTGCGACATCTCCGGCTACGGCGCCGACGGGCCGCAGCGCGACCGCAAGGCCTACGACCTGCTGATCCAGAGCGAAGCCGGCTTCCTGTCGGTCACCGGCACGCCGGACGAGATGGCGAAGGCCGGCTGCTCGATCGCCGACATCGCCGCCGGCATGTACGCGTTCGCCAACGTCATGGCCGCGCTCGTCGAGCGCGGCCGCACCGGGCGCGGCAAGCGCATCGACGTGTCGATGCTCGAGAGCATGGTCGAGTGGATGGGCTTCCCGATGTACTACGCCTACGGCGGCGCGGCGGCGCCGCCGCGCTCCGGCGCCGCGCACGCGACGATCTTCCCCTACGGTCCGTTCCCGATCGGCGACGGCAAGACCGTGATGCTCGGGATCCAGAACGAGCGCGAGTGGCAGGCGTTCTGCGCCCGCGTGCTCGGGCGCCCCGAGCTGGCTGCCGACGAGCGCTTCTCGTCGAACCCGCGCCGCATCGCCGCGCGCGACGAGCTGCGCGCGCTGGTCGTCGAGCGCTTCGCGGGGCTGCGGACCGACGAGGTGCTGGCGCTGCTCGACGACGCGCAGATCGCCAACGCGCAGGTCAACGACATGGCCGGCGTCTGGCAGCACGCGCAGCTGCGCGCGCGCGGCCGCTGGACCGAGGTCGCAACCCCGGCCGGCGCGGTCGCCGCCCTGCTGCCGCCGGGCCTCGACGAGGCCCGCATGGATCCGGTGCCGGCGCTCGGCGAGCACACCGAAGCGGTGCTGCGCGAGCTCGGCTGCGACGCCGCGCAGATCACACGCCTGCGCGACGACGGCGCGATCTGACGGCTTCGCCCGACCTTCTTCTTCAACCTTCTTCTTCACCCAAGCCCATGTCCCGACCTGCACGCTCCCTGCTCTTCGTTCCCGGATCGCGGCCCGACCGCTTCGACAAGGCGCTCGCCGCCGGCGCCGGCGCCGTCGTCGTCGACCTCGAGGACGCCGTCCCGCCGGCCGACAAGGACCGCGCGCGCGCCGCGCTGCGCGACTGGCTCGCGCCGCAGCGGCCGGTGATCGTGCGCATCAACGGGGCCGACACGGCGTGGTTCCCCGACGACCTCGCGCTGTGCGCGCACCCCGGTGTCGCCGCCGTAATGCTGCCCAAGGCCGAGCGCGCCGCCGACCTCGCCGAGGTCCGCACCGCCGGCGCGCGCGCGCTGCTGCCGCTCGTCGAGAGCGCGACCGGGCTGGCCGCGGCGCGTGCACTCGCGCGCGAACCCGGCGTGCAGCGGCTCGCGTTCGGGTCGATCGACTTCCAGGTCGACCTCGGCATGCGCGACGCACTCGAGGACGAACTGCTGCACTTCCGCTCGGAACTGGTGCTCGCGTCGCGGCTGGCCGGGCTGCAGGCGCCGGTCGACGGCGTCAGCACGGCGATCGACGACGCCGAAAGACTGAGCGAGGACGTGCTGCGCGCGCGCCGGCTCGGGTTCGGCGGCAAGCTGTGCATCCACCCGCGCCAGGTCGAGGCGGTCGAGCGGCTGTTCGCGCCGTCGCCGGCCGAACGCGCGTGGGCGCAGCGCGTGCTCGACGCGGCCGCCGCAGCGGGCGGCGCGGCGATCGCGGTCGACGGCAAGATGGTCGACAAACCGGTGATCCTGCGCGCGCAGGCGATCGTCGACGAGGGCGGCGGCGCCTGAGCGCACCAGCCGCGAGCCGTTCCGCGCCGCGGCGAGGCCGGGCTCTCGCGGTCAGGCCTTGCGGCCCTTCGCGCGGTACATCTCGTCGTCGGCGCGCCTGAGCAGCGACTCGATGGAGTCGCCCGGCACCGCCTCGGCAACCCCGATGCTCGCGCTGACGCGCAGGCCGTCGGCGAGTTCGTTCCACGGGTGGCGCCCGATCGACTTCGCAAGCCTCGCGCAGGCGGCGGTGGCGGTCGCCCGCCCGATGCGGCGGAACAGCACCACGAACTCGTCGCCGCCCAGCCGCGCCGGCAGGTCGCCGTGGCGCACATGGTGACTGATCAGCCGACCGAGCGCCCCGAGCACCCGGTCGCCGACCACGTGCGAGTGCGTGTCGTTGATCTGCTTGAAGGAATCGACGTCGATCAGCGCGATCGAGAACGGATTCGCCGGGTCGACGCCCGCGGCAAGCGCCGCCGCGAGTTCCTGCTCGAAGTGGCGCCGGTTCGGCAGCCCGGTCAGCGGATCCTGCAGGCTGAGCCGCTCGAGCTCGCGCGACGACGCCTCCAGCGTCTGCACGCGCATCGAGCTCTCGCGCAGCTCCATCTGCCAGCGCGCGACGCGCTCATGGTGCTCGAGGCTCTCGCGGCGGATCGCGATGTCGCGCCGCGCGAGCAGGCGCAGCTCCTCGAGCGCTTCGCGGCTGCGCCCCTGCTCCTCGAGGATCTGGCAGGCGAGCATGTACCCGGTGCGCGCAATCTGCTCGTGCTCGACGTGCAGCGCACGGTCGATCATCCGCCGCACCGCGGTCTCCGCCGCCCCCCAGTCGCGGCCCGCGTAGGCCACCTCGCACTCGGCCCACAGGCCCAGCGCGTCGAGCCAGCTCGGGTCCTCGCCGCGCGTACTGCTGGCCGAGACGCGCGCCGCGTGGGCCCGCGCCTCGTCGACGTCGCCGCGCCAGCAGGCGGCGAACGCCTCCGCAAACCACAGCATCGCGCCGAAAGTCGCGAGGCGGCCGGCCGAGCGGCTCGGAATCGGATCGGAATCGCGCAGCCGGCGCGCGTCTCGGACGAACTCGTCGAGCCGCGCCGGGACGGCCGCGCGCCCGTACAGGTGTCGCTCGACGGTGACGCGGACGATCTCGCCGTAGCAGCGGTTGATCTGCGGCTGGAAGGCCGCGGCGCGGCCTTCGGCCAGTCCCGCGAGTTCGGCCGCCTCGGCGAGCGCGCGGTCCGAGCGCTCGAAGTCGCCGTTGGCGATCATCGAGATGCCGAGACTGTTGAGCGCCGACACCCGATAGCGGGTGCTGTCGAGCATGTCGGCCAGCCGGACGGCGAACAGCGACGACGCCAGCGCGGTCTGGTTGTGGCGCAGGCTGCTCGCGGCGTACGACAACCAGACGAGCGCCTGGATCTCGCCCGCAGGATCGTTCGCCGCATGGAACAGGTGGGTCGCGCGGTGGGCGCTCTCGTGCGCGCTGCGCAGCCGCGAGGAAACCGTGTCGGCGCGTGCCAGGCGCAGCAGCGCCTCCGCCTCCAGCCGCAAGTCGCCGAGTTCGAGCGCCGAGCACGCCACTTGCGAAGCCAACTCGCGGCTGCGCTGGGTGTTTCCCTCGTCGAGCGCCTCGTCGGCCTCGGCAAGCGCGCGCCGCGCCTCGACGGCGCTCGCGTGCCCGGCAGAACCGGATTTGGCGTGGGTGGCCTGCATCGTCCGCGCAAGGCACAGCGCACGCCCCGTTTGCGTCCGGCGGGGCGCGGTCCGGCGCGGCCGATGCTTCCGCGATGCTTCCGCGATGCTTCCGCCGCGGTCGGGAATCGTAGCAGAATCGTCTGTCGCGTGGCCACGGCGGGCGCGGCAAGGCGGGCGTACGCACGGCGGAATCGTTCGCCGTGTCGCGACGATGGCGACGGCGCCGCCGGCAGAACCGTTCGTCGTGCCGCCACGACGGCCGCACGATCGCAAAGGAGATCCCCGCGATGACTCGCGCAACACCTTTCCGGCTCACCTACTCGACGATGTTCGACCCGCCGGCCGCGATGCACGAACGCTTCGACGCCGCGCTGGCTCGCGTGCGCCCGGCGCTCGGCCAGCACCATCCGATGTTCGTCGACGGCAGGCCGCGCTTCGCGGCAACCGCCTTCGAAGTGCGCTCGCCGATCGACACCGGGCTGCTCGTGGGCCGCTTCCAGACCGGCGGCGCCGCCGACGTCGAGGCGGCGGGCGCCGCCGCGCGCCGCGCCGTCCCGGCCTGGGCGCGCACCCCGTGGCCCGAGCGGGTCGCGCTGCTGCGACGCGCGGCGACGTTGATCGAGGAGCGCGTGTACGAGATCTCGGCCGCGGTGTCGATCGAAATCGGGAAGAACCGGATGGAATCGCTCGGCGAGGTGCAGGAGACCGCCGACCTCGTCGCCTGGTACTGCGACCGGATGCAGGAAAGCGACGGCTTCCGTCGCGAGCTGCCGAACGACCCCCTTGCGGGCTTCACCAGCCGCAACCGTACGCTGCTCAGGCCGCACGGCGTGTGGGCCGTAATCGCGCCGTTCAACTTCCCGTTCGCGCTCGCCGGCGGGCCGATCGGCGCCGCGCTGGTCGCCGGCAACACGGTCGTGTTCAAGGTCGCGAGCGACACCTCGCTGTCGGGCTGGCTGCTGCTGGAGGCGTTCCGCGACGCCGGCCTGCCCGCCGGGGTGCTGAACTTCGTGACCGGGCCCGGCAGCGCGGTCGGCGACGCGCTGGCGGGCCACGCCGACGTCGCCGGCGCCACCTTCACCGGCTCGCACGAAGTCGGCATGGGCATCCTGCGCCGCTTCGCGCAAGGACGCTGGCCGCGGCCGTGCATCGCGGAGATGGGCGGCAAGAACGCGGCCATCGTCACCCGGCACGCCGACCTCGAACGTGCCGCCGCCGGCATCGCGCGCTCGGCGTTCGGGTTGCAGGGACAGAAGTGCTCGGCGTGCTCGCGCGTGCTGGTCGAGCGACCGGTCGCGCAGGCGCTGCGCGAGCGGCTCGTCGCCGCCGCCAACGCGATCTCCGTTGGCGATCCGACCGAGCGCGACCACTGGATGGGGCCGGTGATCAACCGCAGCGCGCGCGACCGCTACCTGCGCTGCGTCGCGCGCCTGCGCGATGCCGGCCGCGTCGACGCCGGCGGCCGCGTGCTCGACGACGGCGCGCTGGCGCGCGGCTGGTTCGTCGCGCCGACGATCGGCAGCGCGCCGCGCGACGACGCGCTGTGGCGCGACGAGCACTTCGTGCCGCTGCTGCTGCTGAGCGAGGTCGACTCGCTCGACGAGGCGATCGCGGAGGCGAACCGCTCGGACTACGGGCTGACGGCGGGCTTCTACGGGGCCGGCGACGAGATCGACGTCTTCCTGGAGCGCATCGAGGCCGGCGTCACCTACGTGAACCGCCCGCAGGGCGCGACGACAGGGGCATGGCCCGGCTACCAGCCGTTCGGGGGCTGGAAGGCGAGCGGGTCGACCGGCAAGGCGATCGGGTCGTTCTGGTATCTGCCGCTGTACCTGCGGGAGCAGTCGCAGACGATCGTGGACTGACTGACGGAGCTGGCTTCGCGGCGCGCTGCTGCGGGCCGGGTGATGCGCCCCGGTGCGGGCGCCGCGCGACACGCCCCGGTGCGGGCGCCGCGCGACACGCCCCGATGCGGGCGCCGCGCGACACGC
>JANJTK010000128.1 GCA_024711155.1 Burkholderiaceae bacterium
GCTCGAACGCGTCTTTCTCGCGCACGTCGCGTTCGTCGCGCGCCACCCCGGCGTGCCGCGCATCCTCTACCAACCGCTGCAGCGGCCCGGCGGCGCGGCTGCGCAGGTGCGGCTGCGCGCCAGGGTGTCCGGCTACCGCGCGAGGCTCGCCAGGCTGGTTTCCGACGCGAAAGCCGCGGGGCAATTGTCCGCGGCGCTCGATGCGGAGGCCGCTGCCGTGCACCTCATCGGCGCGGTGCAGGGGCTGGTGATGCAGGCGACGCTGTTCGGCGGCGAGCGGGGCATGCCGGAGGCGGCGCGCCGCACCTGGTCGCTGCTGCTCGACGGCCTGCGCGGCAGCCGCGACTGAGAGACGGCCTGCGCCGGCTCGCGCGCGGCCCGCTACATCGGGATCTCGGGTTCGCCGCCGCGCTCGGGCTTCGTCTCGGGAATCTCGGTCATCGTCGCCTCGGTCAGCAGCAGCACGCTGGCGACCGACACCGCGTTCTCGAGCGCGACGCGAACCACCTTGGTCGGGTCGATGATGCCGGCTTCCATCAGGTCGACGTACTCCTTGCGCCCCGCGTCGAAGCCGTAGGCGCCCTTGCCCTCGAGCATCCGCGCCACGACGACCCCGCCGTCGACCGCCGAGTTCTCGGCGATCTGGCGCGTCGGCGCCTCGAGCGCGTGCTTGAGGATCTGCACGCCGGTGCGCTCGTCGCCCTCGCAGGCCGCCTCCTCCTGCGACACGGCGTCGACGCAGCGCAGCAGCGCGAGCCCCCCGCCGGGCACGATGCCCTCGGCGACGGCCGCTTTCGTGGCACTGATCGCGTCGTCGAGCGCGTCTTTCTTAGACTTCATCTCGGCCTCCGACGGCGCGCCGACGCGGATGACCGCGACACCACCGGCGAGCTTGGCGACACGCTCCTGCAGCTTCTCGCGGTCGTAGTCGCTGGTGGCCTTCTCGATCTCGCGGCGCAGCTGCTCGACGCGGCCCTCGATCGCCTTCGCGTCGCCCATGCCGCCGATGATCGTCGTGTTGTCCTTGTCGACGACGACGCGCTTGGCGCGGCCGAGCTGCTCGAGCGTGGTGTTCTCGAGCTTCAGCCCGAGCTCCTCGGAGATCACCTGCCCGCCGGTGAGGATCGCGATGTCCTGCAGCATCGCCTTGCGGCGGTCGCCGAAGCCGGTCGCCTTGTCGTCACAGCTCTTTCGCACGCCGCGCACCTGGTTCACGATCAGTGTCGCCAGCGCCTCGCCCTCGAGCTCCTCGGCGACCACCAGCAGTGGCCGGCCGGCCTTCACGATTCTCTCGAGCAGCGGAATCATGTCGGCCAGCGCGCCGATCTTGCGGTCGCACAGCAGGATCAGCGCGTCCTCCAGCACCGCCTCCATCGTCTCGGGGCTGGTGACGAAGTACGGCGACTGGTAGCCGCGGTCGAACTGCATGCCCTCGACGACGTCGAGCACCGTCTCGGTGGTCTTCGACTCCTCGACCGTGATCACGCCTTCGTTGCCGACCTTGTCGATCGCCTCGGCGACCAGCTCGCCGATCTCGTCGTCGTTGTGCGCCGAGATCGCCGCGACCTGGGCGCGCTCCTTGCGCGTCTGCACCGGCCGCGACAGCGCGCGCAGCGCCTCGACCGCGCGCTTCGTGGCGCGATCGAGGCCGCGCTTGATGTCGATCGCGCTGGCGCCCGCGACGACGTTGCGCACGCCGTCGGCGAAGATCGCGTGCGCGAGGATCGTCGAGGTGCTGGTGCCGTCGCCGACCACGTCGCCGGTCTTGACCGCCGCCTGGCGCAGCATCTTCGCCCCGAGATTCTCCTCCGCGTCCTTCAGGTCGAATTCCTTCGCGATCGTGACGCCGTCGTTGCAGACGATCGGATCGCCCCACTTGCGGTCGATCAGCACCGACTTCGAGCGCGGCCCGAGCGTGACGCGCACCGCGTCGGCGAGTTGCGCGGCCCCGCGCAGCACCTTCTCGCGCGCGGACGATCGGAACAGGACCTGCTTGTGTGCCATGCCGGAGCCTCAGTCAGTTGCCACGATTCCCCGGCAACCAATACTTCAAGCGGCAGGAACCGGCTTGACCGAGGTCAACGCGCCGGCGCGGCGATGCGCGAGACTGCACACGGCTGAATGCGATCGGAGACGACATGCGGACGAATCCCAGGCGGGCAGGCGCGGTGATTGCGGCATTCGCCGCCGCGATGCTGGCGGGCTGCGGCGGCGGGGGCGGTTCGAGTCCGCCGCCGCCGGCCATCCCGGACCTCTCGGGGGTCTGGGCCGGCGCCTGGCAGGGCTCGGATCCGGCGCTCGGCCTCGTGACCGGCACCTGGGAAGCCGAGCTGTCCGGCAGCGGCAACACCGCCACCGGCAGCGCGACGCTGCTCGGCGACGTCGATTGCATGGACGGCGTCGTCGAAGGCGGCCTCGACAACCTCGGCTTCGTCTCGGGCACGTTCCTGCGCGCGCCGTGCCAACTCAATCGGTGGACGCTGACCGCGCTCGACGTCGATGCCGGATCGGCTGCCGGATCGTGGACGCAGGACGGCAGCGGCGCCACCGGCACACTGTCAGGCGTACGAATCGCGGTGCCGGGCGGACCGCGGATCCGCTTTGTCAATCCGCCGGGCGGGATCGCCGGCACGATCGTCACGATCGTCGGCGAAGCGTTCGCGGCTGCGGACGCCGACAACGCGCTGACGTTCGCCGGCGGGGGCGCGGCGACGCTGCTTGCTTCGAGCCCGACGACGCTGGTCGCGGTGACGCCGGCGGGAACGTCCACCGGCCCGGTTTCGCTCGTCACGCCGACCGCGCGTGCGCTCGCGCCGCGGGCGTTCGAAACCGAAGTCGTGACCTCGGCGCCGGCGCTCACCGGCGCCGCCGCGGTCGGCGGGCAACCAGTGTCGGTGGCGTTCAGCCCCGACAGCCGCAAGGCCTACGTGGCGCGGCGCGCCGGCGGGGTCGCGGGCGGCGTGAGCCTCGTGAGCAGCGTCAACGACGCGCTGATCACGGCGACGACGATCGCGACCGGCAGCCCGGAATCGGTGGTCGCGAGTCCCGACGGGAAGCGCGTCTATGTCGCCGTCGCGGGCAACGGCATCGTCGCGCTCGACGCGGCGCTGATCCAGCCGCTCCACACGATTCCGCTCGCCTTCGGCGGCGGCGCGCTCGACAACCCGCAGGGCCTCGCACTGACCCCGGACGGGCGGCGGCTGCTGGTCTCCGACAACCAGGCCGGCGGCAGCGTTCGCATTGTCGACCTCGCGTCGCGAACCGTCATTGCGACCCGCGCCTTCGCGGCCGGCGAGATCCCGCTCGGCATCGCGGTCCATCCCGCCGGCCAGCGCGCCTACGTCGCAGTGGCGGACGCGACGCTCGCCGGGCTCGACAAGGTCGTCGCCTTCGACCCGCTCACCGGCGCGACCCTCCCCGGCGGCTTCGCGACCGGTCGCCGGCCGATCGCCGTCGCCGTGACGCCCGACGGCAGCAGTGTGTTCGTCGCCAACCAGTTCGACCAGAGCGTGACGCGCCACCAGATCGCGAGCGCGACCACCAGCACCGCGCCAGTCGGCGGCGCGGCACCGACCGGCATCGCCGCGAGTCCCGACGGAAGCCGCATCTACGTCTCGAACCGCGACGACGGATCGGTGAGCGTGCTGGTCGCCGCGACGGGGTTCGAGGCGGCGCGCGTGGACGTCGCGCCCGGCCTCGCGCCGACCGGCATCGCGATCGCGCCCGACGGCCGCAAGGCCTACACCGCCGACGCGAACAGCGGCACCGCCAGCGCCATCGGCGGCAGCGTGACGTTGTCGGTCGCGCGCGCGGGCACCGGCATCGGCAGCGTGACGTCGACGCCCGCCGGCATCGTGTGCGGAACGACCTGCCAGGCAGCGTTCGAATTCGGCACCGAAGTCGTGCTCACCGCAAGTGCTTCGGACAATTCGCTGTTCGCGGGCTGGAGCGGCGACGCCGACTGCGCCGACGGCCGCGTGACGATGACCGCGAACCGTTCGTGCATCGCGACCTTCACGTGGCTCGATCCCGCGCCGAGCGCGGGCTTCGGCGGCTGCTTCATCGCCACCGCCGCCTTCGGCAGCGACATGGCGCCCGAGGTCGCGCGGCTGCGCGCGTTCCGCGACCGCCACCTGCTGTCCAACGCGGCCGGCCGGGCCTTCGTGCGCGCCTACTACGCGTGGTCGCCGCCCTTCGCCGACTTCATCCGCGAGCGCGACGGGCTGCGCCGGATCGTGCGCGCCGGGCTGTGGCCGGTGGTGCAGGCGATCGCGCATCCGATGGCGGCGATCGGCGCCGGCGCTGCGGGTCTCGCGCTGTTCGCCGTGTTCGCGTTGCGGCGCCGGCGCGCAGTCCTCGGCTGAGCACCGCCCACGCACCGTCGCCCGCCGACGGGGCCGTGCCCGCGCTTCAGGCCAGCGGGCGCCCCTCGCCGGCCTGCTCTTCGGTGCGCCCGTCGCGGATGTTGTAGATGCGTCGGAAGGTCGGAATGATCTTCTCGTCGTGCGTCACGACGATGATCGCCGCTTCGTACTGCCGCGCCATGTCGTTGAGGATCCGGATCACCGCGAGCGCGCGCTCGCTGTCGAGCGGCGCAGTGGGTTCATCGGCGAGGATGACCGGCGGCCGGTTGACCAGCGCGCGAGCGATCGCCACGCGCTGCTGCTCGCCGCCCGAGAGCTGCGCCGGCATCGCGCGCGCCCGGTGCGCCACGTCGAGCGCGCCGAGCACCTCGAGCGCGCGCGCGCGCGCGTCGGCGTTCGGCCGGCCCTGCAGCATCGGCAGCAGCGCGACGTTGTCGGTCGCGTCGAGAAACGGGATCAGGTAGGGCGCCTGGAACACGAAGCCGATGTTGTCGCGGCGCAGCGCGCGCAGGTCGTCGATCTCCCAGCCGTCGTCGTAGATGGTCCGCTCGCCGAGCGTCATCCGGCCACCGCTCGGCTCGATCACCGCACCCAGGCACTTCAGCAGGGTGCTTTTGCCGGACCCCGAAGGGCCGATCAAGCCGACCACCTCGCCCGGCGCGACCTGCATGTCGACGTGCCGCAGCGCGTCGACCGCGGTGTCGCCCGCGCCGTAGCGCTTGCGCAGGCCCTCGATGCGGATCCCCCGTCCGCCGGCCTCAGCCACCGACCGCCTCCGCCGGGTCGACCTTCAGCGCCGCGCGGATCGCCATCACGCTGGCGAGCGCGCAGATCGCCAGCACTGCGACGATCGCGCGCGCCGCGTCGCCGGTCTCGAGCACCACGTTCTTCGGGAAGAACGGCGCCCACAGCGTCGCTGCGACCTTGCCGACCAGGAAACCGATCACGCCGAGCCCGAGCGCCTGCTGCAGGATCATCGACGCGATCGTCGTGTTGCGCGTGCCGATCAACTTGAGCACCGCGATCTCGCGCAGCTTGCCCATCGTCAGCGTGTAGATGATGAAGGCGACGATCGCGGCGCTGACGATCGCGAGGATCACCAGGAACATGCCGATCTGCCGCGACGACGTCGCGGTGAGCTTCGCGATCAGGATCTCCTCCATCTGCGCGCGCGTGTACACCTGCAGCCGCTTCCAGCGCCGGATCGGCGCCGCCACTTCCTCCGGCGAGTGTCCGGGCGCGACCCGCACCAGCACCGCGTTGACGAAGGGATTGACGGCCTGCGACGCGATCACCGCGTCGAGCAGGCCCGGCACCCCGGGCCGGGCGAAGGCCGGGTTCTGCGCGGTGCGCCGGCGCTGGCGGACGATCGCGTCGTTGTCCTTCAGGAACTGCGCCTCCTGCGCGTCCTTCAGCGGAACGAAGACCATCGGGTCGCCGCCGGACGAGACCATCCGCCGCGTGAGCCCGACGACACGGTAAAGGTTGCGCCGCACGCGGATCTCGTCACCGAGCGCGAAGCCGGTGGCGACGTCGGCGACCGCCTCGTAGTGGCTGCGCGTGATGTGCCGCCCCGCGACCAGGAAGCCGGGTTGCCCGGGCTCGCCCGGTCCTCCGGGAACGACCCCGACCACCATCGCGCGCACGTCGCGCTCGCCGCGCGCGACCTGCATCGTCAGGTAGGTCACGTTGGCGGCGCGTTCGACCCCGGGCATCGCGACGATGCCGCGCCACGTGTCGTCGTACAGGCTCGACGACTCCGCGTAGGGGCCGAGCGTGCCCTGCTGCACCACCCACAGGTCGGCGCCGCTGTTGTCGAGCAGCACGCGCGCGTCCTCGACCATGCCGCGGTAGACGCCCGCCATCGTCAGCGTGGCGCCGATCAGCAGCCCGAGTCCGACGCCGGTGAAGACGAACTTGCCCCACGACTGCAGGATGTCGCGGCCCGCGAGGCTGATCACGGCTTCACTCCGGGCAGGCGCTCGACGACTTCGATGCGGCTGCGCGCGTCGAGCGCGCGCTGGCTGTAGACGACGATGCGCGCGCCCGCGTCGAGCCCGTCGAGCACCTGGACGTTGCCGTCGAGATCGGAGGCGCCCAGCCGCACCGGCGCGAAGCGCAGGCCGCCGTCGTCCAGGCGCCAGACGCCGACCTGCGAACCGGATCGCTGCACGCTCGCGTTCGGCACCACCGGACGCGGCGGCAGCGCCGGCAGTTCGAGCGTGACTTCGGCCAGTTCGCCGATCGCCGGCAGCGGCTGCGGCGGCGCGTCGAAACTCACCTTCGCAAGCGCCTCCTCGGTCACTGCGTCGGCGGTCGGCTCCACGCGCAGCACCTTCGCCGCGAGCGGCGCGCCGTCGCGCGAGCGCAGCGCGACGCGCGCCGGCAGCCCGGCACGCAGTCCCGACGCGCGCAGCTGGTCGAAGCGCGCGTTGACCCAGACACTGGCCGGATCCACGATTTCGACCACCGCCTGGCCGGCGACGACCGTCGTGCCGGGATCGGCGGCGCGCGCCGTCACGAGCCCCGCCGCCGGCGCCACCAGCCGCAGGTTGGCGCGCGGGCGCGCCAGCGCGTCGCGTTCGGCCCCGCCCCGCGCCAGCTCCTGGCCGGCGGCGTCGAGGTTGGCGCGCGCGGCGAGCCACCCGGCCTGCGCGAGCCGCAGCTCCTGGCGCCGCGCCTCCATCGCCTCCTCGCTGACCGCGCGCGCCGCGAACAGCTGCTCGTAGCGGCGCACCTGGTTCTCGGCGTGCGCGCGCCGCGCCGCGAGGTCCTGCACCTGCGCGTCGGCGGCGGCGATGCCGGCGCGGGCGCGCGCGAGCGCAGCCTGCTGCGCGCCGAGCCGCTGGTCGAGGTCGACCGGGTCCATCTCGCCGAGCACCTGGCCCGCGGTCACGCGATCTCCGACCTGCACGTCGACGCGCGCCAGGCGGCCGGCCATCGTCGGGCCGATGCGGTGCGTGTAGCGCGACTCGACCACGCCGACACCGAACAGCGCCGGCGCCACCGCGCGACGCTCGACCGTCGTCGTCGTGACCGGCACCGGCGCCAGCGGCCCCGCGCGCAGCACGACCCAAAGGAACAGCCCGACCAGCACCACGATCACGGCGCCCAGCGCCAGCGAGCGCGCGCGCCTCGACATCTTCATCATCGCGTCCCCCCCCCGAATGCGCGCCGCAGCATCGCATACGCGGCCGGCGCGTCGCGCAGGACGCGCTGCATGTCGCCGGCCACCATCGCCTGCACCACCAGCCCCTGGATGGTGCCGACGAACAGCGTCGCCGCGGCGTCGCGGTCGAGGTCGGCGGCAAACTCACCGCGCGCGCACGCCTCGTCGACCAGCGCACAGATGCGCTCGCGGTAGCGCCCGAGCAGCGCCTGCACCATGCGCCGCGTCTGCGAATCGCCGCGGCGCTGCAGTTCGCCGAACAGCAGCCGCGGCACGCCGGGATGCTCGGCGACGAACGCGGTGTGCGCGGCGAAGACCGCTTCGAGCGCGCTGCCCGGGGACGACGCCGCCCGCGCGGCGCGGTCGACCCGCGCCATCAGGCGCTCGGCGACCCAGTCGACCGCCGCGCGCCAGATCGCGTCCTTGGTCGGGAAGTGCCTGAACAGCGCACCTTGCGTGAGGCCCATGCGCTGCGCGATCGCGGCGGTCGTGATGCCGTCGGGATTCTGTTCGGCGGCGAGCCGGATGACGGTCTCGACGGTGATCGCCCGGCGCGCGTCGGCGGGGAGATGGCGTGGGGCTTCGGTTTCGGTCATCGCAGGCGGCTGGCGGTCAACATCCAGCCAAAAGTGAGCAATTGATTACTTTGGCAAAGACAGCGGTCATGGTCAAGGGCCGAATCGCTGTCGGATCCTGGGGCGACGGGATACCCCTACGCCAAACGATAATGCTAGAAATACGACTCATTCGCATTTCGGCGCTAGAATCCGGCCTTCATTCGATTCCCCGACCCGTCGCTCCCTGGAGGACCTATCCTTGCGCACCCTGATACCTTCGATCGTTGCGGTGGCGTCCACCGCGGTCGCCTCCCCTGTACTCGCACAGTCGGTCCTCGAACCAGTCGTCGTGACGGCCACGGGACGCGCCACCGATCCCGCCTCGACGCCGCATGCCGTCGAATTGCTCGAGCCGCAACGCGCTTCGGCCGGGTCGACGGTCGGCGAACTGTTCCGCGGCGAACCGGGTCTCTCGGTGCAGTCCGACGGAGCATGGGGACTGAATCCCGTCCTGCGCGGACTACGCAAGGAGAGCATCGTCGTCGAGGTCGACGGGGTGCGGCTGAACTCGGCGCAGCCACAGGGCGCGATCGCCTCGTTCCTCGACCTCGGCCTTCTCGACCGGGTCGAGGTCGTCAAAGGCCCCGGTTCGGTACTGCATGGCAGCGGTGCGATGGGGGGCGTCGTGAATCTGCTGACACTCGAGGCGCGCCTGGGTACGACGCCGCGCACCGGAGGGCGTATCGGCCTGGCCGCCAGCAGCGTCGATCGGGGCTTCGCGGGGTCGATGCTCCTCGAGCACGCCGCCCCGGAGCGCGCGCTCGTTGTCGGGACCGCAGGCCGCCATGTGGACGACTACGACAGCCCCGCCGGGCGCGAACCCGACACCGGCTACCGTTCGCGCACGCTGCTCGCGAAGTATCGCCATCGCCTGACCGACAAGGCGAGCCTGCGGCTCAACGCCCAGCACCATGTCGACCGCGACGTCTGGTACCCCGGATCGGCGCGCACCGGCGGGCAATCCGGCGGCGCGGGGATCCCGCCGGTGCTCGGCACCGTCACGATCCACTCGCCGGAACAGCAGCGCAGCCTGCTCGAGGCGGGCATCGACGCGAGCGTCGGCGCCGGCAAGCTCTCCGCCGACCTCTACCGACAGGAGGTGTCGCGCCAGATCCGCGCCCGTTCCTCCGCCCTCGGACGCGACTACGTTCGCAACGACGTCACTTTCGCGACCAATGGCGCGCGCGCGAAGTACCTCCTGCCGGCGGGGGAGCGGCACCTGTTGACGATCGGCGCCGACGTCTGGCAGATGCGCGCCGACCCCGAGCGCCACATCGACAACAACGCGCCACTGTTCAACAACAACCTGCGCAACGACCCGTTCGTGCGCGGCAGGCTCCGTTCCTCGGGGTTGTTCGTCCAGGACGAGATCGACTTCGGCAGCACGCGCCTCGTCGCTGGCGCCCGGCTCGACCGCGTGGTCGGCGACGCGGCCCGCAAGGGCGCCGGCCCGGCTGCACAGACCACGGGTCTCGAACAGGGCGACACCACGCTGTCGTGGTCGCTGGGAGCAATCCATCCGGTGTCGCCGTCGGCCAGCCTGTATGCCAACGTCGGCCGCGCCTACCGGGCGGCCGACATGCGCGAGCGTTTCGAGGACGCCGCGCGCGGCGACGGCTACTACCACGTCGGCAATCCGCAACTTCGCCCCGAGCGTTCAACCAGCATCGAAGCCGGCGTCAAGGGCAAGCACCGGAAGGCGGAGTACCGGTTCGCGGCATTCTTCACGCGAATCGACGACTACATCGCCGGCCGCGTGACCGGAGCCACGCATCCCGGCACCGGGTTGCCGCTCAAGCTCACGCAAAACCTGGAGCGCGTGACAATTCACGGCTTCGAAGGCGGCGCCAGCGCCCCGCTAGGGGCGCTGGTCGGCGACGCGACCTTCACCTGGTTGCGCGGAATCAACCGGCAGGACGACGAGCCGCTGTACCAGACGCCGCCGCCCGAACTGCGGCTGGGCATCGGCCAGCCTTCCGCACACGGCTTCTTCTGGCGCGCGCAGCTGCGCGCCGCCGCGCGCCAGGATCGTGTGGCAACGCGCTTCTCGAACGGCACCGAGAACGCGACGCCGGGTTTCGCCACCGCCGACCTGCGCTTCGGATGGCACCTCGGTCGCGTTGCCGGAATGCAGGCCGCAAGCCTGAATGTGGCGCTCACCAATCTCTTCGACCGCCGCTACCACGAGCACCTGGTGGAGGGGCTCTCCGGTCGCGAGCTGCCCGCTCCCGGGCGCAGCATCTCCGTGGCCGTCAACGGGAGGTTCTGACATGAACGGTCTTTCGGGTGTCGCGGCCGCGCTGAACGCGCGGCGTCGCGCGCTGTTTGCCGCGGCTGCCTCGATCGGCTGCGCCGCCCTGGCCGTGCATCGAACCGATGCCACTGCGCGCGAGAGGCTGCCTCGACTGGTCCTTGCGGGGCCGGTCGCCTCGGTGTCGAACCCGCTCGTTCACATGGCGGAATCGGGCGCGCTCGCGGACGTCGCCGCGAAGGTCGAGTTCGTCCAGTGGCGCGACCCGGACCAGCTGCGCACGATGGCGCTCGACGGCGGCGCCGACGTGCTCGCGATGCCGGTCAACGTCGCTGCGAATCTCTACAACCGCGGCGCGAAGCTGCGGTTGGTCAACGTGTCGACCTGGGGCCTGCTGTGGATCGTGTCGCGCGACCCCCGGTTGCGCCAGCTGGCCGACCTGCGCGACAACGAACTCGCAATGCCGTTCCGCGGCGACATGCCCGACATCCTGCTTGGCCTCATCGCGGAGCGCCAGGGCATCGACGTGCGCCGCGACCTCAAGCTGCGCTACGTCGCCAGCCCGATCGACGCGATGCAGTTGCTCGTGATGCGGCGCGTCGATCACGCGCTGCTCGCCGAACCGGCAGCGTCGATGGCGTTGCGCAAGACCGGCTCGTTCCCGCTCAAGCTGGTTGCGCCGGAGCTGCACCGTGCGATCGACCTCCAGGTCGAGTGGGGCAAGGCGTTCGGGCGCGAGGCTCGCATCCCGCAGGCTGGAATCGCGGTCATGGGCCGGCTGCTGGAACGCCCCGACCTCGTGGCGCGGATCGCTGCCGCGTACGCCGGTTCGCTCGACTGGTGCAAGTCGGACACCGCAGCTTGCGGGCGCCTGGTCGCCGGGCGGATCCCCGCGCTCGCCCCGGAAGCGATCGCCGACGCCGTCGCATCGAGCCGACTGAACGCGGTGGCGGCGCGCGACGCGCGCAACGAACTCGAGTTCCTGTTCGCCCTGCTGCTGAGGAAGAACCCGGCGCTGCTCGGGGGCAGACTGCCCCCGGACGAGTTCTACTCGGCGCTGCCCCCGGCTGCGCCCCGATGAGCCTGCCGCGCGCCTGGCTCGCCGCGCTGCCCGCCTACCTGTGGAGCGGCTGGGGCGCCGTGGCGAGCCTGCTGCTGTTCGTCGCCGCGTGGGAGGGCATCGCGGCCGCCTACGGCCCGCTGGTGCTGCCCGATCCGCGCTCCGCCTTTGCCACGCTGCACCGGCTGATCGCAGAGGGATCCGCCGGGCCCGAACTGGCCGCGACGGCGAGGCGCGCGCTGCTCGGTTTCGCACTGTCGGTGGTCGCTGGGAGCGTGCTCGGGCTGGCAGCGGGGGTGTCGATGACCGCTTCGGCGATGTCGCGCCCGCTCGTCACCGTGCTGATGGGAACGCCACCGATCGCCTGGCTGGTGCTCGCTTTGCTGTGGTTCGGCGCCGGCGACGGCACGCCGGTGTTCACGGTGTTCGTCGCGAGCTTTCCGGTGGTCTTCGTCGGCGCGCTGCAGGGCAGCCGCACGCTCGACAACCACCTGAAGACGATGGCCGAGTCGTTTCGCCTGCCGCCGCGGATGATGCTGTTCGACCTGTACCTGCCGCACGTCGTGTCGTACCTGTTCCCGGCGTGGATCGCCGCGCTCGGCATGTCGTGGAAGGTGGTCGTGATGGCCGAACTGCTCGCGACGCAGGACGGCGTCGGTGCGGCGCTGGCGGTCTCGCGAGCGCATCTCGACACGGCGACGACGCTGGCGTGGATCGCCGCGGTCGTCGGCCTGCTGCTGGCCGTCGAGTACCTCGTGCTGGAACCGGTCCGGCGAGAGGTCGAGCGCTGGCGCGAAGCGTCCGCGCCTGGGGGCGGCCAGTGACGGCGCCCGCACTCGTCGCGAGCAGCGTGCGACACGCGTACGCGCGCCACGACGTGCTCGACGGGATCGACCTCGAGGTCACTCCCGGGCGCATCGTCGCGCTGGTCGGTCCCTCGGGTTGCGGCAAGACGACACTGCTGCACCTGTGCGCTGGGCTCGAACTTCCCGACGACGGCACGATCCGAAGCACGTTCCGCCGCGCGGCCTGCGTCTTCCAGCACCCACGCCTGCTGCCATGGAAGACAGCGCTCGACAACATCGCGCTGGGACTCGCCGCGCGCGGCGTCGCGCGGGCCGAGCGGGAGCCGCGCGTGCGCGAACTCGCGCTGCGCCTCGGCCTGTCGGCCGTGGACCTCGACCGCTTTCCGCACCAGTTGTCCGGCGGCATGCAGAGCCGCGTGTCGCTCGCGCGCGCACTGGCGATCGACCCTGACCTGCTGATGCTCGACGAACCCTTCTCCGCGCTCGATGTCGGCTTGCGCGAGGAACTGTACGTGCTGCTGCTGGAACACCAGGATGCGAACCGGGCCGGCATCCTGATGATCACTCACGACCTGATGGAGGCGGTGCGCCTTTCGGACGAAATCCTGGTGCTGTCCCCGCGTCCGGGGCGCATCGTCGCGCGATTCGCGCTCGAAGGGGTGGCGTTGCAGCGCGACGACGCCTGGGTTCACGCGCACACCGCCGAACTGCTCGCGCAACCGGCGGTGCGGGCGAGTTTCGGCCTGAAGGAACGCTCCCGGCCGATCTCGACCGACCCGGGATGCGCGCACACCGGGCTGTACCCGATGCCCTCGAAGGGATCGGTCACGCCGTTTCCGCGCCAGGCGAACCGATGCTGAGCGACGCACTGGCCTTCGGGCGCCGCGCAATCGACCGTGTCGCGCGCCATCCGCTGTTCATGTGCAGCTTCCGCCCGCTCTTTCTCGCCGCGGCCCTTCAGGCGGCGCTCGGGCTCTCGCTGTGGCTCGTCTTCCTCGGCGCCGGCGCCGCGATTCCAGCCGTCGCTGGCGGACCTGTCGCCTGGCACGCGCACGAACTGGTCTTCGGGTTCGGGCTCGCAGCAGTCGCCGGTTTCATCGCGACCGCGGTGCCCGAGTTCACTGCGACCTCGGCCTTCGGACGCCAGATCGCTGTTGCACTTGCGTTCGGCTGGCTCGCGGCGCGGATCGCGTTCTGGCTGTCGGGCCATCTTGGCCCGTGGCCGGCCGCGGTGACGAACGTCGCGTTCGCCGCGGCGCTGCCCGCGCTGGTCGGCCCGCGCCTGCTGCGCGATCCGCACCGGCGCCACAGGAGCTTCGTGTGGGGCCTGCTTGCCCTCGCGCTCGCGGCGGCCGGCTACCACGTCGACGCATTGCGCGGCGTCGATCCGCTGCGCTGGTCGGTCGCCGCGAGCTCCGTGCTCGCCTGCCTCGTCCTGATCGCGATGAGCCGGGTATCGATGCGCATCGTCAACGACGCGCTCGACGAAGTGCGCGCGCGCAGCGACCCCGACGCCCCCGAGTATCGCGCGCGCCCGCCGCGGCGCAACCTGGCGATCTTCGCGATCGCGCTGCATGCACTGTTCGAGTGGAGTAGCCCCGGATCCGCTGTGGGCGGCTGGATCGCGCTCGCGGCCGCTGCGGCGGTGCTCGGCATCCTGAACGACTGGCACCTCGGGCGCGCGCTGTGGAATCGCTGGCCGCTGATCCTGTACGCCGTCTACTGGCTGCTGGCGCTGGGCCATGCCGCGCTGGGAATCTCCGCGCTGACTCACGCGTTCGGCTCCGGCGTCGGGCGTCACCTGATCACGGTCGGTGCGATGGGTCTGTCCGTCTTCGCGGTCCTGTGCATCGCCGGTCGCATCCACAGCGGACTGGCGCTCGACGCCCGTCCCTGGGTGCCGACCGCCGCCGCACTGATCGTCGGTGCAGCACTCGCGCGCGCGGCGGCCGGAGTCCCCGGAATGCCGGCCTGGCTGCTCTCGAGCGCCGGGGTCGCCTGGGTGATCGCCTGGGCGCTCTATCTCGTGCGCATGGGTCCGGTGCTGACCGGTCCGCGCGTTGATGGCGGAGGCGGCTGCGACGAAGCACGCGAATCTTCGCATTCGAGCCGCGCGCCGGATCACGCGCACGACAGCACCACCTGACTCGCGGTCAGCGCCGCGTCTCGGACCTCCCCGCCGCCGACGCCAGGATCCGCTCCGCCTCGTCGTCCTCGACCTGCGGAAACACGCGGTAGAACTGCGACACGGCCTGGAAGTACGCGGGCGTCGACAGGCAGACGACCTCGTCGGCGTGCGGCCGCACCCGCTCCAGGGCGTCTGCCGCCGCCACCGGCACCGCGCAAATCAGGCGCTGCGGGCCGCGCGCGCGCGTCGCGTGCAGCGCGGCAACCATCGTCGAACCGGTGGCGAGGCCGTCGTCGACGACGATCGCGATCCGCCCGGCCGGGTCGATCGCGGCCCGGCCGGCACGGTAGCGCTGGTGGCGACGCCGCAGCACGTCCAGCTGCGCGCGCTTCTCCTGCTCGATCCACTGCGCGTCGGTCGAGCGCGCGTCGACGCCCGGCGTCCACTGCAGCGTGCCGGTCTCGTCGACCGCGGCGAGCGCGAACTCGGGCTGGAAGGGCGCGCCGATCTTGCGCACCAGCACGACGTCGAGCTCGCCGCCGAGTTCGTCGGCGATCACGCGCCCCATCGGCAACGCGCCGCGCGGGATCGCGAGCACCAGCGGATTGCTCCCGCGCCATGTGGCGAGCGCCTGCGCGAGCTGGCGCGCGGCGTCGTCACGGTCGCGAAACATCGCGCGGCTCCCTGCGGTTGATGCGGATCTCGAACTCGGTCTCGTACGGCGGCACGTGAACGTCGACGATCTGCAGCGGCGCGACGTCGAGCCGCAGGCCGGCGACGTCGGCCTTCACCGGCAGGCGCGCGCAGCCGCGATCGACCAGCACCGCAGTGCGCACCGTCGTCGCGCCGCGATCGGCAAGCAGCCGGACGGCGCGCAGCAGCGAATGCCCTTCGTAGAGCACGTCGTCGACCAGCAGCACGCAGCGCCCTGCGAAGTCGGCCGCCTGCGCCTGCGCCGATTCGCGCAGCCGCGTTTCGGGAAACAGGACCGTCAGGTCGTCAGCGTAGCGCTTGATCTCGAGATCGAGGCGCTCGATGCGCCCGACGCGCCACGATTCGCGCAGGTGCGCGCACAGCCGGTCCGCCAGCGGCGCGCCGCGGCGCAGGATGCCGACGACCAGCAACCGCGCCGGATCCTCGACCAGGCCGTGAACCTGGCGCGCCATGCGCGCGACCACCGCGTCGAGTTCGTCGGCGCCGTAGAAGGCGGGTTCGCTCACCGCGGACCTCCGCTGATTGCCGTTCGACGCACAGTCTGGCGCAGCCGGCCGCGCACATCGTGACCGGCGTCAAGGGCCGGCGCCGTCGCGCCGATCCCGATTGCCGGTGCCGTCGGCCTCGACGGCCAACGCCGTCGCGCCGGTCACGCGTGCGTGATCGCCTGCCGACGGCCGGGCTGGTCGAGGTGCGGCACAGCGTTGAAGCTCAGCAGCCGCAGCGAGCCCGCGCCGGCAATCAGTTCGCAGATCCCGCTGTTGCGGAACTGCAGGTTCAGCTCGATCGCAGTGCGCGCCGGCGCGCCGGCGATGTCCGCGACCAGTCGCCCGATGGCGCCGCCCGAGCTCACGACCAGCACCGCATCGTCGCGCCCGGCGCCCCGGGCCGCCTCGTCGAGCGCGGCGCGCACGCGCGCGCCGAACTCGCTCCAGGTCTCGGGCACGCCCGCCAGGCGGTCCTCGGACCAGGCCGTCATCGCCTCTCGAAACGCGCGCCAGTAGTCGCGGTAGTCGGCGCGCTGGTGGCGGCGCGGATCGGCGCCGCCGGACCAGGCCGCGTAGAGCGCCTCGCCGTGGTACTCGTCGAGGCCGCCGTGCGTAACCAGCTCGCCCGCCGCATCGCCGAGCGCCGAGAGCACCTCGCGCGCGGTGTCCTGCTGCCGGATCAGCGTGCCGGCCATCACCCGCGCGAAACGCAGCTCGCGCCCGGCGAAGTACTCTCCCAGCCAGCGCGCCTGCTGGCGCCCGAGCCCGGACAGGCGGTCGTAGTGGTCGGCGCCGAACGAAGCCTGCGCGTGGCGGACGAGATAGACGATCGACATCGGAGCTCCGGAAGCAGGCATTGCGGCGACAGGGGATTATCGCCGCCCGTAGACTGGCGGCCAGACCAGGGGAAAGGGACACCATGCGCGTACAGGTCGCGATCGTCGGCGCCGGCCCCGCCGGCTTGCTGCTCGGGCAGCTGCTGCACCGCGCGGGGATCGACGCGCTGATCCTCGAGCGGCAGCGCGCCGACTACGTCCTCGGTCGCATCCGCGCCGGCGTGCTCGAGCAGGGCACGGTCGACCTGCTCGACGAGGCCGGGGTCGGCCGCCGGCTGCACGCCGAGGGCCTGGTGCACGACGGCATCGAGCTCGCGTTCGACGGCGCGCGCCACCGCATCGACCTGGCCGGCCTCACCGGCGGCAAGCGCGTCACCGTCTACGGCCAGACCGAAGTCACGCGCGACCTGATGGACGCGCGCGCGGCGGCCGGCGCGCGCACCGTCTACGAGGCGCGCGACGTCTCGATCCACGGCTTCGACGGCCGCGCGCCGGTGGTGCGCTACCTCGAGGGCGGCGTCGCGCGCGAAGTGTCGTGCGATTTCGTCGCCGGCTGCGACGGCTTCCACGGCGTGTGCCGCGCGAGCGTCCCGGCGGGCGCCGTGCGCCACTACGAGCGCGTCTATCCGTTCGGCTGGCTCGGCGTGCTGGCCGACGTGCCGCCGGTGTCGGACGAACTGATCTACGCCAACCACCCGCGCGGTTTCGCGCTGTGCAGCATGCGCTCGCGCACGCGCAGCCGCTACTACGTGCAGGTGCCGCTCGACGAGCGGCCCGAGGCGTGGCCCGACGAACGCTTCTGGGGCGAGCTGCGCAGCCGCCTCGACGCACGCGCGGCGGCCGCGCTCGCGACCGGGCCGTCGATCGAGAAGAGCATCGCGCCGCTGCGCAGCTTCGTGGCCGAGCCGATGCGCTTCGGCCGCCTGCTGCTCGCCGGCGACGCCGCGCACATCGTGCCGCCGACCGGCGCCAAGGGGCTGAACCTGGCGGCGAGCGACGTGCGCTACCTCGCGCGCGCGCTGATCGACCACTACCGCAGCGGGTCGATGCGCGAAATCGACGCGTATTCCGACAAGTGCCTGCGGCGCGTCTGGAAGGCGGTGC
>JANJTK010000148.1 GCA_024711155.1 Burkholderiaceae bacterium
GGCGGCCGTGCTCGCGGCGCTGCACCGCTGCGCCGATCGCGCGTGAACCGGCCGTCGGCCGCCAGTCTCACGAATCCACCGAGGATCCCGAACCCCATGATCACCTTCGCCGCCGTCGGCGACGTCGGACCCGAGAGCCCCGACGTCGACGCGCTGTTCGCCGGCGTCGCGCCCGCGATTCGCGCGGCCGACCTCTCGTTCTGCCAGCTCGAGATGAACCTCACCGAGCGCGGGCAGCGCGTGCCGCAGGTGCGCCACACCTCGCGCACGCATCCGGACGCGGCGCACGCGATCCGCCGCGCCGGCTTCGACGTCGTCTCGTGGGCGAGCAACCACGCGCTCGACTGGGGCTACGAAGGCTTCTTCGACACCATCCGCGCGCTCGAAGCGGCCGACCTCACGGTCGTCGGCGTCGGTGCCGACCTCGCGCAAGCGCGGCGGATCCGGGTGATCGAAATCCGCGGCGTGCGCGTGGCCGTGCTCGCCTATTGCAGCATCCTGCCCGCCGATTACTGGGCGACCGCGCGGCGTGCGGGCGTGGCGCCGATGCGCGCGCTCACGCACTGCGAGCCGATCGAACCCGACCAGCCCGGCACGCCGGTGCGCATCCGCACCTTCGCGCACCCGGACGACCTGCGCGGCCTGCTCGACGACGTCGCGCAGGCGCGCCAGCTCGCCGACGCGGTCGTGGTGTCGTTCCACTGGGGCATCCACTTCGTGCCCGCGCAACTGGCCGACTACCAGCGCGCCGTGGCGCACGCGGCCATCGACGCCGGCGCCGACCTGATCCTCGGCCACCACGCGCACATCCTGAAGGGGATCGAGGTCTACCGCGGCAAGGCGATCTTCTACAGCCTCGGCAACTTCGTCATCGAGCTGCCGATGGACGAGGAGCACGCGTCGCGCCCGACGTTCAAGGACCTGCAGCGGCTCAACCCGAACTGGGAGGTCGACTTCAGCAGCAACTTCAACTTCCCGTACGACTCGCGCAAGACCGTCATCGTCGGCTGCGACATCGACCGCGACGGGGTCTCGAACGTGACGCTGCGCCCCGCCTGGATCGACAAGCGGGCGATCCCCGAGCTGCTCGCGCCGGGCGATCCGCGCTTCGCCGAGGTGGTCGACTATCTCGCCGCCGTCAGCGCCGACGAGAACCTGCCGGTGCGCTTCGTCGTCGACGGCGACCGGGTCCGCGTCGAGGCGCCTTGAGGCTGCCGGATGAGCGCGGGGGCCGGGGCCGGCACGGGCAGAACTGTCCACTCGATTGTAAACAATCTGGTTGACGATCCATTCGGGCGCGGGTATGGTGGCGCAATGAGCGAGTCCGCAGCCGTCGCCACGCCCGATCCGCGCGCCATCGTGCTGAACGTGCAGGGCTACTCCATTCACGACGGCCCCGGGATTCGCACCACGGTGTTCCTGAAGGGATGCCCGCTGCGCTGCCTGTGGTGCCACAACCCGGAGTCGCAGCGCCAGGCGCCCGAAGTCGCGTTCGATCCCGAGCGGCCCGACGCGCCCGGCAGCGTGATGGGCCGCGAGCGCAGCGCGAGCGAGCTGTTCGAGGAGGTCGCCGCGGACGCGCCGTTCTATGCGCAGTCGGGAGGCGGCGTCACGCTCAGCGGCGGCGAGCCGCTCGCGCAGCCGGCGTTCGCCGCCGAACTGCTGCGGCGCTGCCACGAGGCGGGCATCCACACGGTGCTCGACACCTGCGGCCACGCGCAGTGGAGCGTCGCGAAGCGCGTGCTCGCGCACGTCGACCTGGTGCTGCTCGACTTCAAGCACATGGATCCCGACGCGCACCGGCGCCTGACCGGCGTCGACAACCGGCGCATCCTCGACAACGCGCGCCGCATCCATCACGAGCTCGGCCTGCCGATGCACGCGCGCGTGCCGGTGATCCCCGGCTTCAACGATTCGGCCGACAACCTCGACGCCACCGCGCGCTTCATCGCCGAAGAACTGGCGCCGACCGTGCCGGTGTGCCTGAACGCCTATCACCGGCTCGGCGCCGGCAAGTACGAGCGCCTCGGGCGCGCCGCCGAGTTCCTCGCCCTCGAACCCCCCGACGACGCGCACATGCTGTGGGCGCGCAGCCGCTTCGAAGCGCTGGGCCTCGCGGCCGTCATCGGCGAATACCCGGCGGCCGTCGCCGACCCGTCTTCCACAGGAGAGACCTGCTCATGAGCCTGCCGCAACCGATCACCCCGGCGCTCGCCGAAGCGATGCGCGCAGCCGCCCCGGCGGCGAGCCCGCGCATCCGCAAGCTGCGCGAACGCACGATGGTCGACACCTACCCCCTGTGCGTCGAGCGGATCTCGCTGACGACCGAGTCGTTCATGCGCACCGAGGGCGAGCCGCACATCGTGCGGCGCGCGAAGGCGCTCGCGCACACGCTCGCCCACATCACGATCTTCATCGAGGACGGCGAGCTGATCGTCGGCAACGCCGCCAGCAAGCCGATGGGCGTCGAGCTCGAGTGCGACTACGGCATCTGGTCGAGCGACGAGGTCGCGGCGCTGAAGAAGGAGGGGTTCACGCTCTCCGACGAGGACGAGGCGCGCCTGCAGCAGGTCAACGCGTACTGGCAGACGGGAACGCTGGTGGCGCGCAGCGGCGCGCTGTTCGACGACGAACGGCTGTGGCCGTTCGTGCAGTCGGGCGTGGTGCTGGCGCCGTGGAAGAGCCGCCAGCTCGGCAGCGGCGGCGGCTACGCGCAGGGCGGCATGGGCTTCGGGCCCGGGCTGATGCTGTGCGGCGTCGACATCGCGCGGGTGCTCGAGCACGGGCTCGAGTCGATCATCGAGGAGGCCGAGCGCGAGCGCCGCACCCTGCGCATGACGAGCGCCGACGCGTTCGAGAAGGCGTATTTCCTCGAGGCGGTCGTCATCACGCACCGGGCGGTGATTGCGTTCGCGGCGCGCTTCGCCGATCTCGCGGCGAGTCTCGCAGCGCAGGAGAGCGACCCGGCGCGGCGCGCCGAGCTCGAGCGCATCGCGGCAACCTGCCGCCACGTGCCGGGCAAGCCCGCGCGCGACTTCCGCGAGGCGATGCAGGCGTTCTGGTTCGTGTTCCTGATGCTGGTGCCGTCGCCGACCGCGCCGGCCGGGCGCTTCGACCAGTACATGGACCCGTTCTACCGGCGCGACCGCGAAGCCGGCCGCATCGACGAAGAGGAGGCGCTCGAGCTGCTGCAGTGCCTGCGCGTCAAGGACATGCAGATCAACCGCACCTCGGGGATGCAGAACCGCCAGCGCAGCTCGGGCCTGGCGAAGTGGCACAACTGGACGATCGGCGGCGTGACCCCGGACGGGACCGACGCCACCAACGACACGACCTACCTGCTGCTCGAGGCTGCGCGCCGCTGCCCGACGCCGCACCACACGCTCACGCTGCGCGTGCACGAGGGCACGCCCGAGCGGCTGATGCTGAAGGCACTGGAAGTGGTCAAGACCGGCATCGGACTGCCGGCCTTCATCGGCGACAAGTCCTACCTCGAGTTCCTGACCGCCAACGGCGTGCCCGAGGAGATCGCGCGCGACTACATGATCACCGGTTGCCTCGACGTCAACCTGACGGGCCGCTCGCGCACGGTCACCGTGTGCTTCTTCGTCGTGCCGCTGGTGTTCGAGATCTTCATGAACAACGGCGTCGAGCCGCGCACCGGGCGCCAGTTCGGACCGGTTACCGGCGATCCCGAGCGCTTCGCGACCTTCGACGAGTTCAAGGCCGCGTTCTTCGCGCAGCTCGCGCACTTCATGGAGCTCTCCGGCGAGCGCAACAACATCGACATGCGGATCGCGAGCGAACTGTTCCCCGATCCGTTCCGGTCGTCGCTGATGCACGACGGCCTCGCGGTCGGCAAGGACCTGCTGCGCCGGACGATGCCGTTCGAGAACGGCGCCGTGATGAACCCGGTCGGCATGATCAACGTCGCCGACTCGCTCGCAGCGGTGAAGAAGCTCGTCTACGACGACCAGGTCGTCACGATGGCCGAGCTGCGCGCGGCGCTGGCCGCCGACTGGGAAGGACACGAGCGCATCCGCGAACTGTGCCTGGCGGCGCCGAAGTACGGCAACGGCGATCGCTACGCCGACTCGCTGGCCGCCGAGCTCTACGAGTTCTGGGCGCGGCAGTCGGCGACGCTGCCGACCTGGCTGGGCGGCGTGCACAAGGCGACCGCGATCTCGATCACCTCGCACGCCCCGGGCGGCGCACTCACCGGCGCCACCCCCGACGGGCGCCGCGCGCGCGAGTGCCTGGCCGACGGCACGGTGTCGCCGATGCGCGGCCGCGACACGCGCGGGCCGACCGCGGTCGTGCGCAGCGCCGCGACGATCGACCAGTCGGCGTACCAGGCGACGCTGATGAACATGAAGTTCCACCCGTCGGCGCTCAAGACCGAGGGCGACCTGCGCAAGCTCGGCATGCTGATCCGGACCTACTTCAGCCTCGGCGGCAAGCACGTGCAGTTCAACGTCGTCACGCGCGAAACGTTGCTCGCGGCGCAGGCCAATCCGGCCGAGCACCGCGATCTCGTCGTGCGCATGGCGGGCTACAGCGCGTACTTCGTGCAGCTCAGCAAGACCGTGCAGGACGAGATCATCGCGCGCATGGAACACGAGGGGATCTGAGCTGGAGCGGCCGGACGACTTCGACGCGCGCGCGCCGGAGACCTTCGACAGCCCGCATCGCGTCTATCGCGACCTGCGGGCGCGCTGCCCCGTCGCCTGGTCCGGCGAATACGGCGGCTTCTGGGCGCTGACGCGACACGCCGACGTCGAGGCGGCCGCGAAGGACTCGGAGCTGTTCATTTCGTCGGTGCGCGCGGTCGTTCCGAGCGATCCGCGCGGCATCCGGCGGCCGCCGCTGAACTTCGACGCGCCGGCGCACACGCCGTTCCGCCGCGCGCTCGACCGCACGCTGCACCCGGCGCGGCTCGCGCGCATCGAACCGATGCTGCGCGAGCACGCCGCGCGCGAAATCGGTCCGCTGCTGGCGGCCGGCGGCGGCGACGTCTGCCGCAGCTTCGGCACGAACTACCCGGCCTTCGTCGTCGCCGAGTGGCTGAACCTCGAGCGCGACGACGTCCACCGGCTTGCCGCCACCGCCAGCACCTGGGTCGACGCGTGGCGGCGCCAGGACGCGGAGCTGGTGACGCGCAAGAGCGAGGAGATGTACGCGATGGCGCGCGCGCTGGTAACCGACCGCAAGGCGCGGCCGCGCCCGCCGGAAACGGACCCGGCGAGCTCGCTGCTCGCCGAGCGGCCCGACGGCGAGCCGCTCCCCGAGGAACTGGTGGTCGGCGCGCTGCGGCAGTCGCTGGTGGTCGGCATGGTCGCGCCGCCGATCCTGCTGGGCGGGATCTGCGTCCACCTCGCGCGCGACCGCGCGCTGCAGCAGCGGCTGCGCGAGCACCCGGAGCTGCTGCCGGCGGCGTTCGAGGAGTTCGTGCGCCTGTACACGCCGTACCGGGGTTTCGCGCGCACCGCCAGCCGTCCGGTCGAACTGCACGGGCGCGCCATCGAGTCCGGCGTGCCGGTCACGCTCGTCTACGCGTCGGCCAACCGCGACGAGACCGTCTTCCCGGACCCCGACGAGTTCCGCCTCGATCGGCCGAACATCGGGCGCCACCTCGGCTTCGGCCGCGGCCGCCACCAGTGCGTCGGCATGGGGCTCGCGCGCCTGAGCCTGCGCATCGCGCTCGAGGAACTGCTGCGCCGGACTTCGGACATCGAGCTCGCCGGCGAGATCGAGACCACGCGGATGCCCGAAGTGGGCGCGCAGGGCGTGCCGCTGCGGGTCACGCCTGCGATCCTCTGACGGCGGACGGCGGACGGAGGACGGCGGACGGCGGGTACGCTCCGGCCGCGCCTTGTCAACGTCGGTGCGGCGCCTCCAGCGGGGTCGCAGTCCGCCCCTGCGGCGCTCAGGATTCGCGCTGCCGCATCCGGTCGACGAACGCCATCAACTCCTCGACGGTCTCGCGTCCCGCGCCCTGCGTGATGAACACGAGCCGCGTGCGCCGGTCGTCGTCGGGCCAGCGCTCGAGCCACTCGAGCTGGTGCAGCAGCCGCTGCGCGCCGTGGAGCACGGCCGGGCGTCCGTCGACGTTGAGCAGCCCCTTGACGCGCAGCAGGTCGTCGCCGAGCGTGTCGCCGAGCCCGCGCAGGAAGAGTTCCAGCGTCTGCTGGTCGAAGGGCTCGTCGCGCACGAAGCCGAAGCTCGCGATCGCGCGTGCCGGGTCGTGACCTTCGCTCGCGGCAGCGAGCCGCTCGAAGGCGCGCTCGAATCCGGCGCCTTCGGCAGCCGCGCGGCCTGACAGCAGCGGCGTCGCCGCGCTGCTCGCGTCGAGCACCTCTGCAGCCGGGTTCAGCGCCGCGATGCGCGCTCTCGTTGCCGCAAGGTCGGCGGACTGCGGCAGGTCGAGCTTGGTGACCAGCACCGCGTCGGCCAGCGCGACCTGCTGGCGCGACTCCGCGTGCGCATCGAGCGTCGCGGGGCCGTTCACCGCGTCGAAGGTCGCCAGCACGCTGTCGAGCGCGAAACGCTGGCGCAGGCTCGGTTCGCCGGTGACGAGCTGGATCAGCGGCCCGGGCTGCGCGAGTCCGGAGGTCTCGACCACGATGCGATCGAAGGCGCCGCGACGGCGCCGGTGCACCTCGTCGAGTGCGCGCACCAGGTCGCCGCGCATCGCGCAGCACAGGCAGCCGTTGGCAAGCAGCACCACCGAGTCGTCGGCCGCCTCGATCAGGTGATGGTCGAGCCCGATCTCGCCGAACTCGTTGACGACGACCACCGTGCGCGACAGCTCGGGTGTTCGCAGCCAGCGGTTGAGCAGCGTCGTCTTGCCGCTGCCGAGAAAGCCCGTCAGGATCGCGACGGGGGCGCGGGCAGCGCCCATCGTTCAGTCGAGCTGCGAAAGGTCGCGCACCGCGCCCTTGTCCGCCGACATCGCCAGCTTCGCGTAGGCCTTCAGCGCCGCCGACACCGCGCGCTTGCGCGGCTGCGCCGGCTTCCAGCCCTGCGCGTCCTGCGCCGCGCGGCGCCGCGCGAGTTCGTCGTCGGAGACCTGCACGTCGATGCGGCGGTTCGGGATGTCGATGCGGATGCGGTCGCCGTTCCTGACCAGCCCGATCGCACCGCCCGAGGCCGCCTCGGGCGACACGTGGCCGATCGACAGCCCCGAGGTGCCGCCCGAGAATCGCCCGTCGGTCAGCAGCGCGCACGCCTTGCCCAGGCCCTTCGACTTGATGTACGAGGTCGGGTAGAGCATCTCCTGCATCCCGGGGCCGCCGCGCGGCCCCTCGTAGCGGATCACGACCACGTCGCCCGGCCTGACGCGGTCGGCGAGGATCTTCTCGACCGCCTCGTCCTGCGACTCGAACACGCAGGCCGGCCCCTCGAACACGAGCAGCGCGTCGTCGACGCCGGCGGTCTTCACCACGCAGCCGTCGGGGGCGACGTTGCCGCGCAGGACCGCGAGGCCGCCCTCCTGCGAATAGGCGTGCGCGACCGAGCGGATGCAGCCGCCGGCGCGATCGACGTCGAGCGACGGCCAGCGCGTGTCCTGGCTGAACGCAGTCTGCGACGGCACGCCGGCCGGCCCCGCCGCCCAGAACGTCTTCACGTCCGCGGCAGGGTTGCGCACGACGTCCCACTGCTCGAGCGCGTCCTTCAGCGTCGGGCTGTGGACGGTCGGCACGCCGGTGTGCAGCCGTCCCGCGCGCTCGAGCTCGCCGAGGATCGCCATGATGCCGCCGGCCCGGTGCACGTCCTCGACGTGATACTCGGGCGTGTTGGGCGCGACCTTGCACAGCTGCGGAACGACGCGGGAGAGCCGGTCGATGTCCTTCATCGTGAAGTCGACGCCGGCCTCCTGCGCGATCGCCAGCAGGTGCAGGATCGTGTTGGTCGAACCGCCCATCGCGATGTCGAGCGTCATCGCGTTCTCGAACGCCTCGAAGCCCACCGCGCGCGGCAGCACCCGCTCGTCGCCCTGCTCGTAGTAGCGCCTGGTCAGCTCGACGATCAGGCGGCCGGCGCGCCGGAACAGCCGCTCGCGGTCGGCGTGCGTGGCAACGAGCGTGCCGTTGCCGGGCAGCGCCAGCCCGAGCGCCTCGGTCAGGCAGTTCATCGAGTTCGCGGTGAACATCCCCGAGCACGACCCGCAGGTGGGACAGGCCGAGCGCTCGACCTCCGCGACCTGCGCGTCCGACACGCTCGCATCGGCCGCCATCACCATCGCGTCGATCAGGTCGAGCTTGTGCGCGGCGAGCTTCGTCTTGCCGGCCTCCATCGGCCCGCCCGAGACGAACACCACGGGGATGTTCAGCCGCATCGCAGCCATCAGCATCCCGGGCGTGATCTTGTCGCAGTTCGAGATGCACACCAGCGCGTCGGCGCAGTGCGCGTTGACCATGTACTCGACCGAGTCGGCGATCAGGTCGCGGCTCGGCAGCGAGTACAGCATCCCGTCGTGTCCCATCGCGATGCCGTCGTCGATCGCAATGGTGTTGAACTCCTTCGCGACCGCGCCGGCCGCCTCGATCTCGCGCGCCACCAGCTGGCCCATGTCCTTCAGGTGGACGTGGCCGGGCACGAACTGCGTGAACGAGTTGGCGACCGCAACGATCGGCTTGCGGAAGTCCTCGTCCTTCATGCCGGTGGCGCGCCACAGCGCGCGGGCGCCGGCCATGTTGCGGCCGGCAGTGGAGGTGCGGGAGCGGTAGACGGGCATCGGAGGTCCTTGCGGGCTGGCTCGGGAAACGCCGCGGTTCGGCGATTCCGGCATTTTCGCCATTTTCGCTCAGGCCGCCTTCCGCAGCACCGCGTACATGTTGTCGCTGGTCGGGAAGCGATCCGCCAGGGTCTGCCGGGAGACGACGAATCCCGCCTGCGCTGCCAGAGTCCCCAGTGTCGTCGGGGTGAAGTAGTTGACGTGATCCGGGTACCGGAACCCGCACCACCGATTCCCCCGGACGACCCGGTTCCAGCAGTCGAAGTTGGGCACCTTGATCACGATCGCCCCGTTCGGCGACAGCCGCTCCCCGAGGCTCTTCAGCAGTCGCAGCGGATGGCGCTCGTGCTCGAGGAACGACTGCATGACGATGATCTGCACCGAATTCCGGTCGAGGCTTGCCACCGCGTCGAAGGCGTTGCTCTGCAACACCGTGCCGCCGACTTCCTGCAGGTTGGCCCGCGCCTGCCCGGCGATCGCCCGCGAGACCTCGATTCCGATCGGCGCGACGCGGAACCCGCGGTCGCCCAGCGCGCGGCAGATGTCGACCAGGAGTTCGCCGCTGCCGCAGCCGATGTCCATCACCGTCAACGCGGCAGAGCGCGGCGAGCCGGCCGCCTCGGCGACTGCCAGCGACGCCATCTTGTTGCGTCGGGCGAGAAGAGTCCGCTTGAGGTACTTGGCCGCCGACGAGACGCGCGAAAGAACCGGTTCGTCCCGCTGACGCCGCTGCCGCTCGAGCCTGGCCGTGGTCTCCCACGCCAGCGCCTCTTCGAGCTCCGAGTAGGCGGGCGGGTTCGGCAGGAAGACGATGCCGGTCTCGCGGCACCGGACCAGGGTCCACTCCCCCCTGTGGAAGCGGGTCCGGTCCGTCTCGGTCTCACGGTCGAGAATCGGTGACAGGAGCTTCGATGTGGGCATATGGGCGGGGTGGAGGCGGGCGCGGAAGACGGCGGTGTGCTCATGGGCTCCCGGCGGACCGAAGCGACGTGGCGCTCACAGCAGCTCGATTCCGAAGCGGCGCACCAGCAGCGCGAAGAGACCGAAGCAGGCGACCGTGATGGCGACGCACGCGAGCAGCGTCGGCCAGAAGCCGATGCGCGGCAGCAGGGCGGGGAACGCCAGGAACATCGGCAGCGTCGGCACGACGTACCAGAACGTGTACCACGCATGATTCGCGATTCTCTGCTCGGGCTGGTTCTCGACGTGCAGCCAGACCAGCGCCAGCACCGTGACCAGCGGGAGCGCCGCGACGAAGCCGCCCAGGCGATCGCTGCGCTTCGCCAATTCCGAGACGACAACGACGACCGCAGCGCTCAACAGGTACTTCGTGACGAGCCACGCCACTGTCCAGACTCCTGCATCACCGGTGCCGAAATCCCGGCCGGTCTTCGTCGCCCGGCGGAGCGACGAGTCGCGACCATCTTACGGCGGTTGGCACGTGCGGCTGCATCCCGGGTCACGCACCTATGGTCGTGTCGCTGTCAACGTGAACCATACGTTCTCCGGGCGCTTCTCGGCTGTAGCCAACGTGATGCAATAGTCGCCCGGCGCAACAGGCATCGACCATTGCGTGCCATATCCCAGCCTGATGTAGCTCTTGCCCGTGTTGTCTCCCCAGCACGTGCCATCGATCATTACGGCCCGAAATTGCGTGGGAGGCTTGATGTCGGACAGAACGACAGACAGGGATCCCGCGCGAGGTATCGAAATGTTCACGTTGTACGCGATGACGCCAAAGCCAGCGACTCCGGGAAAGCACCACGGTATCGACCTGGTCACCGTTGGCAAATCCGGGAACAGAACAAGTCCATGCTTGCTCGGGTACGAGGTGCGCAGGCGCTCGCAGTCCGACGAGGGATCGATCACACGGACGGGGTCCTGAGTGCTGCACGATGAAGTGCCAAGCAGCAGTCCTGCGACCAGTGACATTAACTGCTTCATTGGGGGAAGACGATTCCTCCCCCTTCCGCGCGGTCGAGCACTCCGGCGCTGAGCAGCGCCGTGACGTCGCCGTGAACCGCCTTGACGTCCCTGTCGACGCGGCGAGCGGCTTCGCAGATGGAGACGGGGCCTGCACCGCAAAGCGCCTTCAGGAGTTCCCAACGCTTGGCAGTGAGCACCTTCCACAGAAGCTCGGGCGACGCGAAGCTGATTCGGGCAGACCGTTCCGGCTTGCCGGTGCGCCACGCGCGCGCGAAGTCAGCCATGGATTCCCTGGCTTCGCGAACCTCGAGAGTCACTGTTCTCACGGTTCCACCTCGCGATGTCGCGCTCGAAGGCTGCGAGAAGCGCCTCCGGCGTGGTGAAGGAGCAAACAGATTCCCTGTTCCCCTAGTGACGATGATCACCCTTGTCGACTTCGTTGTCGTAACGGACCACGCAAACGCCGTCGACGACGTAGGCAAGGCGATACTTGAACCCGTGGGAGGAGCCAGCGTAGAGCGGATGCATCCATTTTGGGCTCTAACGTCGAAGTTCAGCGGTCGCCGCAGGCGGTCCACTGCAATGACCGGTTATGCCGCGTTCGCAAGTTTGACGTTCCAACCCGGGAAGACCAACACTCCGGGGTGGCACCTCAGAGCGCGCGCGAGCACCTTTGCACGTTCGACGCCGAGCCGGACACGATCGTTCTCGATTGCAGAAATCGTCGACTGCGGGATACCTGTGAGTGCCGCAAGGTCGTTCTGGCTCAGCTCCTGAAGCTCCCGCAGGACTCGAACCGACTCACCAACGGAGACCTCAACGCGCTTCTTCGCGGGGCGGAAGTCCTTCATTTACGCTCTCCGGTAGTCATGCGCAGTCACTGCTACCACCAGAACCTGGATCTCGGCGGATTCAACCCGGTAGACCACGCGCCACTGGATGCCAAGTCGGGAGGAACGGTGCCCGGCCCATTGTCCTGACAGCGCCTCGTCGTGGAATCCCTTGATCAATCGCAGGCCAGGCTGCCCCGACATGGCGACGACGTCCTTCCACTTCTCGTAGCGAACCAGGACTTCGCGCGGGGCGTCGCGAAGCTGACGATCGACTCGACGGTGCTCGAGAACTCGCCACATATCGCATGATGCCTATACCTTGATTGGTATGTCAAGAGACATCGCTACGCGACCTCGCCAGAACCCTGGCTTGCGACTCTGGTGAGCGATAGCCAGTACGCGAACTTCAGATTCGCGTAGGTAGTAGATGATGCTGTACGGGAACCGACGCATCGGCAACCTCCGCACGACGCCGCGCCAAACGGAACCAAGGAATGGTTGCTCAATCAACAGGGTTGCAGAACGTTCAAATTCAGAGATGAACGCCTGACCAAGTTCCTCGTTCGCCTCCCGCGCGTAGAACTGCGCGCCCTCGACCAGTTCTTGCTCCGCCTCGCTCGCAAGCGAAACCTTCACGAGAGCGCACGCCTGGCACGCTGGATTGCTTCTTCAACCGGAACCAGTTCGGTACGTCCAGCCTCAACAGCGGCGAGGCGACGATCGATCTCCGCGCTCCAGGCGTCGTCTACTTCGCCGTTCGACGCCACGCTGGCAAGTAGGCGGTCCGCAAGAGACACGCGCTCCTCCGGTGAGAGCTTCAGGGCTTCGGCTTCGAGCGTAGCACGCTGCGATGACATGACAACCTCCTGACGAAGCATCTTTGACATGTTACGACGTAACTTGAGGCGGCCTAACGTTTGAGCTCACCTGCGGGCGACCGACCGCGAAGCGGACTGGCGAACGTCAGGTGGAGCGAAGGGTTAGCCATCAGTGTTTCGGTGGTGCGAAGCATGCGTTGGCATTGCCGCAAAGCACAGTGAGCCAGGAAATGGATTGGTCGCATACGAAATCGCAGAGCGAAGGGTCGGTCAAGTTGCGGCCGACGCCATAACCCCAGGCGTCTTCGCCGAGTGCGACAAGATTGAACTCGGCGGCGTATGGATCGCCGTGCACAAGGTGATTGAGGGTTTCACAAACCTTTCGTGCACCATCTGGGTCCTTGGTTGGATGGGTTTCCGCGAGCATGGTGACCAGCGATGGCCTTTCGCGATGCTTCCAACCGCGCTCCCACAACGGCAGTGCGTCCGGTCGATGCCGCAAGTACCCGATGATCGCGGCACGCTCGACGAGCGACCGAACAAGGACCAGCGCAGAAAACAGGTGTGCCTGTCGGACGAGTTCACGAATGCTGAGGGCGATGTTCAGGCCTTGTGGCACGACCTGCGCCGCGGCGCGCTGAAGCTCCGACAGTTGCTGCGCATGAGACATTGCTGCGAGTCTGCCAGAGAGCTCCATCGCCGAGCTGATGAGAACATCGAAGACATGCAGCGGCTTTCGACCGATATATGGCTCATCGCCAGGAGAGAAGTGCACGGGCGTTGTCATACGATGTTCGCTGAGGGCTAACGTGATTTCGTTCAGTGAACGCGTAGAGATAATCCTGGCGCTACCTGCGTAACCTGTCCACGTCCCTTCCGGCAAGTGCCTGTCACGGTTCGCCTTTCCGCGGCGATTTCGTTCCACGACCGGGCGTAACCGGGAACGAATCCGCGGCCTACCGCGACCGGCCGCCATGGCCGCTGCGTCGCGCCGCACCCGAGCGCAGCGCCGCTTCGAACGAGCGACGCGCCCAGCGCGCCGCTTCCTCGCCGCCGTCCATGACTTCGGCGGGCGCCATGAAGTAGGAGAGGCGGGCGACCTTGCCTTGGCGCGTGTACTCGAACTGCGGCAGGCCCAGTCGCCGGAAGTCCTCCGCGTTCTCCGCGTCGGCCTTCAGGTACAGCGAGTCGTCCGCGACGAGGGCGAACATCAGGCCGTCGCGGTACACCCCGTAGCCGCCGAACATGCGCCGCACGTCGACCGGACCGAAGCGCCGGAAGACGTCGCTCAGGTGCTGCGCCCAGTCGCTCATCCGGCGCTCCGGTGGTCGACCTCTCCGACGTTCGAGCCTACGCTGCCGCCAGCGCCCGGTCGAGGTCCTCGATCAGGTCGTCGATGTGCTCGATGCCGACCGACAGCCGCAACATGTCTTCGCTGACGCCGGCCCTGGCGAGTTCGTGCGGCGCGAGCTGGCGGTGCGTGGTCGAGGCCGGGTGCGTGGCGAGCGACTTCGCGTCGCCGATGTTGACCAGGCGCGTGAACAGCTGCAGCGCGTCGAGCACCCGCGCGCCGGCTTCGCGACCGCCCTGCTTCAGTCCGAACGACAGGATGCCCGACGCGCGCCCGCCCATGTACTTCTTCACCAGCGCGTGGTCCGGGTGCCCGGGCAGGCCCGCGTACTGCACCCAGCCCACCTTCGGGTGCTGCTGCAGGTGCTTCGCGATGGCGAGCGTGTTGTCGCAGATGCGGTCCATGCGCAGCGGCAGCGTCTCGACGCCCTGCAGCACCAGGAACGCGTTCATCGGCGAGATCGCGGCGCCGGTGTTGCGCAGCGGCACGACGCGCGCGCGGCCGATGTAGGCGGCCGGGCCGAGCGCCTCGGTGTAGACGACGCCGTGGTAGCTGACGTCGGGCTCGTTCAGGCGCTTGAAGCGCGCCTTGTGCTCGGCCCACGGGAACTTGCCGCTGTCGACGATCGCGCCGGCGACGCTGTTGCCGTGGCCACCGAGGTACTTGGTCAGCGAGTGCACGACGATGTCGGCGCCGTGCTCGATCGGGCGGCACAGGTACGGGCTGGGCACGGTGTTGTCGACGATCAGCGGGATGCCGTGCGCGTGCGCGATGTCGGCCAGCGCCTGCAGGTCGGTGACGTTGCCGAGCGGATTGCCGATCGACTCGCAGAAGATCGCCTTGGTGCGGGCGTCGATCAGCGGCGCGAAGCTCGCCGGCTTCGCGCCGTCGCCGAAGCGCACCTCGATGCCCATCTGCGGGAAGGTGTGCGCGAACAGGTTGTAGGTGCCGCCGTACAGCGTGCTGGCCGAGACGATGTTGTCGCCGGCCTCGGCGATGGTCTGGATCGCGTAGGTGATCGCCGCCATGCCGGAGGCGAGCGCCAGCGCGCCGATGCCGCCCTCGAGTGCCGCGACGCGCTTCTCGAGCACGTCCTCGGTCGGGTTCATGATCCGCGTGTAGATGTTG
>JANJTK010000184.1 GCA_024711155.1 Burkholderiaceae bacterium
CGGGTGCGAGCAGCACGCCGGCGAGCCCCGCGCCGGCGGCCGCGAGCAGCGCGCGGCGCGCGCCGGAGTCGCGCTCGCTCATGGCCGGCTCCCCGTGGCCGCTGCGGCGCGGGCGGCGCCGCCGGGCTTCGGCTGGTGGCAGTCGAAGCAGTCGATCGTGACCGCGGCGTAGCGATGGCAGCTCTCGCAGAACGCCTGCGGCGAGCCGACCGCCGACCCGGCCGCGGCGCCGGCGCCGGGACCGGCGTGGCAGTCGATGCACCCGTTGAGGCTCACCTTCTCGCCGCGGATGCCGGCGCGCAGCGTGCGGTCGCGCTGGTGCTTCAGCAGGTTCATGTGCGTGCGTCGCATCACCTCGGGGCGATCAACGCACTGCTTCGTGAGGTCGACGTGTATCGACGGCTTCGCGGTCCGCCCGGCCGTGTCGTCCGCGGCCGCGGGCGCGGCGGCGGCAGCCGCCGCGCACAGTGCCAACGCGAGCAGCCTGCGGAACCGGATCGCAAACGGGCGTCGCATGTCAGCTCGGCTCGCGGCGGCTCACTCGCCCAGGCCCATCTGGATGTAGCCGGTCGGGCAGACGTCGGCACAGACGTGGCAGCCGATGCACCGGTCATAGTCGGTGTAGACGTAGCGCCCGGTCGTCGCCTCCTTCTTCGGCACCCGCTTGACCGCGGTCTGCGGGCAGTAGACGACGCAGTTGTCGCACTCGAAGCACTGGCCGCAGCTCATGCAGCGCTTGGCCTCGGCCACCGCCTGCGCTTCGTCGAGCGGCTCGATGCGCTCCTGGAAGTTGCCCAGCGCCTCCTCCCGCGTCAGCGTGACGAACCGTCGCTTGTTGCGCGTCGCGTAGCCGAAGTGCCCGAGGAACAGCTCCTTGTGCGGGATCACGTAGCGATCCGAGCGGTTGTCGTAGTTGTGGATCGCCCCGGTGCTGCGGTCGGTCCCGTGCGTCGGCTCGTCGATTCGCGTGAGCGGCAGCCCGCGCTCGGCGTACTTGCGCATCAGGTCGAACACGTGGACGTCGATCTTCGGGCGCTTGCCGATCTCCTCGCCGGCGAGGAAGCGGTCGATGCCGTCGGCCGCGATCGCGCCGTGACCGATCGCCGTGGTCAGCAGGTGCGGCCGCAGCACGTCGCCGCCGGCGAAGACGCCGGGCTGGCCCTGCACCTGGTAGCTGCGCTCGGCGCTGACGCCGCCGCGGCCGTTGTCGAACTGCTCGAGGCCGGTGAAGTCGACCGACTGGCCGATCGCCGAGACGATCAGGTCGGCCGGGATGTCTTCCTCGGTGCCCTCGACCACCTTGATCTCGAGCTTGCCGCCCGCCATCTTCGCCTCGCACTGCGCGACGCGCAGCGCCGTCGCGCGGCCGTCGGCGCCCTTGACGATGCCGATCGGGACGAGTCCGCCGCGGATCGCGATTCCTTCGGCCAGCGCCTGCTCGATCTCGTGCCGGTTCGCCTGCATCTTGTCGATCGCGAACACCGAGGTCAGCACGACGTCGGCGCCCTGCCTGGCGGAGATGTCGGCGACGTCGTGCGCCATGCGGCCCGCGATCGCGCCTTCGAGGTCGGTGGGGCTCGAGTTCTCGAGGTGCCCGAGCCGGCGCGCGACCGTCGCGACGTCGATCGACGTGTCGCCGCCGCCGACGACCACCACGCGCTTGCCGACGTGGCGCAGCCGGCCGTCGTTGAACGCGCGCAGGAACGCGGTCGCGGTGACCACGTTTGGCGCCGCGCCGTCCTGGACCGGCAGCGCGCGGCCGGCCTGCGCGCCCATGCCGAGGAACACCGCGTCGAAGTCGCGCCGCAGGTCCTCGAGGGTCACGTCGGTGCCGACGCGGCACTTCAGCCGCGCCTGCACGCCGAGCTCGAGGATGCGCGCGATCTCCTGGTCGAGCACCTCGCGCGGCGTGCGGAAGCCGGGGATCCCGTAGCGCATCATGCCGCCCAGGTGCTCGTGCTCGTCGAAGATCGTGACCGCGTGGCCCTTCAGCGCGAGCTGGTAGGCGGCCGACAACCCGGCCGGGCCGCCGCCGATCACGGCGACCTTTCTGCCGGTCGAATTGTCCGGCTTGACGAACTTCAGGCCCTGCGCGTTCGCGTATTCGCCGAGGAAGTGCTCGACCGAGTTGATGCCGACGTGGTCCTCGAGCGCGTTGCGGTTGCAGCCGCTCTCGCACGGCGCCGGGCACACGCGGCCCATCACCGACGGGAACGGATTGGCCTGCGTCAGGCGGCGCCACGCATACTCCTGCCACGGCATCCCCGCCGGCGGCTTCTCGATGCCGCGCGCGATGTTCAGGTAGCCGCGGATGTCCTCGCCCGACGGGCAGCTGGCCTGGCACGGGGGGCTCGACTGGATGTAGGTCGGGCACTTGTGCGAGTGGTCCGCGGAGAAGATCTTCTGCCGCAGGTCCTTCCAGGCGTGCTCGCCGTCCTTGAAGCGCCGGAAGGAGCGCTTTTCGACTGGTTGCTCAGCGTTCGTCGACATGGTCCGTGTTCCCCGAAACGATCGTCGGAGGGCGCGTCATTCCTTTGCGCCCAGGCGGATCGCGGTGCTCACCAACTGGTGCACGCCGCCCACCATTCCCATCTTGAAGCCGTAGTACGGCAGCACCTTCGTGAACTGCGCCTTGCAGATCGCGCAGATCGTCGCCATGAAGTTCACGCCGTGGTCCTTGACCACCCGGTCGAGCGCCTCCATGCGGGGCAGGGCGCCCTTGACCCGCACGTCGATCAGCTCGTCGGTCAGCAGCCCGCCGCCGCCGCCGCAGCAGAAGGTCTGCTCGTGCGTGGTGCCGGGCGCCATCTCGTGGTAGCGGTTGACGGTCGCGCGGATGATCGCGCGCGGGATCTCGAACTGGCCGCCGGGCGTGTCGCCCATGCGCGAGGCGCGCGCGACGTTGCAGCTGTCGTGGAAGGTCACGATCCGGTGGTCGTTAGCTTCCTTGTCTAGCGTCAGCGCGCCGCGCTGGATCAGGTCCCAGGTGAACTCGCAGATGTGCGTCGGCTGCCGGTGGCGGCTGTCGAGCTGGCTCTGCAGCTGCACCGCGAACGGATCCTTCGCGCCGGCGCCGATGCCGGCGAGCGTGTTCCAGAAGCTGTAGGCCACGCGCCACGCGTGCCCGCACTCGCCGACGACGATGCGCTTGACGCCGAGCTCCAGCGCGGCCTCGCGGATGCGCAGCGCGATGCGCCGCAGCTGGTCGTAGTTGCCGATGAACATGCCGAAGTTGCCGGCCTCGGAGGCGTGCGAGGACAGCGTCCAGCTGACGCCGGCCGCGTGGAACACCTTGCCGTAGCCGATCAGGCTCTCGACGTGCGGCTCGGCGAAGAAGTCGGCCGACGGCGTGACGAGCAGCACCTCGGCGCCCTTCTGGTCGAGCGGGTAGCGGACGTCGACGCCGGTCTCCTCCTTGACGTCCTCCTCGAGGCCCTCGAGCGTGTCCGCCAGCGCCGGCCCCGGCAGGCCGAGGTTGTTGCCGATGCGGTGGACCTTGCCGATGATCTCGTTCGAGTACTTCTGGCCGTAGCCGACAGCGTCGAGGATCTCGCGCCCGGCCATCGTGATCTCGGCGGTGTCGATCCCGTACGGGCAGAACACCGAGCAGCGGCGGCACTCGGAACACTGGTGGTAGTACGTGAACCACTCGTCGAGCACTTCGCGCGTGAGGTCGCGCGCGCCGACGAGCTTCGGCGCGATCCTGCCCGCCAGCGTGAAGTAGCGCCGGTAGACGCTGCGCATCAGGTCCTGGCGCGCCACCGGCATGTTCTTCGGGTCGCCGGTGCCGATGAAGTAGTGGCACTTGTCGGTGCACGAGCCGCAGTGCACGCACGCGTCGAGGTAGACCTTCAGCGAGCGGTAGCGCTTCAGCAGCGACCCCATGTGCGCGATCGCCTTGTCGTGCACCGCCGGCCAGTCGTCGTCGACCTTGCCGGGGAAGCCGATCGCCTCCTGGATCTTCTCCGCGGCGACGTAGGACTTGACGCCGGCCGTCGCGTCCGGCGCGAGCGCCGGCACGCCGGGGATGTCGCGCAGCGCCGGAGCCTTGATTTCTGCCGCCATCGGCTCAGCGCTCCTCGAGACGCGCCGCCCACGGCGCCAGGTGGCGCGCTTCGCGCGGGTCGTCGACCTGGTTGCGCGACGGCGAGAAGAACAGCCCCGGCGCGTGCAGCAGCTTCGAGAACGGGAACACGATCATCAGCGCGGCGACCAGCGACAGGTGCACGAGCAGCGGCGGGCTCGCCGGCAGCGGCTGCCAGTCGAAGGCCATCAGGCCGAGGAAGAACGCCTTGACGCCGACGATGTCGGTCGGCACGGCGTACTTCATCGCCAGGCCCGACACGGCGATGCCGAGCAGCAGCGCGAGCATCAGGTGGTCCGAAGGCGTCGAGATGTAGCGCACGCGCTCGACCAGGAAGCGGCGCGCCCACAGCCCCGCGAGCCCGGCGACCATCGCGAAGGCCGCGTACATCCCGAACGGCTGCACCAGCACGACCCAGCCCCACACCGGTTCGGTGAAGTAGCGCAGGTGGCGCGCCAGCACCAGCGCGAGGCTCGCGTGGAAGATCCAGCCGAGCCCCCAGATCCAGAGGTTGCCCTTGAACAGGCTCTCGAAGAACACCACTTCGCGCACCATCCGCAGCGCGACCCCGGCGCCGGTGACCGGCGCCGGCGTGGTCGGGATCTTCAGCGGCGCCGGCGTGCGCGCGTAGTCGGCCACGCGCACGACGAGGCCGAGTGCGAGCACCGCGGCGGCGAAATAGAACAGCAGCGCGAAGAACACCGTCAGCGCCGGCATCGTCTCCTCCTGGCGGGTCTCAGTGGCCCCTGTCAGCCCTCGGCAGCGCCTTGCGACTCCGCGTGGCGCGGCGCGCCGCGCGGACGGGCGGCGCCGCTCCCGCTGGCCGTCAGACGCAGCCGGTGGGCTTGGGCAGGCCGGCGATCTTGCACGCCTGCTTGGCGGGGCCGTACGGGAACAGCTCGTACAGGTACTGGCTGTTGCCCTTGTCCGGGCCGAGCTTCTTGCCGATCGCCTTCGTCAGCACGCGCACCGCCGGGGCGATCTGGAACTCGTCGTAGTACTCGCGCAGGAAGTTCACGACTTCCCAGTGCGACTCGGACATGTCGATGCTCTCGGCCTTCGCGATCTCGCCGGCGACCGATTCGTCCCAGTCGGCGAGGTTGACGAGATAGCCTTCCTCGTCGGTTTCGACCGACTTGCCTTGGACTTCGAGCGTGGGCATGGGGGTTTCTCCTGGATGTGGCTGGATGAGTGAGGGGCCAGCGTCAGAGCCACGACTGGCAGTTCGGGTGCTCGGCGACCAGGTCGACGAATCCGCCGTAGTCGACGCTCGTGACGCCGTCGAGCAGGCGGTCGGCCATGCCGCGCGCCTCGAGGTCGGGGGCGAGCACGTAGACCTTCAGCCGCCCGAGCGCGTCACGGATCTTCGCCTGCGCCGGGTTGCCTTGCGCGGCAGCGTACACGCCGTCCTCGATCAGCAGCAGCGCGCCCGAGCGCGCCAGCCGCAGCGCGGAATCGAGCGCGGTGCCGTCGGTCGGCGACTTGTTGACGATGTGGAGCATCTGTTGCGTCCCCGGTCCTAGAAGCTGAGCACGACGTCCTGCTGTTCCATCAGCGCGGCGAGCTCGTCGGCGCCGAGCACCATCACGTCGACCAGCAGGTCCTCCTCGGACAGCCCGCGCGCCTCGAGCGACTCGCGCTCGACGTAGAGCTTCTCGACGTCGTAGCCGTCGAGCGCGCGGTAGGTCGGCGAGAAGTTCTTGGTCTCGATGCCCTTGGTCTGCATGCCGCGCTTGAGCTGGTAGACGCCGTCGTCGACGAACACGAGCGAGACGTCCTGGTCGAAGGCCGCCGTGATCAGCACCACCTCGAGCGACTCGAGCGCGTAGATCGAGCCGTGCGGTGCCTTGCGGTTGACGAACATGAACTTCTTGTGGTCGGACATGGCTCGCCTCAGTCGCCGAAGGTGACGAGCCGGTCGGCCTCGATGCCGGCTTCGACCAGCTGCCCAAGCCCCGAGATCCGGAAGCCGGGCGCGAGCACCTCGTCCTTGATCCCGCGCCGCAGCGCGGCCGCCACGCAGACGACGAGGTCCACGCCGTGCTCCTCGGCCAGCTTCGACCAGCGCGCGACGACGTTGCGGTCGTCCTGCGGCGGCTCGGTGAGCCGCGTCGAGTTGTTCACGCCGTCGTGATAGAAGAACACGCGGCTGACCTCGTGGCCCCTGGCGATCGCCGCCTTGCAGAACAGCCACGCGGAGTCGCTCGCCTGGTGCTGGTAGGGCCCTTCGTTGACCAGGATTCCGAACTTCATCGCCGCCGCGCCTTCAGAAGCGGATGTGCGTCGACGCGTTCAGGCTCGCCCGCGAGCCGCGCCAGTCGTCGACCAGGTACTTCGTGAACGGCAGCCCGGTCTTCTCGAAGAAGCGCGGCCAGCCGATGCGCTCGATCCAGTCGGCCATGCGCTCCCAGGAACGGGCGTCTTCCTTGTACGCGTAGAGGATCTTGCGCACCGCCTCGCCCACCTCGGGCCAGCGCGGCGGGTTGTTCGGCAGCCCGCTGGCGACCATCTTCATGAAGGTCGGCTTGGTGCGCGCGTTGGAGTTCTTGCCGCCGACCCAGATCGCGAGCTTCGAGTGCTCGGGGTCGTTGATCTGCATCGGCGGGCAGGGCGGGTAGCAGGCGCCGCAGCACACGCACTTCTTCTCGTCGACCTCGAGCGACGGCTTGCCGTTGACCAGCGCCGGCCGGATCGCCGCCACCGGGCAGCGCGCGACGACGGCCGGCCGTTCGCAGACGTTGGCGACGAGGTCGTGGTTGATCTTCGGCGGCTTCGTGTGCTGCATGACGATCGCGATGTCGGCCTGGCCGCCGCAGTTGATCTCGCAGCACGAGGTCGACAGGTGCACGCGGTTCGGCATCTCCTCGCGCTTGAACTCCTCGTAGAGCTCGTCCATCAGCGCCTTGACCACGCCCGACGCGTCGGTGCCCGGGATGTCGCAATGCAGGAAGCCCTGCGTGTGCGCGATCATCGACACCGAGTTGCCGGTGCCGCCGACCGGAAAGCCGGCCGCTTCGAGCGCCGCGACCAGCGGCGCGACCTTGTTCGGGTCGGCGACCATGAACTCCATGTTCGAGCGGATCGTGAAGCGCACGTAGCCTTCGGCGTACTGGTCGGCCAGGTCGCACAGCTTGCGCAGCGTGTGCACGTCGAGCTGGCGCTGCGTTCCAGCGCGCACCGTCCAGACCTCGTCGCCGCCGTGCGCGACGTGGTGCAGCACGCCGGGGCGCGGGCGGTCGTGGTAGCGCCAGTTCCCGTGGTTGCGCACCAGCGTCGGGTGCATGAACTGCTTGTTGTCGGGGACGCCGCACTCGTTCGCGCGCCGCGGCGTCGCGGGCGCCGCCTTCGGGGTCGTTGCCTGGTCCATCGTCGTTGATCCTCCGGTCGCTCGTTCGGTTCGCGTGCGCGGGTCAGGCCGCGTTCTTGCGCGCGTTGATCTTCGCGACTTCGTCGTCCCAGCCGTCGGTGCGCACATAGGGATTGGTGCGCGGCGTGGACACCATGTTCGGGTCGACTTCCAGCCCGATCCCCTCGAGGAAGTTCACCAGGCCGATGCGCTCGATCATCTCGCCGGTGCGCTCGTGCTCGAGCGCGTTGTCGGCGAAGAACTCGATCACCTTCTGGCCGAGCTCGACCAGCTGCTCGAAGTCCTCGTCCGATTCGAGCTTCATGAACGGCACCACCACCGTGCCCATCAGGTCGCCGATCTTCAGCGTCCGCTTGCCGCCCACCAGGATCGTGACGCCCTTGTCCTGGCCGGGGGCCAGCGCGCCCGTCATCACGTTGATGCAGTGCATGCAGCGCACGCAGTCGCGGTTGTCGATCTCGAGCGCATTCTGGTCGTCGAGCTTCACGGTCGAGACCGTCGGCCCGGACGCGGCCTGGCCCGCCGGCACGATCCGGATCGTCTTCGTCGGGCAGCGCGTGACGACGTCGGCGACCAGCTCGTGCAGCCCGTGCTTCGCGAACCACTTGCGCGCCAGTTCCTCGTCGGTGCGGATGTTGTCGCGCCAGGTGCCGATGACCGCCATGTCCGAGCGCTGGATCGAGTTCATGCAGTCGTTCGGGCAGCCCGAGAACTTGAACTTGAACTTGTACGGCAGCGCCGGGCGGTGGATGTCGTCGAGGAATTCGTTGATGACGGTGCGGTGCGCGCGCCCTTCGTCGAAGCACGACTGCTCGCAGCGCGCGGCGCCCACGCACGACATCGACGTGCGCACGGCCGGGCCGGCGCCGCCGAGGTCGAAGCCGAGCTCGTTGAGCTCGTCCCACGCGGGCTGCACGTTCTCCGACGTGACGCCCTGGAACATGATGTCGCCGGACTGTCCGTGCAGCGCGATCAGGCCCGAGCCGTGGCGCTCCCAGATGTCGGCCATCTTGCGCAGGATGTCGGTCGTGTAGTGCATGCCGGGCGGCGGCATGATGCGCAGCGTGTGGAACTCGGCCGCGTCCGGATAGCGCGGCTTGCCGTCCTCGCCCTTGAGTTCGGTGAAGCGCGGGATGACGCCGCCGCCGTAGCCGTAGACGCTGATCGTGCCGCCCTTCCAGTAGCCCTTGCGGTCGCGGTACGACGACTCGAGCTGGCCGAGCAGGTCGACCATGTAGTCCTTGTCGTCGGCCAGTTTCTTCAGGCCGGTGACGAAACTCGGCCAGGGGCCGCTCTCGAGCTGGTCGAGCAGCGGGGTCTCGTGCATCTTCTTTGCCATCAGGCTCTCCTCCGGACGTGCGCCGGTGCGCGGGGACGGGCCGCGCCCGGGGCAGCAGGCGATGGGCCGATGCTACGGAGCGGACTTCCGAGCGGCCATCCCCCTGCTCGGCTATTCTTGTCGACCGGAGGGGGGAGGGCAGCTACCCGTTTGGGGTAGTGACGCCCCCCGGCACTGGTTATGGACGCGGCGCGCGCGCGGCGGCCCAATCTGCATACCCCGATCCGCATGCCCTGACCCCCAGCCTCGATGGACAAGTTCACGCTCACCCCGCTCGCGCAACTGCGCGTCCCGCTCGGCGGCCAGGAAATCGAGCTGCAGCAGATCGATTTCGCTGCCGGCGGCATGGGCCTGCTGCGCGTGCGCATCCGCGAGGGGCGTCGCTTCACCGTGTTCGACGTCGACGCCGCCACCGCGCAGGCGTGGGGCGACGCGATGTGCCTCTGGGCGCAGGCGCAGCGCGGCGGAGCCGGCGAGTGAGCGCGCGGCGCGTTGCCGCCGCGCGGCCCGACGAGGCGGCGGCGAGCGTGCACGCAATCGATCTCGTGTTCGAGCTGCGCGGCGAGCGGTTGCCGCTCGAGCATGCGGCGCAATTGTGGGATGCGCTCGTTGCGTGCCTGCCGTGGCTGGCCGACGAACCCGGCGCGGGTGTGCACCCGATCCGCGCGGCGGCCGGCGACGGCGGCCTGCTGCTGACTCGCCGCGCGCGGCTGGTGCTGCGACTGCCGCTGCGGCGCGAGGCCGACGCGTTGCGCTTGTGCGGCGAGTCGCTCGATGTTGCCGGCGAGCGGCTCGCGGTCGGCGCGGCGCGCGCGCGGCCGCTCGAGGCGAGCCCGACGCTGTCGGCGCGCTTCGTCGCCAGCGGCGCCGCCGACGCGCTGGCGCACCAGCAGGCGGTCGAGGCGATGCTCGACGCGCTCGCGCTGCCGAAACGCTACGTCTGCGGCACGATGCGCACGCTCGGCTCGGGCAACGCCGCCGTGTCGGGCGCGGAGGTGGTACTGCACCAGTTGCGCCCGGAGCAGTCGCTCGCGCTCCAGGAGCGCGGGCTCGGTGGCGGCCGCCACCTCGGCCATGGCCTGTTCGTGCCGCACAAGAACATCGTCGACATCGACTGACGCCGCGATTGCCGCGGCCCTTCTTCCGATCCAGCGAGGCAGCCCCATGAGCGATCCACTGTCCCCCAAACCCGCCGTCACGCTCGACCTCACCGGCGTGAGCTGCCCGGGCCCGATCATCGGCGCGAAGAAGATCGTCATGGAACTCGCGCACGGCGAAGTCCTGCTGCTCGTCTCCGACTGCCCGGCGACCGCCGACGAGCTGCGCACGTGGGCCGACCGCACCGGCAACCAGGTGGTGCGCAGCGAGCGCCTCGAGAGCGGCTCCACCGGCTACTACGTGCGGCGCGGGCGCCGCGCCGAACCGGTGGCCAACGTCGTGCTCGACATGCGCGGCTCGACCTGCCCGGGCCCGATTCTGGAGGCGAAGAAGGTCCTCGACGGAATGGCATCGGGCGAACTGCTCGAGCTCGTCAGCAACTGTCCCGGCGCGCGCGCCGACGTCGAGGACTGGGCGCGCATTACCGGCAACCGGCTCGAGGAGGTCGTCGAGACCGGGCCGCACGAGTGCCAGTTCTACCTGCGCAAGGCCTGACGGCGGTTCGAGCCCGCAACGCGGAGACGCCCTTGCGCCCCGGCATCCGGCTCAAGACGCACTGGTTTCGCGACGACACGCCGCGCGATCCGCTGCAGGTCGCCGGCGCGCTCGCGTCGATCGCGTGGCGCGCCGCGCAGGCGCGGCTCGCGAACCTGCGCAAGGGCCGCTTCGACATCGAGGCCGGTCCGCACTACGTGCAGGTGCTGGTCGAGGTGCTGGTGTTCATCGCCGTGGTGGCCGACCGGGTCGCGCTCCGGCACCAGCCACGCGCGTGGCGCGACGCGTTCACGCCGACGCTGGTCACGCGCCTCGGCGAGTTGCTGCAGGACAGCTTCGACGAACTGCTGGGGCCGGCGCCCGGTGGCGGCTACCGCAAGCGCTTCGTCGAGCGCTTCAACCTGCGAGTGGCCGAGTACGGCGAGTTCGACTACCGGGACGACGGGCCGGAATTCGCGCTGCTGCGCTGGTTCGGCGACCTGCTGTCGCAGGCGGTGCCCGGCGAGGACGACCGGCGCTGGGCGCTCGACCAGGGGATGACCGTCGAGGGACCCGAGTGCGTCGATCTCGTCGAGAAGTCGATGCGCGGCCTGCTCGGGCTGGAGCCGCGGCCGCGCCGCGCGGGGGCCGCGGCGGGCGAGTGAACCCGCGCCGGCGTCCCGGCGCGGCTCAGCCGGTGCTCCAGACGCGCGGCTTGCGCATCCCGGCGATCTTGCAGGCCTGCTTCACATACCCGTAGGGAAACAGCTCGAACAGCGCGTCCCGGGCCGCGCTGCCCTTGCCGCGCTCCTTCGCCAGAAAGCGGATGACGAAGCGGGCGTCGGCCGGAATCCGGTGTTCGTCGTAGTAGTCGCGCATGAACTGCAGCACGGCCCAGTGCTCGTCGGTCAGCTCGACCCGCTCGCGCCCGGCCAGCACGCCGGCGATCTCCGGGGTCCAGTCGGAGGGATCGACCAGGAATCCCTCCTCGTCGGTCCGGACCGGCGCCCCCCGCATGGCATCCGACATCGGTGCCTCTCCCGAGAATGTTTGTTCAAACATAAATCCTAGCGGCTCGGCGCTCGCTGCCCATCACCCTGAAGACGTACCCCGCGTGTTCCCGTGGGAGGGGCACGGGCCGGCGCCGGGGGCGATCGGTCCCCTTGACGCCAGTCACGGGGCGGCGCCGCAAACCCGCTAAGGTGCGAACATGAGGTGCGAACATGAGGTGCGAACATGAGGCGCGGGCATGAGGTGCGCGACGCGCGCCCGCGCCAGTGGAAACCCCGATCGAGGAAAGATGACGTGATTCGTGAAATCGAAGGTGACATCCTGCTCAGCAAGGCCCAGGTGATTGCCCATGGCATCGCCCCGCACGACCATTTCGACACCGGGCTCGCG
>JANJTK010000292.1 GCA_024711155.1 Burkholderiaceae bacterium
ATCAGCGCGAAATGGCCGCTGTGCGCCTCGTCGTCGTCGCCCTGGGCGCCGTTCAGCATCAGCCCGAGCAGCGGCTGGCCGGGTTGCACGCCGGCGCTGCCCGGCCGCCGCCAGACGGATTCGACCGAAAACGGCTCGCGCGCCCCGCCCTGCGGCCGCGCCCGCAGCCAGTCGCGCAGCGCCGCCGGCGTGGCGGCCAGCGCCAGCGGCGCGGCGTGCTCCGGCAGGGCGAAGGCTTCCGGCCAGAAAGTGCGGGCGACGAAGGCGCCGTCGGCGTGCTGGCCGCGCACTTTCAACGGCTGGCCGTGGAAGTAGGCGGCGCTGCTGGCGTCGAACCACGAGCGGTTGAGCGGCAGGCGCGGTGCCAGGCGCAGCGGCAGACGCTCGCCGGCCGCCGTCTGCAGTGTCCGCCCGTCATCGGCCAGCACCGCATGGCGCAACACCTCGGGCGAGCCCAACCAGACCAGCGGCGGATAGCCGGGCTCGGCGCCGATCTCCGTGCCCGCCCGCCAGGCGGCGAGGTCGGCCGTCAGCGACAACTCCGGCGCGCAGCCGGCGAGCGGCATGCCGGGCACCGGCACGGCGATGGTCTCGTCGTGGAAATACCACAGGGCCTGCGGCAGGCTGGCGCCGTCGGCACAGCGACCGCTGGTGACGACGAAATGCGCGGCGGGGAACAGGCCGAATGCGAGACCGGAGGCGGGACCGTGGGCAGACATGCCGGCATTCTGCCCGAAAGCACCGGCCGGCGGCGGCTCGGCGCGCCGCCTACAGGGTCGCTTCGAGGTGCTGGATCAGCGAGCGCAGATTGCCCGAGGTGGTGCACAGATTCTTCATCGTCGCACCGATGTCCGAGGCCGTCCGGTGGTTCTGCTCGACCAGTACGCTCAGGCCTTCCATGCTCGCGGCGACCTCGTGCGAGGCGCTCGACTGCTGGCTCAGCATGCCGCGGATCGAGGTCGCCAGTTCGATCGCGGTACGGCTTTCGCTGGCGATCACGTCGAGGCTGCCGGCCGTCCTGTCGATCGAATCGGTACATTGCTGCACCGCCTCGGTGGCCTGCCCCATTGTCGCCACCATCATTTCCGCCTTGCGCTGCATGCCGTGCAGCGATGCCGCGATCTCGGCGGTGCTCTTGGCGCTGCGTTCGGCCAGCTTGCGCACTTCGTCGGCGACGACCGCGAAGCCGCGCCCCGATTCGCCGGCCCGGGCCGCCTCGATGGCAGCGTTGAGCGCCAGCAGGTTGGTCTGGTCGGCGATGTCCTTGATCAGCGCGGCGAAGCTGCCGATGTGGCCGATCGCCTCGCTCATCTCGCGGATCGACTCCTGGGAGACATTCACCGAGGCCACCACCTGCTGCACACTGGCCGTGCTTTCCTCCATCGTCTGCGCGCTCCGGGCCGCGGCACGGTCGGTGCTCTGGGTCGCGGCCAGACTCTGTTCGGTGTTGCCGGCGATCTCGTTGACCGACACGCTCATTTGCTCCATCGCCGCCGCCACCTGCATGACCTGCTCGGACTGCTGGCCGGAGGCCTGCTCCAGGCGCCCGATCGCCTCGGCCAGCTGCTCGCCCTGTGCCGCCAGTTCGCGCGTCGACAGCAGCACGTCCACCAGCGTCGCCCGTTGCTGGATGCGCAGGCCCTCCATGTGCACGAACAGCGCGTCGAGCGGGCTGCCGGGTGGCGTTATGCGTTTGGCCAGCTTGCCTTCGTTGATGTCGTTGATGGCCAACTTCAGCCGCACCATCGGCTTCAGCACCTTGGCGTAGAGCTTGCGGCCGAACGCCAGCAGGCTGACGGCGAACAGACCGAACAGCAGCCAGCCCCACGGGTCGGGCAACAGCTTGCCGAACAGCGCCATCAGCACCATCAGCGGAATGCCGACCAGCAGGCGCGTGCCCAGCGACTCCTCGCTGGTCGGCAGCGGCGCGGCGGGAAAGCTCGCCTGCCCCTGGCGGATGGCGCGATACAGGGCCTCCGCCGCCTCGACCTCGGCGCGCTCCGGCACGCTCCGGATCGACATGTAGCCGACGATCTCGCCACTCTCGCGGATCGGCGAAACGAAGGCCTCCAGCCAGTAGAAATCGCCGTTCTTGCAGCGGTTCTTGACCAGGCCGCGCCACGGGTGCCCGGCCTTGATGGTGCGCCACAGATCGGCGAAGACCTCGGTCGGCATGTCGGGATGGCGGATCAGGTTGTGGTTGCTGCCGAGCAGCTCGGCCCGGGAAAAGCCGCTCAGTTCGACGAAATTCTCGTTGGCGTAGGTGATGA
>JANJTK010000227.1 GCA_024711155.1 Burkholderiaceae bacterium
CGTTGCCCGTCCGTCCGCTGCGCACGCGCCGGCTCGCACCCTCGCCGCGGGGGCGCATCGACGCAAGGCGCGCCCTGCGGCGGCTCGCCCGCGCTCCGGACACGATCGAGTTGCCGCGCTCGGCGCCGCGGCGGCGGCCGCCGCCGCTGGGGGTGTTGATCGAACTTTACGGCTCGATGGAGCGTTACGCGCGCGCGGTCCTGGACTACGCCGTCGGGCTGACGCAGCACCATCACCGCGTTCACACGCTGGTGTTCGGCACGCGGCTCACCGACATCACGCGCTGCCTGCGTCACCGCGACCCGGACGTCGCCATCGAGCGCGCCGACGCGCTGGTGCAGGACTGGCGCGGCGGCACCCGGATCGCTTCGAACCTCGCGCAGTTCAACCGGCGCTGGGCGCGCCGGATGCTGACCGGCAACGCGGCGCTGATGCTGGTCACCGACGGGCTCGACCGCGACGAGCACGGCTCGCTCGGCGCCGAAGCGGCGCGGCTCGCGCGTTTCGCCCACGAACTGGTGTGGCTCAATCCGTTGCTGCGCTACGAGGGATTCGAGCCGCGCGCGGCCGGTGTGCGCGCGCTGCTGCCGCACGTCGACCGGATGCTTCCGGTGCACAATCTCGCGAGCCTGGCCGATCTCGCGCGGGCGCTGCGCGAGCCGCCACGGCGCCCGCATGCGCCCACCCGCCACCGCCGCACGGAGCAGCCTCGATGAACCTGCAGGGCGAACGCCTGGTCGCCGCCTCCCCCGAAGCCACCTGGTCCGCGCTGAACGACCCCGCAGTCCTGCAGGCGTGCATCGCCGGCTGCGAAAGCCTGGAGCGCGTCTCGGACAACGAGTACCTCGCCAGCGTCGCACTGCGCATCGGCCCGGTCAACGCCCGCTTCAAGGGCCGGCTGAAGCTGGAGAACGTGGTCCCGCCGACGTCGTACACCATCGTCTTCGACGGACAGGGCGGAGTGGCCGGGTTCGGCAAGGGCTCGGCCGACGTCAGGCTGGTCCCGGATGGCGCCGCGACGCGGCTCGCATACACGGCGCGTGCGCAGGTCGGTGGCAAACTCGCGCAAGTGGGTTCGCGGCTGATCGACGGAACCGCAGCCAAGCTTGCCGACGACTTCTTCGCCGCGTTCGACGCCCGCGTCGGCGCACCTTCGGCCGGCGCACCTTCGGCCGGCGAGCAGGAGGCCACCGCGGACGGTCCGGCCGGTGCCGCGGCCGGCGCGCCGCCGCGCGCCCCCGCGGCGAACGGGCTTTCGGCAAGCGCGCGGCGGGCGCTCTGGCTGGCCGCCGCGGCGCTCGCGATCATGCTGGCCGCCTGGCTGCTGGGTTGACGAGAGAGGACGACCATGGACAGTCTCGACCGCGAAGTGCTCGAACACGCGCGCGACTGGTTCGCCGCCGGTCGCGGCGTCTGGCTGGTGACGGTCGTCGAGACCTGGGGCTCGGCGCCGCGCCCACCGGGCGCGCTGCTCGCGTTGCGCGACGACGGGCTGGTGATCGGCTCGGTCTCCGGAGGGTGTGTCGAGGACGACCTGATCAAGCGTGTGCAGACCGGCGAGCGTGTCGCCCGGCCGTCACTGGTCGTCTACGGCATCGCGAAGGAAGACGCGGCGCGCTTCGGCCTGCCCTGCGGCGGCACGCTGCGGCTGTTGCAGGAACCGGTGACCGACGCGGGCTGGATTCCGGAAGTACTGGAGCGCACCGCCCGGCACGAGTTGGTGGCGCGCACGCTCGACCTCGAGACCGGGCGCGCGACACTCGAGCCGGCGCAGCGCGGCGAGGCCTTCGCCTTCGACGGCCGGTTCGCGCGCGCGGTGTTCGGCCCCCGCTACCGGCTGCTGATGATCGGCGCCGGGCAGCTCTCGCGCGTGCTGGCGGAGATGGCCAAGGCGCTCGACTTCCAGGTCTACGTCTGCGACCCGCGCGAGGAGTACTACACCACGCTCGAACTGCCGCAGGTGACGTGGCTGCCGGGGATGCCGGACGACGCGATCGCGGCGTTTCGCCCCGACGCCCACACGGCAGTCGTCGCTCTCACGCACGACCCCAAGCTGGACGACCTCGCGCTAATCGAGGCCCTGAAGTCGCCCGCGTTCTACGTCGGCGCGCTCGGCTCGCGGCGCAACACCGCGAAGCGGCGCGAGCGGCTGGGGCTGTTCGAGCTGTCGGCCGACGAGATCGCGCGCCTGCACGGCCCGATCGGGCTGCACATCGGCAGCCGCACGCCCGCCGAGATCGCAGTGGCGATCCTGGCCGAGATCGTCTCGGTGAAGAACGGCGTCGAACCGACGCAGAAGAAGTCGCCGCAGGAAGCCGACGCCTGCCCGATCGCCGACTGAGGCGGCGGCGCCGCGAGGCGCGACTGCGCGGCGCCGGCGGCTCGCGGCGCCGGCCGGGCCGTCAGCTGTTCTGGACGACGATCGACGGGATCTTCAGGCTCATGTCGCGCGCCTTCTCGGCGATCTTCACCGCCACGCGGCGCGCGATCTCCCGATAGACGGCCGCGATCGGCCCGTCGGGGTCGGCGACAACCGTCGGGCGCCCAGAGTCGGCCTGCTCGCGGATCCGGATGTCGAGCGGCAACCCGCCCAGGTACTCGACGTCGTAGTCCTTCGACATGCGCTCGCCGCCGCCCTGCCCGAACACGTGCTCGACGTGGCCGCAGTTCGAGCACACGTGCAGCGCCATGTTCTCGACGATGCCGAGGATCGGGATCCCGACCTTCTCGAACATCTTGAGGCCCTTGCGCGCGTCGAGCAGCGCGATGTCCTGCGGCGTCGTGACGATCACCGCCCCGGTCACCGGGATCTTCTGCGCGAGCGTCAGGTGGATGTCGCCGGTGCCCGGAGGCATGTCGACGACCAGGTAGTCGAGGTCGCGCCAGTTCGTGCTGCGCAGCAGCTGCTCGAGCGCCTGCGTCACCATCGGCCCGCGCCAGACCATCGGCGTGTCGGGATCGATCATGAACCCGATCGAGCTCGCCTGGATGCCGTGGCCCTCCATCGGCTCCATCGTCTTGCCGTCGTGCGACTCGGGGCGGCCGGTGATGCCCAGCATCATCGGCTGCGACGGTCCGTAGATGTCGGCGTCGAGCACGCCGACCGACGCGCCTTCGGCCGCCAGCGCCAGCGCCAGGTTGACCGCGGTCGTGCTCTTGCCGACCCCGCCCTTGCCCGACGCGACCGCGATGATGTTCTTCACTCCCGGCAGCGTCTTCACGCCGCGCTGCACCGCGTGCGAAACGATCTTCTGATAGACGTTGGCCGACACGTTGGCCACGCCGGGCAGCGCGCGCAACGCATCGACCACGGCGGCGCGGATCGGCTCGACCTGGCTGCGCGCCGGGTAGCCGAGTTCGACGTCGACCGACACGTTGGCGCCGTCGACCCGCACGTTGCGGGCCTCGCGGCCCGAGACGAGGTCCTTGCGGGTGTTGGGGTCCACGACGCCCTTCAGGGCCTCGTTCACCTGCTCGACGGTCACGCTCATCGCTGCTCTCTGCGGTTGGGGGGTCTTCAGAGAGCGGGATTCTAGTCGAACCGCCCGCGGATCCCCGGATACCCCCGGCGGCTTCATTGCCCCTCCTGCCCTATACTGTCCGGTCATTCGCCGCCCCCTCTCGCCCCCCGATGACCGCCCCCGCCCGCACGCTCTTCGTGACGACCGCGCTGCCCTATGCGAACGGTCCGTTCCACATCGGCCACATCATGGAGTACATCCAGGCCGACATCTGGGTGCGGTTCCAGCGGATGCGCGGGCACACCGTGCACTTCGTCTGCGCCGACGACGCGCATGGCGCGCCGATCATGATCGCCGCCGAAAAAGAGGGCCTGACGCCGCAGGCCTTCGTCGCGCGCATCGCGGCCGGTCGCAAGGCCTACCTCGACGGCTTCCGGATCAGCTTCGACAACTGGCACAGCACGGACTCGCCCGAGAACACCGAACTGTCGCAGTCGATCTACCTGCAGCTGAAGGCGCAAGGGCTGATCGACGTGCGCCGCATCGAGCAGTTCTACGACCCGGTCAAGGGCATGTTCCTGCCCGACCGCTACATCAAGGGCGAGTGTCCGAGCTGCGGCGCGAAGGACCAGTACGGAGACGCCTGCGAGGCCTGCAGCGCGGTCTACTCGCCGACCGAGCTGAAGAACCCCTACTCGGCACTCTCGGGCGCGCGGCCCGAGTTGCGTTCGTCGGACCATTACTTTTTCCGGCTTTCGGATCCGCGCTGCCAGGAATTCCTGCGCGAGTGGACGGGCGGCACCGACCGGCACGGAGAACCTCGACTGCAGCCCGAAGTGCTCGCCAAGGTGCGCGAGTGGCTGGGCAACGACGGCCAGCCGGGCAGCCTCGCCGACTGGGACATCTCGCGCGACGCGCCGTACTTCGGGATCGAGATCCCGGGCGCCCCGGGCAAGTACTTCTACGTCTGGCTCGACGCGCCGATCGGCTACCTCGCGTCGCTCAAGGCGCACTGCGCGAAGCGCGGCCTCGACTTCGACGCCCTGCTCGCCGACCCGGCCACCGAGCAGGTGCACTTCATCGGCAAGGACATCATCTACTTCCACGTGCTGTTCTGGCCGGCGACGCTGAAGTTCGGGGGCCACAAGGTGCCCGACCGCGTCAACGTGCACGGCTTCATCACGGTGAGCGGCGAGAAGATGAGCAAGAGCCGCGGCACCGGCATCTCGCCGCTGCGCTACCTCGAGATCGGCATGAATCCGGAGTGGCTGCGCTACTACATCGCGGCCAAGCTCAACGCGCGCGTCGAGGACGTCGACTTCAACCCGGACGACTTCGTCGCGCGCGTCAACAGCGACCTGGTCGGCAAGTACGTGAACATCGCGAGCCGCGCCGCGACCTTCGTGACGCGCCACTTCGACGGCCGCCTGGCCGCGCTCGCACCGGACGAGGCCGAGCAGCACCGCCTCGGGCAGCTCGAAGCCGAGGTCGCCGCCGCCTACGAGGGGCGCGAGTTCGGCCGCGCAATCCGGCTCGTGATGGCCTACGCCGACGAGGTCAACCAGTACTTCGACGCCCGCAAGCCGTGGGAGCTCGCGAAGGACCCGGCGCGCCATGCCGCGTTGCACGAGGTGTGCACGCGCTGCCTGGTCGCGTTTCACCGGATGACGATCCTGCTCAAGCCGATCCTGCCGGCGACCGCGGCGCGGGTCGAGGCCCTGTTCGGCACTCCCGAGCTGCGCTGGGACGACCTCGGATTGCGCACGGGCACGGCGTCGCCGGCACGCGCGATCGGCCGCTACGAGCACCTGATGGCGCGCGTCGATCCGAAGCTGTTCGACGCGCTGTTCGAGGCGCCCGCGGTGGCCGGCCCGGCGCAAGCGAAAGGCGCCTCGGCAAGACCGGACGCGTCCGCGACAACCGCCCCGCCGGCCGGGGCTGCGAGCGCCGACGACGCGCCGGCCGCCAAGCCGATCTCGATCGACGAATTCTCGCGCGTCGACCTGCGTATCGCACGCATCGTCGCGGCCGAGGCGGTGGCGGGCTCCGACAAGCTGCTGCGGCTGGAACTCGACCTCGGAGAGGAACGCACGCGCACCGTCTTCTCGGGCATCAAGGCGGCCTACGATCCCGCGCAGCTGGTCGGGCGAACGACGGTGGTCGTCGCCAACCTCGCGCCGCGCAAGATGAAGTTCGGCCTCTCCGAGGGCATGGTGCTGTCGGCGTCGCCCGACGACCCGTCGCAGCCTGCCGGGCTGTACCTGCTCAACGTCGACGAAGGCGCCCGCCCCGGAATGAAGGTCTCCTGAGCATGGGCGACTTCGCGTTCAGGCCGCGCCTGCTGGATACGCTGCGCGGTTACACGAAGGACGACCTGCGCGCCGACGTGTCGGCCGGAATCACCGTCGGCGTGGTCGCGCTGCCGCTCGCGATGGCCTTCGGGATCGCCAGCGGCGTCAAGCCCGAGCAGGGCATATTCACCGCCATCATCGCGGGCTTCCTGATTGCTGCGCTCGGCGGCTCGAAGGTCCAGATCGGCGGGCCGGCGGGCGCGTTCGTCGTCCTCCTCTATACGATCGTCGAGCGCTACGGCGTCGCGAGCCTGCTGATCTCGACCTTCATGGCCGGCGTGCTGATGTTCGCGATGGGAGCGCTGCGACTCGGCAACCTGATCCGCTTCATTCCGGTGTCGATCGTGATCGGCTTCACCAACGGGATCGCGGTGGTCATCGCGCTGCAGCAGGTAAAGGACTTCCTAGGCCTGGCGATCGAGAAGATGCCGGCGAACTTCTTCTCGCAGGTCGGCACGCTGTGGCAGGCGCTCGACACCGTCAATCCGGCGGCGCTCGCGCTCGGCGTCGCGTCGCTGGCCATCGTGGTCGCGTGGCCGAAGTCCTACCATGCCAACCACGCGCCCTGGCGCAAGTGGATGTCGGCGATCCCGGGGACGATCGTCGTGCTGGTGCTGGGCACGCTGGCGGTCTCGCTGGGTGGGCTCGAAGTGGCGACGATCGGCTCACGCTTCGGCGGCATCCCGCAGGGGCTGCCGGCGTTCTCGCTGCCGGCGTTCGACTGGGCGACCGCGCAGAGCCTGGTGGTGCCGACGATCTCGATCGCCCTGCTCGGGTCGATCGAGTCGCTGCTGTGCGCGCGCGTGGCCGACGGCATGATCCACGACCGCCACGATCCCAACCAGGAACTGATGGCGCAGGGCATCGCGAACTTCGCGGCGCCGTTCTTCGGAGGAATTGCCGCCACCGGCACCATCGCGCGCACGGTCACCAACGTGCGCACCGGCGCCCGCACTCCGGTCGCCGGCATGGTGCACGCGGTGACGCTGATGGCGATCGTGCTCGCGCTGGCGCCGCTCGCCGACGACATTCCGCTCGCCACGCTCGCCGGAATCCTGCTGTTCGTCGCCTGGAACATGGGCGAATGGCGCGAGTTCGCGCACCTGCGAAACTTCTCGGTCAATTACCGCACGATCCTGCTGGCGACGTTCGTGCTGACGGTGACCTTCGACATCACCGTCGCGGTCGAGATCGGGCTCGTGCTCGCTAGCCTGTTCTTCATCTTCCGCATCTCGGCGCTGACGAAGGTCGAGCCGATCGACCTGCCGGCCGACTACGCGAAGACCGCGTCGGGGCGGACCGTCGCGGCCTACCGGATCTTCGGCTCGCTCTTTTTCGGCTCGGTAACGAAGCTCGAGCAGTTGCTCGACCCGGCGCAGCCGCTCGCGGACGTCGTCGTGCTGGAGATGCACCAGGTGATCAACCTCGACACCACCGGTCTCGACGCGCTGCGCAGCCTGCACCGGATGCTGCACCGGCGCGGCGGCGCGCTCGTGGTCGCCGAGGCGAACGAGCAGCCGCTGTCGCTGATGCGCCGCGCGGGTTTCGTCGACGAGATCGGCGAGCCCGCGGTGTTCGAGGACCTCGATGGTGCGCTCGCCGCAATCGCCGCCGACGCCGACGCCGCCGCCCACCGCGCCGACCGCGCCGCCGAACCGGACGGGCCGATCGCTTAGAATCCTGCCCGGGAGAATGCCGCCATGTACGAATCCGACCTGACCCGTTTCCTGGCCGAACTGAAGCAGAGGAACCCCGCGCTCGAGGATGCGCAGCGCGAGGGGCGCGCGCGGTTGTGGGACCGTCCGCAGGACCCCGACGCCGCGCGCCGCTTCGGGGAAGCGCGCGTGCCGCCGCAGCCCTACGTCTACTATCCGAAAGACTTCACTTGACGCCCTCCGCCGTCGACGACAGAGACGATCGGGAGCCGCCGGCAGCGCCCGGCGGCAGCGCCGACGCGGTGGCCACGCCCGGAGAAGCCGCGACGCCCGAGCCGGAGCAGCTCGAACTCAAGGTCGTTGCGCGGCTCTATGGCGAGCCGCTGGTGAAGCTGCCGCAGGATCTCTACATCCCACCCGACGCGCTCGAGGTCTTCCTCGAGACCTTCGAAGGCCCGCTCGACGTCCTGCTCTACCTGATCCGCAGGCAGAACTTCAACGTCCTCGACATCCCAATGGCCGAGGTCACGCGGCAGTACCTCGCCTACATCGACGAGATCCGCAACCGCAACCTCGAGCTCGCGGCCGAATACCTGCTGATGGCGGCACTGCTGATCTCGATCAAGTCGCGCATGCTGCTGCCGCTCAGGAAGGCCGACACCGGCGAGGAAGTCGAGGATCCGCGCGCCGAACTGGCGCGCCGCCTGATCGAGTACGAACGCATCAAGCATGGCGCACAGGAGCTCGACGCCGTCCCGCAGCTCGGACGCGACTTCCTGCGCGCGCAGGCCTGGATCGAGCAGGCGGCGAGTGCGCGGCTGCCGGACGTGAGCCCGGCCGACCTGCAGGCGGCCTGGGCCGACATCGTGCGACGCGCCAGGCTCGTGCAGCACCACCGGATCACGCGCGAAGAGCTGTCGGTGCGCGAATACATGACGCGCGTGCTGCGCAAGCTCCAGGATCGCCGCTACGCCGACTTCGACGAACTGTTCGAAGTCGAGCGGGGCGTGCCGGTGGTCGTCGTGACTTTCATCGCGCTGCTCGAGCTCGCGCGCGAATCGCTGATCGAGATCACCCAGGCCGAGGCGTTCGCACCGATCTACGTGCGGCTCGCCTACCAGCCGAGCTGACGACCGGCGTCGCCCACGATGGCGCCGCTGATCCGCCGCGCGGCTTCGCTGAAGGACCTGAACACCTTCGGGATCGACGCGCGCGCCGAGCAACTGGTCGAGCTGCGCTCGGCAGCCGAAATTCCGGCGGCGCTCGCCGCTGCGCGCGCGCATCCGCCGGCGCTGGTCCTCGGCGGCGGCAGCAACCTGCTGCTCACGCGCGACCTGCCGGGCACCGTGCTGCGCGTGATGCTCTCGGGGCGACGCATTCTCGACGAGGAATCGGGGCAGGCGCTGGTCGAGGCAGCCGCCGGCGAGCCCTGGCACGACTTCGTCGAGTGGACGCTGTCGCTGGGGCTGTGCGGACTGGAGAACCTGGCGCTGATTCCGGGCACCGTCGGCGCGAGCCCGGTCCAGAACATCGGCGCCTACGGCGTCGAGATGAGCGAGTCCTTCGATTCGCTCGACGCGATTTCGCTGCGCGACGGCAGCGCCCGACGCTTCGAACGGGACGACTGCCGGTTCGGCTACCGCGAGAGCGTGTTCCGGCGCGCCGGCGACGCGCAATGGCTGGTCACGGCCGTGCGATTCCGATTGTCGCGGACGCCCAGGCTGCGCCTCGACTACGGCGAGATCCGCGCCGAACTGCACGCGCTCGGCGTCTCGTCGCCCGACGCGCGCGACGTCTGCCGAGCGGTGTGCGCGATCCGGCGCCGCAAGCTGCCCGACCCGGCCGTGCTCGGCAACGCCGGCAGCTTCTTCCGCAATCCGGTGGTCGATGCTGCGCGGGCCGAGAGGCTGCGCGCCGCCCATCCCGGCCTGCCGGTGCATCCGGCCGAGGCACCGGGCCGCGCGAAGCTCTCCGCGGCCTGGCTGATCGAGCGCTGCGGCTGGAAGGGCCACCGCGACGGCGACGCCGGCGTCGCTGACGCTCACGCGCTGGTGCTGGTCAATCATGGCCAGGCGAGCGGCGCGCAGATCCTCGCGCTCGCCGAACGCATCCGCGCGTCGGTGCGCGAGCGCTTCGGGGTCGAACTGGAACCCGAGCCGCTCGTGGTGCCGGATTCCGAAGCGCCGCCACCCCGACGGACGCGGCAATGAAGGCGGTCCTCGACACCAACGTCTGGCTCGACTGGCTCGTCTTCGCTGACCCCGGCGTGCAGCCGATCGTGCGCGGCGCCGAAGCCGGCGTGCTGCATCTGGTCGCCACCGAGCAGACGCGCGACGAGTGGCGCGACGTGATCGCCCGCGCGCAGTTCGGTCTCGACGAGCAAGCGCGCGCCGCGGCGGCCGCCGCCCATGACAGCCGCGTGCGGCTGCGCCCGCGCGCCCCCGCGTGCGCGCTGCGCTGCCGCGATCGCGACGACCAGAAGTTCGTCGACCTCGCGATCGCCGAGGCCGCCAGCTGGCTCGTCACGAAGGACAAGGCGCTGCTCGCGCTGGCGCGCCACGCAGCGCGCTCGCACGCGCTGGCGATCGTGCGCCCCGATGCGCCGTCACTGCGCGATGCGCTGGCGGCGGCGGTGGGGACTGCGGCTGCGGCTGCGAACCTATAATCGACTCAACTCCGGGAGCACGCCGCCATGAACCACCCGCAGAGCCTTCCCGCGCTCGAAAGCAAGCTGCCCCGCGTAGGCACGACGATCTTCACCGTGATGTCCGCGCTGGCGGTGGAGCACGGCGCGGTCAACCTCGGCCAGGGCTTCCCGGATTTCGATTGCGATCCGCGGCTGGTCGACGCCGTGACCGGCGCCATGCGCTCGGGCTGCAACCAGTATCCGCCGATGGCCGGCGTCGTCGCGCTGCGCGAAGCCATCGCCGCGAAGATCGAGGCCTGCACCGGCAGCCGCTACGACCCGAACACCGAGATCACGGTCACCGCTGGCGCGACGCAGGCGATCTTCACGGCGGTGATGGCGCTCGTGCGTCCCGGCGACGAGGTGATCGTCATCGAACCCGTCTACGACAGCTACGTGCCGGCGATCGAACTTGCCGGCGGCACGGCGGTCGCGGTGGCGATGGACGCGCACTTCCGCGTGCCGTGGGACGCGGTGCGCGCGGCGGTCACGCCGCGCACGCGCGCGATCATGATCAACTCGCCGCACAACCCGAGCGGGACGATCCTGCGCGAGGCCGACCTGCGCGAACTCGAAGCCATCGTCGCCGCCCACGAATTGTTCGTGATCTCCGACGAAGTCTACGAACACATGGTGTTCGACGGCGAGACGCACGAGTCGGTGAGCCGGCATCCGCTGCTCGCCGCGCGCGCCTTCGTCGTGTCGTCGTTCGGCAAGACCTTCCACGTGACCGGCTGGAAGGTCGGCTACTGCGCCGCCCCGGCCGCGCTGACGGCCGAGTTCCGCAAGGTGCACCAGTTCAACGTGTTCACCGTGAACACGCCGATGCAGCACGGGCTGGCCTCGTACCTGTCCGACCCCGCGCCGTGGCTCGGGCTGCCCGCCTTCTACCAGCTCAAGCGCGACCTGTTCCGCACCGGACTGGCCGGCTCGCGCTTCCGCCTGCTGCCGGCCGAGGGAACGTACTTCCAGCTGGCCGACTACGGGGCGATCTCGGATCGCAGCGAGTTCGAGTTCGCGAAGTGGCTGACGGCCGAGGTCGGAGTCGCCGCGATCCCGCTGTCGGCGTTCTATCAGCGCCCGGTCGAGAACCGGATCGTGCGATTCTGCTTCGCGAAGACCGACGACACGCTGCAGCGCGCTCTGGAGCGCCTGGCGACGCTCTGACCTCCTGGCGCCATGGCGCCCTGACGCCCTGACGCCCTGACGCCCTGACGCCTTGGCGCTCCGACGCGCCGGGCAGCGCCCGACGCGGTCGCCCGCCGCAGTGCGGCGATCAGCCCGAAGCGCCGCCGTCGCCTTCCGCCGCGTCGCTCGCGCCGTCGGACGCTGCTCCTTCGGACGTCCCCTCGTCGGGCGCCCCCTCGTCGGGAGCTTCGGCGCCCGCGCCCTCAGGCTGCTCGGCCTTGCGCTTGAGCTTCTCTTCCTTCTTCTGCTTCTTGGCCAGCTCGCGCTGTCTCTTCGCGAATGCGTAGTTCGGTTTTGCCAATCTGTGGTCCCCCGTTGCCGGTCGTGTCGTAAAACCTGCCCGCCGCCATTGTCGCGGCTCTTGGCCGCCAACGCCAATCGGCACGCCGGCTGCTCAATCGAGCAGCTTGCGGCGCAAGGCCTTGACTTCCCCGCGGCGCACCTTCTCGTCGACGCGCCGGGCGCGCGCGCCGGCGCTCGGGCGGGTCGGCCGGCGCTCGGGCGCCTCGTGCGCCGCAGCATCGACCAGCGCCTGCAACCGGGCGATCGCGTCCTCGCGGTTGCGCTCGAGGCTGCGGAAACGCTGTGCCTTGATGACGACGACCCCGTCGGCCGTGATCCGCCGGTCGTCGAGCGCCAGCAGCCGCTCCCTGATCCGCGCCGGCAGCGACGACGCGTCGATCGCGAACCTGATCTGGACCGCGTTCGACACCTTGTTGACGTTCTGCCCACCGGCGCCCTGGGCCCGGATGGCGCTGAACTCGATTTCGTCCTCGCGCACGCGCGGCGCGCTCATCGCGGGTGCTCCCCGGGCGGCACGGATCGCCTCACGTCGTCAGGCCTTTCAGCAGCGGCGTGTCGTGCTCGATCAGGAACTCCTCGGCGGTCTCGATGATGAAGTAGCGAAACGCCTCCGCCGCCGGCGAGAGCACCTTGGACAGCAGGTGGACGACGTTCCAGCTGCGCATGACCGGCGTGTCCTCGACGGCCAGCACGTGCATCAGGCCGCTGCGCACCTCGAGTCCGATCGTGTGCAAGGACAGGAAGCTCAGCCCCAGGCCGGCGATCACCGCCTGCTTGATCGCCTCGTTGTTCGACATCTCCATCGAGATCCGCGGCTCGAACGAGTGCGCCTTGAAGAACGACTCCATGACGCTGCGCGTGCCCGAATCGGGCTCGCGCACGATGAACGGGTACGGCGCCAGCGACCGCACCGGCGGGTGCCCGACGCGCAGCAGCGGATGCCCGGGCGGGCACACGAACACCAGCGGATGCGCGGCGAACGGCTCTGCGCGCGCGGCGACTTCCTTCGGCGGGCGGCCCATCACCGCCAGATCGACTTCACTCTGCTGCAGCAGCTGCACCAGCTGTTCGCGGTTGTCCGCAACCCGCAGGCGGACGTCGATCCCGGGGTGCTGCTCGCGAAAGCGCACCAGCAGGTGCGGCACGAAGTACTTCGCGGTGCTCACGATGCCGATCGTCAGCAGGCCGGTCTCGAGACGCTTGAAGCGCGCCATCGCGTCGTCGGCCTCCTTCAGGGTTGCGATCAGCCGCCGCGCGTAGACGAGGTAGTACTCTCCGGCGGTGGTCAGCGAGACCTTGCGCCCTTCGCGCTCGAACAGCGGCAACCCGATCCGGTCCTCGAGCTCCTTGACCTGCATCGTGACGGCCGGCGGCGTCAGGTGCATCGACTCGGCGGCACGCGCGAAACTGAGGTGGCGCGCGACCTCCGCGAACACCTTGAGTTGCCGGAAAGTGACGTTGCTCACGGACGATGCAGGCCTCGCTTGATGATTCAGCTATTTCTGAATCAAATTAAAACAATATCTGAATTTTTCTTAGCCAACAACCGATCTATCGTTCAAGCCATCCCGTCGAACGACGGCGGGCCCGAGCAATCCCGCGCTGGGAGGCTACCGTGAAGACGACCCACAACGCGACCCACAATGCGACCGGCACCGCGACCGGCGACGCCCCCTCGATCGACCTCCACGACTGGCTGGCGACTTGCCCGCCCGGGCTCGGCGCGACCGTCGAAGCGCTGGCCGGCGCCTGCGCGCGGATCGCCGAGGCTGCCGCGCTGGGCGAACTCGCAGGCCTCGCCGGCTACACCGAGCATTGCAACAGCCAGGGGGAAATGCAGACCCGCCTCGACCTCTTCGCCGACGACTGCGTGGCGCAGGCGCTGGCCGGTTGCAGTCACGTCGCGGGCTGGGCGAGCGAGGAGCACGACGAGCCGACCATTCCCGAGGCGAGCGCGCTCACCGGCGAGTACCTGGTCGTGTTCGACCCCCTCGACGGCTCGTCCAACATCGACGCCAACATCTCGGTCGGCACGATCTTCTCGATCCTGCCGCATCCCTTTCGCGGCACCTCGCCCGGCGCCGCCGGATTCCTGCAGCCGGGGCGGCGTCAGGTCGCCGCCGGCTATGCGATCTACGGCCCGGCAAGCCTGCTGGTGCTCAGTTGCGGCAACGGCGTCGCCGCATTCACGCTCGATCGCCGCACCGGGAAGTGGTTGCGGACCCGCGAAGCGATCCGCGTGCCGGAGCAGACGCGCGAGTTCGCGATCAACGCGTCGAACCAGCGCTTCTGGGAGAAGCCGGTCCAGCGCTACGTGTCCGAATGCGTCGCCGGCGAGACCGGGCCGCGCAGCAAGGACTTCAACATGCGCTGGGTCGCGAGCCTGGTCGCCGAGGTGCACCGGATCCTGTCGCGCGGCGGCGTCTTCCTCTATCCGCGCGACACGCGCGCGCCGTACAAGCCGGGGCGACTGCGGCTGATGTACGAGGCGGCGCCGATGGCGTTCCTGATGGAGCAGGCTGGCGCGGGCGCGGTCACCGGCACGCGTCCGCTGCTCGACGTCGTGCCGGACACGCTGCACCAGCGCGTCCCGGTGATCGTCGGCTCGAGCGCCGAGGTCGACCTGATCGTGCGCTACCACGCCGACCCGAACGAGAACGTCTCGTGGCAGTTGTTCGGTTCGCGCTCGCTCTTCGTGCGCGCCTGAACTGCGGAACCGAGCGAGCGACGCCATGTCCAGGAAGCACCCGATCATCGCGGTCACTGGTTCGAGCGGCGCCGGCACCAGCACCGTCAAGCGCACCTTCGAGGCGATCTTCCGCCGCGAAGGCGTGCGGGCGGCGACCATCGAGGGGGACGCATTCCACCGCTACGAGCGCAAGGAAATGAAGGAGCGCCTCGCCGAGGCCGATCGCGCGGGACGCCCGCTCAGCCACTTCGGACCCGAGTCCAACGAGTGGGCCGAGCTCGAGCGGCAGTTCCGGGCCTACGGCGAGAGCGGGCGCTGCCGCACGCGCCTCTACCTGCACAACGACGACGAAGCGGCGCCGTGGAAGCAGCCGCCCGGAACCTTCACGCCATGGCAGGACACCCCGGTCGACACCGACCTGCTGTTCTACGAGGGACTGCACGGCTGCGTGAAGATCGACGGCGTCGACCTCGCGCGCCACGTCGACCTGAAGATCGGGGTCGTGCCGATCATCAACCTCGAGTGGATCCAGAAGATCCATCGCGACACCCGCGAGCGCGGCTATTCGAAGGAGGCGGTCGCCGACACCATCCTGAGGCGGATGCACGACTACGTGCACTACATCTGCCCGCAGTTCGCCGAAACCGACATCAACTTCCAGCGCGTACCCGTGGTCGACACCTCGAACCCGTTCATCGCGCGCGACATCCCGACCGCCGGCGAAAGCATGACGGTGATCCGCTTCCGCAATCCGCGCGGCATCGACTTCCCTTACCTGCTGTCGATGATCGGCGAGTCGTTCATGTCGCGCGCCAACACGATCGTCGTGCCGGGCGGCAAGATGGACCTGGCGATGCAGCTGATCCTGACGCCGATGATCCTGCGCCTGATGGAAATCCGGCGCGCGCAACTCGCCTGAGCAGAAACCCGCAGCCTCAGGCCAGCAGCCCCTCGTAGACCGCAAGGTCAGAGGCGGAGAAGCAGCAGAAGACGACCTCCTCGATCGACGGATGCGCGGCCAGCGCCTCACGCACCGTCGCCAGCGCGACTCGCGCGGCCTGCTCGACCGGATAGCCGTAGACGCCGGTGGCGATCGACGGGAACGCCAGCGTGCGAACGCCCGCGGCGCCGGCGACTTCGATCGAGCGCCGATAGCACGACGCGAGCAGCGCCGGTTCGCGCAGGCGCCCGCCGTGCCAGACCGGACCGACGGTGTGAATCACGTAGCGGGCGCGCAACCGATGGCCCGACGTGAGTTTCGCGTCGCCGGTGCGGCAGCCTCCGAGCGCCCGGCACTCGGCCAGCAGGCCCGGCCCGGCCGCGCGATGGATCGCCCCGTCGACGCCACCGCCACCCAGCAGCGTCGTGTTCGCCGCATTGACGATGGCGTCGACCGCCAGCGTCGTGATGTCGGCCCGCACGGCACGCAGGATGGCAGCCATGGGCCGCATCTTCGCACCTTCTGGAATAATCGCGCCTACCGGCCGCACCGCATGGACCGCTTCAAGCAGATCGAAACCTTCGTCGCCGTCGCCGCGCGCGGAAGCCTGTCGGCCGTCGCGCAGGCCGAGGGCATCGCACCCGCGGTCATCGGGCGGCGCATCGACGCGCTCGAGGACCGGCTCGGGGTCAAGCTGCTGGTGCGCACCACGCGCCGGATCACGCTGACCTTCGAGGGCAGCGCCTTTCTCGAGGACTGCCAGCGCCTGCTGCGCGACTTCCACGACGCCGAGGCCTCGGTGTCGCTGGGCGGGGTCAAGGCGAGCGGGCACCTGCGAGTCACCGCCCCGGCCGGATTCGGCCGGGCTCACGTCGCGCCGCTCGTGCCGGCGTTTCTCGATGCGCACCCGGACGTCTCGATCTCGCTCGACCTCAACGACCGGCTCGCCGACCTCGTCAACGAGGGGCTGGACGTGGCGATCCGCATCGGCGCGCTCGACGACTCGAGCCTCGTCGGCGTGAAGCTGGCGTCGAACCGGCGCGTGGTCGTCGCCAGCCCCGCCTACCTCGCAGCTCGCGGCGAGCCAGCCACGCCGGCCGACCTGTCCCGCCACGACTGCCTGACCTTCGGCACCTACGGCAACCAGGCGCGCGGCTGGCAGTTCACGATCGACGGCCGCGTCGTGTCGATGCGCGTGTCGGGAACGATGGACTGCAACGACGGGGCGGTGCTGCGCGACTGGGCGCTGGCCGGGCGCGGACTGGCGTGGCGCTCGCTATGGGAGGTCGGGGAGGACCTGCGCGCCGGCCGCCTGCGCAGCGTGCTCGACGGCCATGCGGCGCCCGACAACGCGGTGTACGCGGTCTTCCCGCAGCGCAAGCACCTGCCGCTGCGCGTTCGCATGTTCGTCGACCACCTGAAGGATTCGTACGGCGATCCCGCCTACTGGCGCTGAACCGCGCGCAGAAAGGAAAAGGGCAGCCGTTGGGGCTGCCCTTCCCGACCGGCCGGAGCGCGGATTACTTCAGGTGCTTGCCGACCAGTCCGCTCATCTCGAACATGGTCGCCTGGGCCTTGCCGAAGACCTGCCGGAGCTTCTCGTCGGCGTTGATCAGGCGCTTGTTGGCGGCGTCCTGCAGCTTGCCCTTCTTGATGTAGTCCCACAGCCGCTTGACCACCTCGGTGCGCGGCAGGGGCTTGTCGCCGACGATCGAGGCCAGCGCGGCGCTCGGGGTCAGCGCCTTCATGAACGCGGCGTTGGGCTTGCGGGCCTTCTTGGCGGCCGGCTTCTTCGCAGCGGCCTTCTTGGCGGCCGGCTTCTTGGCCGGCGCCTTCTTCGCGGCCGGCTTCTTGGCCGGCGCCTTCTTCGCGGCAGGTTTCTTGGCAGCCTTCTTGGCAGTGGCCATTCTCGATCCTCCTGAATCCATGGGTGCGTTGTTCGTTTCGAACAGCGCGGTTTCAGAGGGAAAACGCGCTCTCTCCACAGAAGCGAAGCATGACGCGTCTTGCACGGAACGCCAACAAAAACAAGCGTTGCGCGTTCCGGCCTCGCCGCGAGTGTTGTATCGGCGACGCAGTGAGGCGGGCGCGTCGCGGCGCCGAGAGGACCCGCGGGGGGTTCAGGCGGCCTCGCCCTCGCGCGCGGTACGCCGGCGGTCGTGCTCCTTCAGGTGCCGCTTGCGCAGCCGGATGCTCCTCGGAGTGAGTTCGACGAGTTCGTCGTCGGCGATGAACTCGACCGCCTTCTCCAGCGTGAGGCGGATCGGCGCGTTCAGCACGATGTGCTCGTCCTTGCCCGAGGCCCGGACGTTGGTGAGCTTCTTCTCGCGCACCGGATTGACGACCAGGTCGTTGTCGCGCGAATGGATCCCGATGATCATCCCCTCGTAGAGCGGCTCGCCGGGGTTCACGAACATCCGGCCGCGCTCCTGCAGCTTCCACAGCGCATAGGCGACCGCCTCGCCGTCGTCCTGGGAGATCAGCACGCCGTTGCGGCGGCCCTCGATGTCGCCCGCCCACGGACCGTAGGCGTCGAACACGTGGCTCACGATCCCGGTGCCGCGGGTGAGGTTGAGGAATTCGTTGTGGAAGCCGATCAGGCCGCGTGCCGGCACGCGGTAGTCGAGCCGTACCCGCCCCTTGCCGTCGGGTTCCATGTTCTGCAGGTCCCCGCGGCGGCGCCCGAGCAGCTCCATCACGGCGCCCTGGTGCGCCTCCTCGAGGTCCATCGCCACCAGCTCGTACGGCTCCTGGCGCTCGCCGTCGACCAGGCGCAGCCTCGGTTTCGGTCGCGAGACCGCCACCTCGTAGCCCTCGCGGCGCATGTTCTCGAGCAGGATCGTCAGGTGCAACTCGCCGCGGCCGGACACGATGAAGGTGTCAGTGTCGGCGGTGAACTCGACCCGCAGCGCGACGTTGCTCTTGAGCTCGCGCTCCAGCCGCTCGCGCAGCTGGCGGCTGGTCACGAACTTGCCCTCGCGACCGGCCATCGGCGAGGTGTTGACGAGAAACTCCATCGTCATCGTCGGCTCGTCGATCTCCAGCATCGGCAGCGCCTGCGGTTGCGCCGGATCGCACACCGTCGAGCCGATGCCGAGCTGCTCGATGCCGTTGATCGCGATGATGTCGCCCGCCTGCGCCTCTTCGACGACGACGCGCTCGAGACCGCGAAACGACAGCACCTGGTTGACCCTGGCGGCCACCGGCTGCACGCCGGTCACGGCCGGGTCGCCGAAAAGCACGGCCACTGGCTGGCCGCTGCGGATGCGCCCGCGCGCGATGCGCCCGATGCCGATCTTGCCGACGTAGCTCGAGTAGTCGAGCGCCGAGATCTGCAGCTGCAGCGGCCCGTCCGGGTCGTCGGCGCGCGCCGGAACCTGCCGCAGGATCGCCTCGAACAGCGGCTTCATCGACAATCCCTCGGAGGCGGCGTCGCCGGGCCCCTCGACCCCGTCCTCGGGCAGGTCCCCCAGGCTGTCGATGGCGAACCCGTTGACCGCCGACGCGTAGACAACCGGAAAGTCGAGCTGCTTCTCCGACGCGCCGAGACGGTCGAACAGGTCGAAGGTCTGGTTCACGACCCAGTCCGGGCGCGCGCCGGGACGGTCGATCTTGTTCACGACCACGATCGGCTCGAGGCCGAGCGCGAGCGCCTTGCGCGTCACGAAGCGCGTCTGCGGCATCGGCCCCTCGACCGCGTCGACCAGCAGCAGCACCCCGTCGACCATCGACAACGCCCGCTCGACCTCGCCGCCGAAGTCGGCGTGCCCCGGTGTGTCGACGATGTTGATCCGCGTCTCCTCGTACTCGACGGCGCAGTTCTTGGCGAGGATCGTGATCCCGCGCTCGCGCTCGAGGTCGTTGCTGTCCATCACCCGCTCGGCCACCTGCTGGTTGGCGCGGAAGGTGCCGGACTGGCGCAGCAGCTGGTCGACCAGCGTCGTCTTGCCGTGGTCGACGTGCGCGATGATTGCGATGTTGCGGATGGCGATGCTCATGGCCTGGGTTCGGTTCGTGGGCCGCCGGTCGTCCCGGCAGCGGGTGTCGGATCGCTGTCGGTGACGGCGGCGACGGATTCAGGTGTCGGGGCGGTCGAGACCAGGCGCAGCGGCACGATCGCCGCGTTGCGCACTTCGGCCAGTCCGAGCAGGCGGGCCGCGGCGTAGACGCGCACCCGCTCAGCCGGCTGCGCGGCGAGCGCCGCCGGCGCCCGCAGCTTCTGTCCGTGCAGGAAGCGCGCCGCGCTGGCGGCGTCGAGCTCGACGCTCGGCAGCGCGCCGAGCAGCGCGTCGACGGGCGCCAGCAGCGCGCGCCGCGCCGCCAGCCCGAGCGCATCCAGCGCGTCGAGCGTGACGGCGGCGTCGACCGACAGCGCGCCGACCCGCTCGCGGCGCAACGCGCTCAGGTGAGCGCCGCAGCCGAGGCGCTCGCCGATGTCGGCCGCGAGCGTGCGCACGTAGGTGCCCTTGCTGCAGCGCACCCGGATCGTCGCGCGCACGCCGTCGAAGGCGATCGTCTCGAGCGCGTGGATCGTCACGCGCCGCGCGGCGCGCTCGAGCGTGATTCCGGCGCGCGCGTATTCGTAGAGCGGGCGGCCGTCGCGCTTGAGCGCGGAGTGCATCGGCGGCACCTGCTCGATCTCGCCGATGAACGCCGACGCCGCGGCGCGAAACGCGGCCTCGTCGCAGCGGACCTCGCGCCGCTCGAGCACGCGCCCCTCGGCGTCGGCGGTGTCGGTGACGACGCCCAGCTCGAGCTCGGCCAGGTAGGTCTTGTCGGCGTCCAGCGAGTCGTTCGCGAACTTGGTGGCCTCGCCGAACAGCAGCGGCAGCAGGCCGGTGGCCAGCGGGTCGAGCGTACCCCCGTGGCCCGCCTTGCGCGCGCCGAGCAGCCGGCGCGCGCGCACCAGCGCGTCGTTCGAGCTCAGGCCCTTCGGCTTGTCGAGCAGCAGGACGCCGTCGATGGGGTCGGTTGGTCGCTTCTTCGGGAGCATGGCGTCCCGCCGCTGCGGGAAGGGGCGTGGCCTTCAGTCGTCGGCGTGGCGCCGGTTCGCCTCGTCGATCAGTTTCGAGATCGCCATGCCGCGCCCGACCGAGGCGTCGTGCACGAAGCGCAGTTCGGGCGTGGTGTGGATACGCACCCGTCGCCCGAGCTGCGAACGCAGGAAACCCGCGGCCCGGCGCAACCCGGCCAGCGTGCTCGCGACGGTGGCCTCGTCGTCCGGAAGGACGCTGAAGTGGACCGTCGCATAGGCGTAGTCCGGCGTCAGTTCCACTCCGGTGATCGTCACCATGCCGATGCGCGGGTCCTTGACCTCGGCGCGCACCAGCTCGGCGATCTCGTGATGCACCTGCTCGGTGACCCGAACGCTGCGCGCGACTCCTCCCGGTCGGTGGCTCGTCATGGCTGCGGGCGCGCGCCTCAGAGCGTGCGCGCCACCTCCTTGATCTCGAACACCTCGAGCTGGTCGCCTTCCTTGATGTCGCTGAAGTTCTTCAGCGACAGGCCGCACTCGAAGCCCTCGCGAACCTCGCGCACGTCGTCCTTGAAGCGGCGCAGCGAGTCGAGCTCGCCGGTCCACACGACGGTGCTGTCGCGCAGCAGGCGCACCCGCGCTCCGCGCCGTACCACGCCCTCGAGCACCATGCAGCCGGCAACGGCGCCGACCTTCGGCACGCGGATGATCTGGCGGATCTCGACCAACCCGATCGCCTCTTCCTTCTGTTCCGGCGACAGCAGCCCGGACATCGCCGCCTTCACGTCGTCCACGGCGTCGTAGATGATGTTGTAGTAGCGGATGTCGATGCCGTTGGCCTCGGCCAGCCGCTTCGCCTGCTGGTCGGCGCGCACGTTGAAGCCGATGATGACGGCCCTCGACGCGGCGGCAAGGTTGACGTCGTTCTCGCTGATGCCGCCGACGCCCTGGTGCACGATCTGCACCTTGACCTCGTCGGTCGAGAGCTTGAGCATCGCGTGCGCGAGCGCCTCCTGAGAACCCTGCACGTCGGCCTTGACGATCAGCGAGAGCGTCTTGACCTCGCCCGCCGTCATCTGCTCGAACACGTTTTCGAGCTTCGCCGCCTGCTGCTTCGCGAGCTTGACGTCGCGGAACTTGCCCTGGCGGAACAGCGCGATCTCGCGCGCCTTGCGCTCGTCGCCGAGCACGATCACTTCCGAGCCGGCGGCCGGCACGTCCTGCAGGCCCTGGATCTCGACCGGGATCGACGGGCCCGCCTCGGTGACCGGTTTGCCGTTCTCGTCGAGCATCGCGCGCACGCGGCCGAACGACGATCCGGCGAGCACGACGTCGCCGCGCCGCAGCGTGCCGGCCTGCACCAGCACGGTCGCCACCGCGCCGCGGCCCTTGTCGAGCCGCGCCTCGATGACGATGCCCTTGGCCGCGCCATCCTTCGCCGCCGTCAGTTCGAGCACTTCCGCCTGCAGCAGCACGTTCTCGAGCAGGTCGTCGATGCCCTGCCCGGTCTTGGCCGAGACCGGCACGAACGGCACCTCGCCGCCGTACTCCTCGGGCACGACCTGGTGCGAAACCAGTTCCTGCCTGACGCGCTCGGGGTTGGCCTCGGGCTTGTCGATCTTGTTCATCGCAACGACGATCGGCACCCCGGCCGCCTTCGCGTGGTTGATCGCCTCGACCGACTGCGGCATCACGCCGTCGTCGGCCGCGACCACCAGGATCACGATGTCGGTGGCCTTCGCGCCGCGCGCGCGCATCGCCGTGAACGCCTCGTGTCCCGGGGTGTCCAGGAACGTGACGACGCCGCGCGGCGTCTCGACGTGATAGGCGCCGATGTGCTGGGTGATGCCGCCGGCCTCCCCGGCAGCGACCTTCGCGCGCCGGATGTAGTCGAGCAGCGACGTCTTGCCGTGGTCGACGTGGCCCATCACCGTCACCACCGGCGGACGCGGCTCCTGCGCGGCATCCGCGTGCGGCGCATCCTCGACCAGCAGCGCCTCGGGGTCGTCCAGCCTCGCCGCGAGCGCCTTGTGGCCCATGTCCTCCACCAGGATCATCGCCGTGTCCTGGTCGAGCACCTGGTTGATCGTCACCATCTGGCCGAGCTTCATCAGCGCCTTGATGACCTCGGCCGCCTTGACCGACATCTTGTGCGCCAGGTCGGCCACGGTGATCGTCTCGGGGACGTGAACCTCGCGCACGATCGGCTCGTTCGACGCCTGCGCCGTCGCCTGGCTGGCCACCTCGTGCCGCCCGGCGCCACGGTGACGCGCTCCGCCCTTGCCGCGCCAGCCGGCGTCTGCCGTGGTCCCGCGAGTCTTGATGCCGCGCTTCTTCGCGGCCTCCTCGGACCACGTCGACGAGAGCTTCTCGCTCTTCACGTGCTTCTTGTCGCCCGCGGGCGCCGTGCCGGGCGCCGCGCCCGGCGCCGGCCGGCCCCCGGCCGGACGGTGCAGCGTGCCGCTCACGCCGGCCTTGCCCGGTGCACCCGGTGGCTGGCCGGCGGCCGGCGGCTGCGCTGCCGCAGCGGGCGGTCGCGCGGCTGGCGGCGCCTCGACGGGCTTCGGCTGCGGCCGGCGCTGCATGGTCATCAGCCGGTTGATCTCGGCGACCTCGGCCTCGACGGCCTTGCGCGCGCGCGCCTGTTCCTCGGCATCTGCAGTGGCCTTGCGCGCCGCCTCGTCGGCTGCCCGCGCGCCCGCGTCGGCCCGCTCGCGTTCGGCGCGCTGCGCCTCGATGTCGATCGAAGCCGCGCGCTCGGCCTCGCGGCGCGCCTCTTCCTCGCGCAGCCTCGCTTCGGCTGCGGCCTCCGCTTCGCGCTGGCGCTCACGCTCGAGCCGCTCCTGCTTCTCGCGCAGTTCGGCGTGCTGGCGCTCGAGCAGCTCGCGCTGGCGCGCCTCCTCGGCCTCGCGCAGGCGGCGCTGCTCCTCGTCGACCACCGAGACCACCGGCGCCGGCGCCGCCTCGGCTTCGGGCGCGGCCACCAGTTCGACCGGTGCGGCGTCGCCGATGTCGCGCTTGACGAAGACGCGCTTCTTGCGCACCTCGACCTGGATCGTGCGCGCCTTGCCGGTCGCGTCGGCCTGCTTGATCTCGGACGTCTGCTTGCGCGTCAGCGTGATCCGGCGCTTGGGCGCCTCCTCGGCGCCGTGCGCGCGACGCAGCGCGGCCAGCAGCTGTTCCTTGTCGGCTTCGCTCAGCTCGTCATCCGGAGACTGCTTGGTGACGCCGGCAGCCTGCAGTTGCTCGAGCAACGCCTCGGCCGGCATCTTCAGCTCCGCCGCAAACCTCGCCACGTTCGTACTCGCCATGCTCTTCCTTCCAGGGTCGCCCTGCATCACCGCGCCGCGCCGCGGCCATTCACCCGCCGGTCAGCGCACCGTCACGCCCCGGCCTGTTCCCGCGCCGCATCGGACGCTTCCGCCGGCTCGTCGAACCAGTGCGCTCGCGCCTTCATGATCAGGTCGCGGGCGCGCGCATCGTCGATGCCGGTCGCTTCGACGAGCTCGTCGACGGCCAGCTCGGCCAGCTCGTCGCGGGTGTGCACGCCCGCGTCGGCCAGCCGGGCCGCGAGCTCGCGGTCCATGCCCTCGAGCGCCAGCAGGTCCTCGGCGGTCGTGCCGATCTTCTCCTCGGTGGCGATCGCCTCGTTCAGCAGCGCGTTGCGCGCGCGCGTGCGCAGCTCGTTGACCGTGTCCTCGTCGAAGGACTCGATCTCGAGCATTTCGTTGATCGGCACGTACGCGACTTCCTCGACCGAAGTGAAGCCCTCGTCGATCAGGATGTCGGCGACCTCCTCGTCGACGTCGAGCTTCTCCATGAAGACCTCGCGCATCCCGTGGCGTTCGCTCTCGCTCTTCGCCTGCGATTCCTCGGCGCTCATGATGTTGATGCGCCAGCCGGTGAGCTCGGAGGCGAGCCTGACGTTGCGCCCGTTGGTGCCGATCGCGAGCGCGAGGTTGTCCTCGTCGACGACCACGTCCATGCTGTGCTTGTCCTCGTCGACGACGATCGACGAGACGTTGGCCGGCGCCAGCGCGCCGATCACGAACTGCGCCGGGTCCTCGGACCACAGCACGATGTCGACGCGCTCGCCGGCCAGTTCGCCCGTGACCGCCTGCACGCGCGAGCCGCGCACGCCCACGCAGGTGCCGATCGGGTCCACGCGGCGGTCGTTCGAGTGCACCGCGATCTTGGCGCGCACGCCCGCGTCGCGCGCGGCCGCCTTGATCTCGAGCAGCCCCTGTTCGATCTCGGGCACCTCGTTGGCGAACAGGTGCCGGATGAACTCGGGCGACGTGCGCGACAGCATCAGCTGCGGGCCGCGGCCCTCGCGGTTGATCTGCGCGACGTAGGCGCGCACGCGGTCGCCCACGCGCAGGTTCTCCTTCGGGATCATCTGGTCGCGCGTCAGCCGCGCCTCGACCTTGCCGGACTCGACGATCGCGCCCTCGCGATCCATGCGCTTGATCGTCCCCGACAGGATCGGCTCGCCGCGCTCGAGGAAGTCGTTGATGATCTGCTCGCGCTCGGCGTCGCGGATCTTCTGCAGGATCACCTGCTTGGCGGCCTGCGCGCCGATGCGGCCCATGTCGACCGGCTCGAGCTCTTCCTCGATGTAGTCGCCGACCTGGATGTCCGGAATCTGCTTCTGCGCTTCCGTCAGGATGATCTGGATGTCGTGGTCCTCGAGCTCGCCGTCCGGCACCACCTGCCAGCGCCGGAACGACTCCGACTCGCCGCTCATGCGATCGACCGAGACGCGCACGTCGACTTCTTCCTTGAAGCGCTTCTTGGTCGCGGAAGCCAGCGCGCTCTCGAGCGCGCCGAACACCACCTCGCGCGGAACGTTCTTCTCGCGCGCCAGCGCATCCACCAGCAGCAACACTTCCCGACTCATTTACGCCTCTCCTGGAACTTCAGCTTCGGCACCAGCCGAGCCAGCTCGATCTCGTCGAGCGCGAAGACGAGCCTGCGGCCCGTCGCCCCGGGGATGTCCGGCGCGGCTTCGTCCTGCGCGGCCCCTGTCCCCAAAGCCTCTTTCCCCAAAGCCTCTTTCCCCGCAGCCTCTATCCCTGCGGCCTCTTTCTTCGCCGCAACCTTCCTTGTGGCACCCTTCTTTACGGCACCCTTCTTCGCCGCCGGCTTCCCGCCGGCCGCGCCCTGCGCCCGCTCGATCAGGTCGAGCCCGTAGCGCCCGTCGCCCTCGGTCGTCAGCACGCCCTCGAAGTTGCGCCGCCCTTCCAGCGGCCGACGCAGCCTGACAGTCACCTCCGCACCGGCGAATCGCTCGAAATCGGCCACCTTCTTCAGCGGCCGGTCAAGTCCGGGCGACGACACCTCGAGTCGCGCGTACTCGACGTCCTCGACCGCGAGCACGTGCGACAGCTGGCGGCTGGCACGCTCGCAGTCGTCGAGCGAAATTCCCGCGGGCGCGTCGATGTAGACGCGCAGCAAGCCGTTGCGCGCGAACTCCACGTCGACCACCTCGTAGCCCATGCCGGCCAGGGCGCGCTCGATGATCGCCTGCGTCGACGTCACCTGTGCGGACACTCGCGAACCCCCTGCCGGCCCGATGCCGGCCCAGCCGCCGCGCCTTCGGCCCCATGCCGATGCGAGCGGAAAAAAAAATGGGCCTTGCGAGCCCATTTCTTCGAGCACGCCGCCCCTGCTTGCTGCGCAGGCGCTCCGGATGACGTCTTCCGGAGCGCCGGGATGCTGCTGCCGGGTCGGCGCTTGTTAGCTTTGCATTATAGCCCGAAATGCAGCCACGGACCAGCCGCAGCCTTCTTCACCACGCAGCCTCCCGCGGTCTTGTTCAGCCGCCGCCCGAGCCGCCGCCCGAGCCCCCGCCCGAGCGCCCGCGCCGCGAGCGCCCGCCGCGCTTCCCGCCGGGCTTGCCCGCGCCGGGGCCGCGCTGCCCCCCCGGCCCGCCCTGGCCTCCGTGCCCGCCCGGGCCGCCTTGTCCGTGCCCTGCCGAACCCGGCCCGCGCTGCCCCGCGCCCACGGCGCCGCGCTTGCCCTGGCCGCTGCGCGATCCGCGCCTGCCACCGCCGGGTCCGCCGCCCGGTCCGCCGCCCGGTCCGCCACCGGCGCCGTAACCGCCGAAGCCGCCGCCGATTCCACCAGCGCGCCCGTGATCCATCGGCCCGGTGAACGCCGCCGAGGGTGCCCCGCGCTTGCGCGAACGCGCGGCACCGCGCCTGGCGGGGGCCGCCTGGCCGGCATCGCCCTTGCGCACCGCACGCGTGATTCCCTCGAGATGGGCGTTGGCCGACGGCGGCTGCCACTCGTCGTCGTCCCTCGGATCGTGGCGCGGAGCCTCTTCCTCCTCCGGCAGCGCACGATTGCCGATCGAATCGTCGGGGTACTCGTCGTCCCAGTCGTCGCCGCCCCGGTTCCAGGCATCGTCATCGGCGCCGGCGCGCTGCGCGCGCTCCTCACCGGACTCGTCGCCTGAGGCGTCCCCCAACGCGCCCTCCCCGCTCGCCGCAGCAGGCGCGCCGGCGCCCGGCCGCAGCGCCTGGAGCAACGCCTGCACCTCGCCTTCGCCGAGTTCGATCCAGCGGCCGCGCGCGAGCCCGCGAGGCAACGCCAGCGGTCCGAAGCGCAACCTGACCAACCGGCTGACCGTCAGGCCCACCACCTCCATCATCCGGCGCACTTCGCGATTGCGCCCCTCGGAGAGCGTCACGCGATACCAGGCGTTCGCCCCGTCGCCGCCGAGCTCGTCGATCGACGCGAACTTCGCCGCGCCGTCCTCGAGCTGGACGCCCTCGAGCAACTTCTGGCGCGCCTCATCCTCGATCCGGCCGAGCACGCGCACCGCGTACTCACGCTCCCAGCCATAGCGCGGGTGCATCAGCTTGTTCGCGACGTCGCCCGAGGTCGTGAAGACCAGCAGGCCCTCGGTGTTGAAATCCAGCCGGCCGACGGCCACCCAGCGCGCACCCTTGATGCGCGGCAGGCGGTCGAACACGGTGACGCGCTGACCGGGGTCGTCGCGGGTGCAGATCTCTCCGGGCGGCTTGTGATAGAGCAGCACGCGCGGCGCAGCGGGTGCCGGCCGGCGATTGATCGCGCGGCCGTTGACGCGCACCTGGTCCTTCGGCGCGATTCGCTGGCCGATGTGCGCGGGCTGGCCGTTCACCGACACGCGGCCGGCGAGGATCAGTTCCTCCATGTCGCGGCGCGAACCCAGTCCGGCGTCGGCGAGCACCTTGTGCAGCTTCGGGTGTTCCACGGACGGAGCGCCCTGGCCGCCACTCTGGCGCACTGCTACTGCGTCGAGTCCGATCGCCGTGCCACTGGCGTAAGCGGGCAGCGGCTCGGCGTCCTCCGGCGCGGGCGCAGGCGCGCGCTCGCGCCGCGGGGGCCGTTGCTGCTGATGCGGCTGATGCGGCTGCTGATGCGCGTTGTCGCCAGCCGCACGTTCCGTGTCCGCGCCTTCGGCGCCCGGTCCGTCGCCGCTCCGCCCGCGCTTGCTTCCAGACCTGCGGCCGCCGCGGCGCCTCTGGAACGGCCCTCGCGGACCGCGCTTCCCGCCTTCGCCGGGGCCGCCCCCGACGCCTTCGGCGCCGCCTCCTCCAGTGTCGGCCCCATCACCCGAGGCGGCATCGGCTGCTGCAGCCGCGCCCCCGCCAGCAGAAGCCGCGTCCTCGGAACCTGGCGCGACAGCGCCGTGGCGACCCTCGCCGGATTGCTCGTCGTTCAACTCGAACCTCGCTCGCTGCCTTCGATCGGCTCCGACTCCTCGGGCCGCTCCAGCGCGGCCGTCGGGTCGATCGCGCCGGGCACACCGGCGCCGCCTTCCGTTTCCCCGATCGCCCCGCCCGCTTCGGCGGCGAAGTCGATCATCCGTTGCGCCATTGCGTCCGCCGCGCCGCCCGCCTGCCCGGGTTCGGGCAGCGACGGGAGTTCGGCAAGCGAGCGCAGCCCCAGGTCGTCCAGGAACTGCCGGGTCGTGCCGAGCAGTTCCGGACGGCCCGGCACGTCCTTGTGTCCGATCACTTCGATCCAGCCCCGCTCCTCGAGCGTCTTGACGAGCTGCGACGCCACCGTGACCCCGCGGATCTCCTCGATGTCGCCGCGCGTGACCGGCTGTCGATACGCGACGATCGCCAGCGTCTCCATCAACGCGCGCGAGTACCGCGGCGGCTTCTCTGGATTGAGCCGCTCGAGATAGGGCGCCATCTCGGGCGCGCTCTGGAAGCGCCAGCCGGTCGCCAGCGCGGCGAGGCGCACGCCGCGGCCCTGCCAGTCGGCCTGCAGTTCGTCGAGCAGCGCGCGCACCGTGTCGGCCGCAATCTCGTCGGCGAACAGCCGCCGAAGCTCGCCGATGGCCAATGGCTGCTGCGCGCAGAACAGCGCGGCTTCGATGACGATCTTGGCTTCCTGCGTATTCATCGCAACGACAGTGATCGGCGCATGGCAGCGCTCATCGGAACGCTTCGCACGCACGGGGTTCGGGCACGCAACCCGCATTGCCGAGCGGCGCAGGCGTCCGTGCTTCGAACGCTTCGGTCTTGCCCTCTGGCGGCCTGCGGCCTCGGCATCGACCGGCTAATGGGTCCTGCAGGTCCTGCGGATCTGCCAGGGTCTTGCAGGTCCAGCGCGCCTCGCGGCTCCGGGCGCGCGGGCCGCCGAACCCGGCCGGGCCCGCTGCGATCGCCGAGGACGCGAACTGCTGCTGACCGCGACTGCCGAGGATCCCCGCAGCGCGCTGCGAACAAATCGCGACGCCCGCAACGGCGACGCGAGGGATGATACACGATGCGACGGCGGCGAGTTGCGGGCGGCGCAACGTGCGAAGCGTGCGCGATCGGACCTAGCGCGCCGACGCAGCGGCAGGCCCTCCGCCGCCGTCGAGGGCTATCGCGTGCGCCGCCGGCAGGCTCCCACGACGCAAGCCAGTCCAGCCGCGATCAGCGCGATCGAGGAAGGCTCCGGCACCTCCGCCGGCATCCAGTCGCGCGTGACTTCGATCCCGGAACTGTCAGTCAAGCTCTTGCGCTGCAGAATCCTGAAGTACGACGCGTACTCCCAAGAGGGATCGACCGCCAGCAGCGGGTCGATGATCGATTGCGCGTGGGACGTGGTGACGATCGGCCCGGCTTCCGCATAGGTGTTCAATGCCACCGTCGATTTCGCCTTCAGGTAAATCACCTCTTCCGCTCCCGGAGACAGTTGAACGGAGAGCGACAGATGGTCCACATAATCGACGACGTGGTACTTGCCGTCGAAGTAGCTCCATTGCTTCGCGACCAGTTTTCCCGCGGACGCCTCCCAGGTCCGGTTGATGCTGGCATCGGCGCACCCGAGATACGACGCAAACGGCGGCGACGGCCAGCAGGTCTTCGCGACGAGCTGAGCATAGGCGATCCCGTTGGATTCGTCCTGTCCGATACGAAAATCGAGAGTCGCGGGGACGTAATCAACTTCCGGCGCTCCGGGAAGCGATTCGACCCAGTGCGACCACTGCACTTCCGCCTGTATGTAGGTCGAATACTTGACGGCCTTGTTGCCCTGGACCGCGGCCGCCGCCTGCGTAAAGGCCATCGGTTCAATGCCTCCGCCAGCGTAGACGGCACCGTCGACTGAGGAGGTGCGTGAGCCCGTCTTGTCCGAGACCGTTTCGTCCTTCGACGCCGACTTCGTCGAGAACAAGCCGTAGCCGCTCATCGGGTTGTAGTCCGATGCATCCAGGACTCCCACGCCTGAGACCTTCGCGAAGTTCACGATCGGTGCGGCGGACGCCGAACCGGATCCGGCGAAAACAAGGGCAACCGTCACAGCGGCCGCGCGCGAACAGAACGAGCATCCAATCCCCATGAAGTGTCTCCTTTGGTGTCTCGTCCGGAATGTTCGCCGGACCCGTTGTCTTCTCGCGCCGCGGTCTGCCCCGGGTCTACCTTGCAGACGTTGCGACGCACGGACTCGACCGACTCGTTGCGGCCTTGGCCAAAGCGCAAGAACCCGGTTCTCCGGTGCGGGCACACGCTAGCAAGAATCGCGCTCCATCGGCAACCACCTGATTCCACTAGGGCTCCGCCCGATCGTGGAGGCTGCGTCGTCCCGCGATGTAAATATTCCCGACAAAAAAAGAAACCCGCCGCTGCGACTGGCTGGAAGCACGGTCGCAGCGGCGGGTCTCTCGTAACTGGTTGCGGGGGCAGGATTTGAACCTGCGACCTTCGGGTTATGAGCCCGACGAGCTGCCAGACTGCTCCACCCCGCGTCTGGAACCTGCGACTATACCAGTGCGACGCCCTTGCACGCAAACCGGCGCCCCGGCGTGCGCCCGCGACGCCTCCGCGAAGCAGCGGACGCACACCGCGACCGCGGGCCCTCGCGCGCGCTGCTACACTCGCGCGAACCTGCGCCAGCTCCCATGAAGTTCTGCCCGACCTGCGGTCACGAAGTCCACCAGAGCATCCCGCCCGGGGACAACCGGCCGCGCTACGGCTGCGCGCACTGCGGAACGATCCACTACCAGAACCCGAACCTCGTGCTGGGGACGATCCCCGAGTGGGAGGGCAAGGTGCTGCTGTGCCGCCGCGCGATCGAGCCGCGCTACGGCTACTGGACGCTGCCGGCGGGCTTCATGGAGAACGGCGAGACCACCGCCGAGGGCGCGACGCGCGAAACGGTGGAGGAAGCCGGCGCGCGCATCGAGCTCGGCGCGCCGTTCTCGATGATCGACGTACCGGACGTGAACCAGGTGCACGTGTTCTTCCGCGCGCGCATGCTCGATCCGGAACTCGATCCCGGCACCGAGAGCCTCGAGGCCCGGCTGTTCGCCGAGCCGGAGATCCCGTGGGAGCAGATCGCCTTTCGCACCGTCGAGCAGACGCTGCGCTGGTTCTTCGCCGATCGCGCGAGCGGTTCGTGGTCGATGCACGTCTCGGCGATCCGCCACCGGCCACGGCGCAGCGCGTGACGCGCGCGGGCGCCGGCGCATCCAGGTCGGCGCGCGCTCCGATCGGGCCCGACGCATGACTCCCGCCCCGCGGCGCACGCTCGCCTGGGTCGATCCCGGCGATCCGCTGCCCGATCCGTCGACGGCCTGGACCGACCCGAACGGGCTGCTCGCCGCCGGCGCCGACCTGTCCGGGCCGCGCCTGCTCGAAGCGTACCGGCACGGCATCTTTCCGTGGTTCTCCGACGGCGACCCGGTGCTGTGGTGGTCGCCCGACCCGCGGATGGTGCTGTTCCTGGACGAGTTCAAGGCCAGCCGCTCGCTCGTGAAGACGGCGCGCAGGACGCGCCGCGAGGGCCGCTGGCGGATCACGCTCGACGCCTGTTTCGAGCGCGTGATGCGCGAGTGCGCGCTGCCGCGCGCGGGCCGCGAGGGCACCTGGATCACGCAGGGCATCGTCGCGGCCTACGGCGAACTGCACCGGGCGGGCGCCGCGCACTCGGTCGAGGTGTGGGTGGACGACGCGCTCGCGGGTGGGCTCTACGGCGTGTCGATCGGGCGGATGTTCTTCGGCGAGTCGATGTTCACGCGCGTCCCCGACGCGTCGAAAATCGCGCTGTTCGCGCTCGTCCAGCGGCTGCGCCGGCACGGTTTCCGCGTGATAGACTGCCAGCAGAACACCCGCCATCTGGCCTCGCTCGGCGCGCGCGCAATTCCGCGCGAGTCGTTCCTGCTGCAGGTCGCCGATCTCGTGCGGCAGCCCGGGCCCGACTGGCGGGCCATGGGCATCGACCTGCCGGACGCATGACGCACCTCAAGGAACTGCCGTTCGCGGCGCTGCAGTTCTACTCGACCGCACCGTATCCCTGCAGCTACCTGGCCGGGCGCCAGGCCCGCTCCCAGGTCGCCACGCCGAACCACCTGATCAACGCCGATCTCTACGGCGAACTGGTGCGCGCCGGGTTCCGGCGCAGCGGGATCTTCACCTATCGTCCGCACTGCGACGGCTGCCGCGAGTGCGTGCCGGTGCGTGTGCCGGTCGCCGAATTCGAGCCGAGCCGCAGCCAGCGCCGCGCTCACGTCCGCCACCGGGGGCTGCGCACGCTCGTCGCGCGGCTCGGCTTCTCGCCCGAGCACTACGCGCTTTACCTGCGCTACCAGGCGCGGCGCCACGCCGGCGGCGGCATGGACCACGACAGCCGCGAGCAATACGCGCAGTTCCTGCTGCAGAGCAAGGTCAACACGCGGCTGGTCGAGTTTCGCGAAGCCGACGGCACGCTGCGCATGGTGTCGATCATCGACATGCTCGACGACGGGCTGTCGTCGGTCTACACCTTCTACGACCCCGACACCGAGGGGGCGAGCTTCGGCACCTGGAACATCCTGTGGCAGATCGAGCAGTGCCGCCAGCTCGGCCTGCCGTTCCTGTACCTCGGCTACTGGATCGCCGGCAGCCCGAAGATGGCCTACAAGGCCAACTTCGCGCCGGTCGAGTGCCTGGTCGATGGCCGCTGGATGCCGCACCCGCACGGCGCCGGACGATGAGCGCGTATGGGCTGGCGCGGCCGCTGTTGTTCGCGCTCGATCCGGAGCGCGCGCACGAACTGACGCTGCAGGCGCTCGACGGCGCGGCGCGCACCGGCGCGCTGCGGCTGCTGGCCGGCAGCCCCGTCGACGATCCCGTCGAGGTGATGGGGCTGCGGCTGGCCAACCGGGTCGGCCTCGCGGCCGGACTCGACAAGCAGGGCGCGCACATCGACGCGCTGGCCGCGCTCGGGTTCGGCTTCATTGAGGTCGGAACGGTCACGCCGAAGGCGCAACCGGGCAACCCGAAGCCGCGCATGTTCCGGTTGCCGCAGTGCGACGCGCTGATCAACCGGATGGGCTTCAACAACGCCGGCGTCGACGCGTTCGTCGCCAACGTGCGGCGCACCCGCTGGCGCGGCGTGCTGGGACTCAACATCGGGAAGAACGCGTCGACGCCGATCGAGCGCGCGCTCGACGACTACGTCTACTGCCTCGACCGCGTCTACGAGCACGCTGGCTACATCGCCGTCAACGTCTCTTCGCCCAACACGCGCAACCTGCGACAGCTGCAGGAGGGCGATGCGCTGGACGACCTGCTCGCGGGGCTGCGCGCGCGCCGCGACGAACTCGCCGCGCTGCACGGCCGGCGCGTGCCGCTGGCGCTGAAGATCGCCCCGGACCTCGACGGCGGGCAGGTGGACGCGATCGCCGGGCTGCTCGCGCGCCACGGCGTCGACGCGGTGATCGCGACCAACACCACCGTGACGCGCGACGCGGTTGCCGGCCTGCCAGGCGCCGACGAGGCGGGCGGATTGTCCGGCGCGCCGGTGCGCGAGCTTTCGAATCGGGTGATCCGCGCGCTGCGGGCGGCGCTGCCGCGCGGGTTCCCGATCGTCGGAGTCGGGGGCATCATGAGCGCCGACGATGCGCTCGCGAAGATCGAAGCCGGCGCGACGGTGGTGCAGCTCTACACCGGGCTCGTCTACCGCGGACCGGCGCTGGTGCGGCAATGCGCGCGCGCGCTCGCCGACCGGGCGCGCCAGTGGCCGGGGCGCCGATGACCGGGAAGGCGCCGGGGTCTGCCGCCCTATAGGTATATTCAGGATTAATCTTATAATTTCCTGCATCTACCCATCCCTGCGGAGCCTTCCCATGAGCGACAACGCGCTGCCCATCCTCGGCCAGGACGTCTACAGTTTCGACGCGCGCGGCGTCGCCAAGCGCTTCCGTCACGCGGCCATCTTCGGCGCGCTGTCGGCGCTGCATCCCGGCGAGACGATGCGCTTCATGAACGACCACGACCCGCTACCGCTGCTCAACCAGATCGTTCACCACTTCGGCGAGCAGATCGAGATCAGCTACGTCAGCCGCACCCCCGGCGAGATCGTCATCGACTTCCGGGTGCGTTGAACCGATCGGCGCGCATGCCGCTGGCCGACTTCTATCCGCACGCGCGCCTCGCGCACATCGGCCTCGTCTCGCTGAGCGGCACGCTGTTCGCGCTGCGCGGCTTCGCGACGCTGGCCGGCGCGCGCTGGCCGGCGCTGCCCGCGGTGCGCTACGCGAGCTACACGATCGACACCGCGCTGCTGGCGGCGGCGCTGCTGCTGCTGGCGATGCTGCGGCTCAATCCGTTCGCCGAGCCGTGGCTGGCGGTCAAGCTGGCGCTGCTGCCCGTCTACGTCGCGCTGGGCGTCATGGCGCTGCGGCGCGCGCGCTCGCCGGTGAGCCGGATCGCGTGGTTCGTCGCGGCGCTCGCCTGCTTCGGCGCGATGTACTCGGTGGCGCGCGCCCACCACCCGCTCGGGCTGCTGCGCACGCTGGCGACCTGAGTTCGCCCGCCCGCCGGGGCGCTCCGGCGGTGCCGATTCCAGCGTCCTTCAGACTTCGGGACGCAGCCACAGCCAGACGGCGACCACGGCCATCAGGCCCGGCACCCCGAGCTTGACCCACAGCGCGGCGGCCGACGCGGCCAGCGCCGCGGTGCTTGCGACCATCATCACAGTCGCGAACCACTTCGCGCGCCGCGGCACCGCGCCGTGGTCGCGCCAGCGGCGGATCGCCGGCCCGTGCTTCGGGTGCTCCAGCAACCAGGCTTCGAGCCGCGGCCAGCCACGGCTGCCGGCCCACGCGGCGACGATCAGGAACGGCACCGTCGGCAGCACCGGCAGGACGGCGCCGAGCAGCGCCAGGGCCACGCACGCGATCGCGAGCGCGCGCCACAGCGCGAGTGCCAGCGAACGCCGGATCATCGCCGGCCGATTCCGCCCGGCGCGCGCGCCGACGCCCGGGCCGCTGCGGGTTTCGCTTTCGCCGACGCCCGGCCACTGCACGCGTCGGAGCCGCCCGCGTCCGCCCTCGCGAGGCGCGTGCCCTTGTTCGCTCGTTGGGTGCCCAGGGCGCCTGCTCCGCTCGGCCGTGAAGGGGGATCGGCCCGCAGTGTAATGCAGCGCCGGCGCGCACCGGCGCTGCACCGCGCCGATGCTACGCTGCGCCCTCGCCCCGCTGCCCGCCACGCGCCGTGCCCGACATCCTGCTCGTCACGCTCAATGCACGCTACAGCCACGCGTCGCTCGCGCTGCGCTGCCTGTACGCGAACATGGGCGAGTTGCAGCCGCGCGCGGAGATTCTCGAGTTCGTCTGCGGCACTGCGACCGAGACGCTGGTCGAGCGGATCCTCGCGCGCAGTCCGCGCATCGTCGGGCTCGGCGTCTACATCTGGAACGTCGAGGAGAGCGCGCGCCTGGTCGCGGTGCTCGCCCGCGTCGCCCCCGAGGTGGTGCTCGTGCTCGGCGGACCGGAGGTGAGCCACGAGACGGACCGGCAGCCGCTGTGCCGCGAAGCAGCCTTCGTGATCACCGGGCCGGGCGACGTCTCGTTCGCACGGCTGGCGCGCCAGTTGCTCGAAGGCGAAGCACCGCGCACGCGCGTGATCGCCGGCGAGGCGGCAGCGCCCGACGCGCTCGAGTCGCCGTATCCGTACTACAGCGACGAGGACCTGCGGCAGCGCAACGTGTACGTCGAGGCGTCGCGCGGATGCCCGTTCCGCTGCGAGTTCTGCCTGTCGTCGCTGGACCGCGCGGCGGTGCCCTTCGACACGCAGCGATTCCTGGCGCAGATGGCCCGCCTGCACGAGCGCGGCGCGCGCCGCTTCAGGTTCCTCGACCGTACGTTCAACCTGAAGGCGGCCGCGAGCGAGGCGATCCTGCGCTTCTTCCTCGAGCGCGTCGAGGCCCGTCCCGACGACCCGGTCTTCGCGCACTTCGAGCTGATTCCGGACCGGCTGCCCGATGGATTGCGGGCGCTGATCGCGCGCTTTCCGGCCGGCACCCTGCAGTTCGAAATCGGCATCCAGAGCTGGAATCCCGACGTGCAGGCGCTGATCGCGCGCCGCCAGGACAACGCGCAGGCCGAGGCCAACCTCGCGTGGCTGCGACGGCACACCGACGCCCACCTGCACGTCGACCTGATCGCCGGGCTTCCGGGAGAGGACCTCGCGAGCTTCGCCGCCGGCTTCGACCGGTTGCAGGCGCTCGATCCGCACGCGATCCAGGTCGGGATCCTGAAGCGGCTGCGCGGCGCGCCGATCGCACGCCACGCCGACGCGTTCGGGATGCGCTTCAACCCGGCGCCGCCGTACAACGTGCTGGCGACCGACCGCCTTTCGTTCGCCGAAATCCAGCGCATCGCGCGCTTCGCGCGGCACTGGGAGAGGGCGGCGAACTCGGGCCGGTTCCGTTCCTCGCTGCCGGTGCTGCTCGCCGGTGCCCCGTTCGAGCGCTTCATGGCGTTCTCGGAATGGCTGGCCGCGCGAACCGGCGAGCGCGCCGGCATCCCGGCCGAGAACCTGTACGAGGCCGTGCACGACTGGCTGCTCGCCGCGGGCGCCTGCGACCGCGAAAGCGCAACCGCACTGCTCGCCGCCGACTACGCCGCGAGCGGCCTGCACGGGCGCCCGGCGTTCATGCGACGGGGCATCCGCGGAACGGGTCATCGCCGGCGACCATCTCACAAGGTGGTATAACATTCCGCAAGACCAAGCAGAGCCCTGCGCCAGCCACGAGCGATGCCTCGCCCCCGCCTGCCGAAGAACGACGACGGACGCACCGCGATCCAGGTGATCGCGCGGATCGTTTCGCTGCTCGACGCGCTCGCCGCGCAGCCCGATCCGGTGAGCCTGAAGGAGCTCTCGGGGCGCACCGGACTGCACCCGTCGACCGCGCACCGGATCCTCAACGACCTCGTGACGGCGCGCTTCGTCGATCGCTCCGAGCCCGGCGCGTATCAACTGGGGATCCGCCTGCTGGAACTCGGCAACCTGGTGAAGACGCGCCTGAATGTGCGCGACGCGGCGCTCGGCCCGATGCGCGAGTTGCACCGCGCCACCGGGCAACCGGTCAACCTGTCGATCCGGCAGGGTGACGAGATCGTCTACATCGAACGCGCGGTCTCGGAGCGCTCCGGCATGCAGGTGGTACGCGCGGTCGGCGGCAGGGCGCCGCTGCACCTGACCTCGGTGGGCAAGCTGTTCCTCGCCGTCGACGACACGCGCAACGTGCGCGCGTACGCTGCGCGCACGGGGTTGGCCGGGCACACGAAGAACAGCATCACCGAGCCGGCGCGGCTGGAGCGGGAACTCGCGCTGGTGCGCGCGCGCGGCTACGCGCGCGACAACGAGGAACTCGAGCTGGGCGTGCGCTGCATCGCCGCCGGAATCCGCGACGACAGCGGCCGGATGGTGGCGGGCCTGTCGATCTCGGCCCCCGCCGACTTCATCCAGGACGAGTGGATCGACCTGCTGTGCCGCACGGCCGCCGAAATCTCGGCGGCGCTCGGCTACGAGTCGCGCGAGACCTGAGCCGGCGGCGCGACGCCGGCCCGCTGTTCCGGCGGCGCGGATTCGAAGGCCGGGCGCGGCTGTGCGCGCTCGAGCCACTGTCGCAACCGCTGGGCGTCGCCGAAGCGCGCGGCGCGCGCCTGCGCGTCGAGCAGGACCATCACCATCGGCCGCCCTTCGATGCTCGCCTGCATGACCACGCAGTTGCCGGCCTCGGAGATGTAGCCGGTCTTCTGCAGGCCGATGTCCCAGTCGGGGTCGCCCACCAGCCGGTTCGTGTTGCGGTAGCTCAGCGTCCGCCGCCCGACGTCGATGCGCAGCCCGCTGGCGGTCGAATACTCCCGGATCAGCGGATAGTCGGACGCCGTGCGAACGAGCAGCGCGAGGTCGCGCGCGTTCGAGACGTTTCGGCTCGAGAGTCCGGTCGGCTCGACAAAGCGCGAATTCGACATCCCGAGCTCGCGCGCCTTGCGGTTCATCTGCTCGACGAACGCCTGCATGCCGCCCGGATAGTTGCGGCCGAGCGCGTGCGCGGCGCGGTTCTCCGACGACATCAGCGCGAGCTGCAGCAACTCGCCGCGCGACAGTCGCGTGCCCAGGCCGAGCCGCGAGCGGGTGTTGCGCTCGGTGTCGACGTCCTCGGCCGTGACTTCGACCGTCTCCGAAAGCGGCAGCCCGGCGTCGAGCACCACGAGCGCCGTCATCAGCTTGCTGATCGACGCGATCGGCAGCACCGCCTGTGCGTTCTTCTGGAACAGGACCTCGCCGGTCGCCTGGTCGAGCACCAGCGCGACCGACGAACGCAGCGACAGCGGGTCGTGCACGGCACGCAGCCCGATTGCCTGCCCCAGCGAAATGCGCCCTGGTTGAGCAAACACGACCGACTGGCGCGCGCGGGCGGCGGCTCCGCCCGAGGGCGCGCGCAAGGCGTAGCGCGGATCACCCTTCACAGGCACGGCGCGCCTGGAAAGCTGCGCGCGGGTCGATGCCTTCGCCTGCCGGGACGGCTGGGCCTCCCGGGGTTGCCGGGGCTGTGCGGACCGTCGCGGCCGCTTCGACTTCAGCGCCTGCTTCGACTGCTGGACGCGCTGCGCCTTTGCGGCGCTCTTCTCAGGCGGCGCTGCGGTCTTCGCGCGGGTGGCGCCCTCGCCGGCCTCGCCGCGCTGCCCGGCAATCGCATCGACCGGCGGCAAGCCAGCCACCAGACCGGTGTACAGCAGGAGCGCTGCGGCAACGCGCGGCAAACGCGCGGGTCGGAACCAGGACATCGTGAGATTCCCCGCGCCCCGATGGGCGCTTACGAAAGCTGACAGCGATGGTAACGAAAAAGTCATGCGCGAGAAGACCTTGCGCGCGCTCCCTCGTGCGAATTCTCGACCGCCGGTGGGATTTTCGCCACAGGCGGTAGCCCCGGACCGGCAGCCGCCGCAGATGCTCAGGCGAGCAGCGGCAGCAGCGCCTCGCGCAACACCGGCGGCAGCGGGGCCGGCCGGCGGCTTTCGCGATCGACATAGACGTGCACGAAGTGTCCTTGCGCGGCCGCCTGCGCGGCGCCGCCGGCGAACAGCGCCAACTCGTAGCGCACGCTGCTCGCGCCGAGTCGCGCGACCCTCAGGCCCGCATCGACGGTCTGCGGGAAGGCCAGCGGCGCGAAGTAGTGACACCCGGTCTCGACGACCAGCCCGATCACCGCGCCGCGATGGATGTCGAGCGCTCCGCAGTCCATCAGGTAGCGGTTCACAACGGTGTCGAAGTACGAGTAGTAGACGACGTTGTTGACGTGCCCGTAGACGTCGTTGTCCATCCAGCGCGTCGCGATCGGGAGGAAATGACGAAAGGCGGCGCGGGTCGACGGCTGCGGGCGCGCCGCGTCCCGGCTTCCCCCATCCGCTTGCGCGCCCCCCGCGGCCGGTTCCGATGTCGTCACGGTCCCCCTCCTTGCGCGTGCGCCGCATGACAGTCGGCGCGGCGCCACATCATACGGTCAGCGCGCGCAGGCGCTCCGGGATACCGAGGGACCGGCCCTCGACGGGTCCGTGGTGCGTCGCAACAAAAAATGCTTGACCGGGCCTGGAAAGCGCATAGAATGGCGATTGTTGCATCGCACCATACCGGGCCGCCCCAGCGGGACCGGCGCCGCCAACGGTTACGGAGAAACGAAATGGTCACCACGCCCGAACAGTTCCTGCAGATCCAGAAAGTCGCTCTCGAAGCGTTCCAGAGCGCCTCGATCGCTTCGCTCGACGGTTTCGAGCGCCTCGCGGCGCTGCACGTCCAGGCCGCCCGCGCCTCGATCGGCGAGTCCGCCGACACCCTGAAGTCCCTCGCCGAGCTGAAAGAGCCGAAGCAGTTTGCCGAATACGCGAACGGCTCGGTCGAGCCCGCCACCGAGAAAGTCGCCTCCTACTATCGCAACGTCTACGAGATTGCCAGCGAGACCGGCAACGAGATCGCGCGTGCCTTCGAGCAGCAGCTCGCCGAAGGCCAGCGTCAATGGAACGCGACCATCGACACGCTCGCCCGGAGCGCGCCGGCGGGCAGCGAAGGCGTCGTGGCGCTCGCGCGTCAGGCGATGTCGGCGGCCAACAGCGCGTTCGAGCAAGCCGGCAAGGCCGCGCGCCAGGCTGCCGAGGTCGCCGAAGCGAACCTGGGCGCCGTGCCCCGCGCTGCGGCGAAGACGCGCGCCCGCAAGGCCGCCTGAAGTCGTCAGCCCGCCGGCCGATGGCCGGCGGCATCCCAGGCGGTGAACAACTCGCTGCGGCGGGCCTGCGCCGCTTCGGCGCAGCGCTGCTTCACGTGGCCGAACCCGCGGATTTCCGCGGGTAGCGCCGCGATGCGCACGGCCAGCGGCAGGCGCTCGCGATCCAGCGAACCCAGCACCCGCTCGACATCGGCCTCGTAATCGGACAGCAGCTGCCGCGCCAGCCGTCGCTCCGACGTGCGTCCGAACGGATCGAGCGCGGTTCCCCGCAGGCGGCGCATGCGCGCCAGCAACCGTAGCGCGCCGAACATCCAGGCGCCGTATTCGCGCTTGACCGGCACGCCGTGCGCATCGCGCGGCGCCAGCAGCGGCGGCGCGAAGTGGAACGACAGGCGGAAGTCGCCCTCGAAGCGCTCGGCCAGCCTGCGCTCGAACTCCCCGTCGGTGTAGAGCCGCGCGACTTCGAACTCGTCCTTCACCGCCATCAGCTTGTACAGGTTGCGGGCGACGGCATCGGTCAGAGCCAGCGCCGCGCCGCCGTTCAGCGCGCGCTCGGCGGCCGCGACCCGCTCGACGGCGACCCGGTAACGGCGCGCGTAGCGCTCGTCCTGGTACTGCGCGAGCTCGCGCGCGCGGCGGGCGATCAGTGCCTCGAGGGCCTCGTTCGCGTTGTCGACCGGCGCTGCCGCCGCAGGCAGGGCCGATCCGGCCGCCGCTGCGACTCGCGCCGGATCGAGCGCAGCGAGCCGGCCCCACGCGAAGGCCGCCTTGTTCTGCTCGACCGCCACCCCGTTGAGTTCGATCGCGCGTTCGATCGCCGCCGCCGACAACGGCACCAGTGCGCGTTGCCACGCATAGCCGAGCATGAACGGATTCGACGCCATCGCGTCGCCGAGCAGCGCGGTCGCGAACCTCGTGCCGTCGACGAACGAGGCAGCTTCGGCGCCGACCGCGTCGACGATCGCCGACTCCATCGCGCCCAGCGGGAACTGCCAGTCGGGGTCGCGCGTGAAGTCGGCGGTCGGGATCCGCGCGACGTTGGCGACGACGCGCGTGCGCCCCTGCCCCATGCGGGCGAGCGCTTCACGCCCGGCGGCCACGACGACGTCGCAGCCGAGCACGGCGTCGGCCGCAGCGGTGCCGATGCGCGGCGCGTGCAGCGCCGCGCCGGCCGCTGCGATGCGCACGAAGCTCATCACGGCGCCGTTCTTTTGCGCGAGGCCGGTGACATCGAGGACAGTGACGTTCTTGCCTTCCAGGTGCGCAGCCATGCCGAGCAGCTGCCCGATCGTGACCACGCCGGTGCCGCCGATGCCCGCGACCAGCAGCCCGTAGCCGGCGCTGACGTCGGGCAGTTCCGGATCGGGCAAGCCAGCCGCCGGTGACGCGCCCGGGCGCCCGGCGGCCGACGCATCCGCGTCGCGCGGCGTCGGAAGCGCGCGACGCAGGCGGCCGCCGTGCACCGTGACGAAGCTGGGGCAGAACCCGTCGACGCAGGAGAAGTCCTTGTTGCAGGTCGACTGGTTGATCGCGCGCTTGCGCCCGAACTCCGTTTCCACCGGCTCGATCGAGACGCAGTTCGACTTCAGGCCGCAATCGCCGCAGCCTTCGCAGACCGCCTCGTTGATGAACGCGCGCCGCGGCGGGTCCGGATACTCGCCGCGCTTGCGCCGGCGCCGCTTCTCGGCCGCGCAGGTCTGGTCGTAGACGAGCACCGAGACGCCCGCGTATTCGCGCAGCTCGCGCTGCACGTCGTCGAGGCGGCTTCGATGGTTGACCGCGACATCCGGCGGGAAGTGGCCGGCCGGGTACTTGCCCGGCTCGTCAGTGACGACGACGATCCGGCGCACGCCCTCGGCGCGCACCTGCTGGACGATCGCCGACGGCGTCAGCGGCCCGTCGTGGTGCTGGCCACCGGTCATCGCCACCGCGTCGTTGAAGAGCACCTTGTAGGTGATCGGCGTGTTCGTGGCGACCGCGTGGCGGATCGCGAGCGAACCGGAGTGGAAGTAGGTTCCGTCGCCGAGGTTCTGGAACACGTGCTTCGTCTCGCTGAACGGCGCCTGTCCGACCCAGGTCATGCCCTCGCCGCCCATGTGCGTGAAGGTCGCCGTCGAGCGCCCCATCCACATCGCCATCGTGTGGCAGCCGATGCCGGCGAGCGCGCGCGAGCCCTCGGGCACGCGCGTCGACGTGTTGTGCGGACAGCCCGAGCAGAAGTACGGGATGCGCTCGATCGTCGAAACGGCACGGGCGCTCGCGCGCTCCTTCGCGTCGAGCTGCGTGAGCCAGGCGTCGATGCGCGCGGCCAGGCCCGAGGGCCAGCCGCCGCGCGCGTCGGCGGGAACGTCGGACCAGCGGCGCAAGCGCCCCGCGATCACGCGCGCGCACAGCGCGGGCGAAACCTCGCCGTGATCGGGCACGAGCGGCTCGCCACGCTCGTCGCGCTTGCCGACGACGCGCGGGCAGCCGGCGAGCGCGTACAACGCCTCCTTGACCTGCGTCTCGACCAGCGCGCGCTTCTCCTCGACGACCAGCAGTTCCTCGCAGCCGTCGGCGAATCCGCGCAGCCCCCCGGTTTCGAGCGGCCACGGCATCGCGACTTTCCACACCTTGAGACCGGCGGCGCGCGCCATCGGTTCGTCGATGCCTAGATCGGCCAGCGCCTGCATCACGTCGAGCCACCCCTTGCCGGTGGCGACGATGCCGAGCCGCGCGGGCTCGCCGTCGCGGCGCCCGAAGACGTGGCGGTCGAGCCGGTTCGCGCGCGCCCACGCGAGCGCCGCAGGCAGCTTCCAGCGCGCGAGCCGCTCCTCGAGCTTCAGGAACGACTCCTCGGGCCAGCGCAGGTTGAGTCCGCCCGGCGGCATCGGCACGCCCTCGGGAGCGACGATGCGCAGGCGCTGCGCAGACACGTCGGCGATGCCGGCAACCTCGATCGTGTCGGTCACCGCCTTCAGCGCGACCCACAGGCCGGTGAAGCGCGACATCGCGAAGCCCTGCAGCCCGAGGTCGAGGTAGTCCTGGACCGTCGCTGGCGCCAGCACCGGAATGCCGACGGCCTGGAACACGAAGTCCGTCTGCGCGGCCATGGTCGACGACTTCGCGCCGTGGTCGTCTCCCGCCACTGCGAGCACGCCGCCGTACCTGGAGGTGCCGGCCTGGTTCGCGTGCCGCAGCGCATCCCCGCTGCGGTCGACACCGGGCCCCTTGCCGTACCAGATGCCGAACACGCCGTCGTACTTCGCGCCGGGAAACGCGTCGAGTTGCTGCGTGCCCCAGATCGCGGTCGCGGCGAGATCCTCGTTGAGCCCCGGCACGAAGCGCACGTGGTGCGCGTCGAGCTGGCGCTTAGCCTTCCACAACGCCTGGTCGTAGCCGCCGACGGGAGAGCCGCGATAGCCGCTGATGTATCCGGCCGTGTTCAGTCCGGCCGCGAGATCGCGCTGGCGCTGCATCAACGGCAGCCGCACGAGCGCCTGGGTACCCGTGAGATAGACGCTGCCGGCAGTCGCGTCGTAGCGATCGTCGAGGGCGACGTCGCGCAGTTGCGGGCCGGCCGGCGCGTTCATGGTTGTCCCCGCGACTCGATCTCGCCGCCGAGCGCGCGCACGCCGGCTTCGAGCCGCTCGAACGGCGCGTCGATGCTGCCCGGCTGGCCCTTGACGCCGAGTTCGATGTAGCGGCGCGCGCCGCCCTCGCCGACCGAGGGCAGGCTGAACGCGCGCACGCCGGGAAACGACGCCTCGATCTGCTCCATCACCGGCGTCACGGCGGACTCGGCAAGCCCGCGCACGAGGAACGAGCGCTCCTCGAGCCGGTCGCTGCCGAACAGGTGCGCGAAGCGCGCGTCGAGCACCCCCTCCATCATCGGCCACGCCATCACCGGGAATCCCGGCAGGAAGAAGTGGTTGCGGATCCCGAAACCGGGAATCCGGTTGAACGGATTCGGCACGATCTCCGCGCCCGCCGGGAACTCGCCCATCTTCAGCCGCTGGCGATTCTCGGGCAGCGACATGTCGGCGCTGCCGCTGCCCGCGCGCGCCATCTCGGCAGTCCGCTCCGCGATCAGGCGCGCCGCCTCGGGATGCAGGACGAGTTCGACGCCGAGCGCCGCCGACGCGGCCTGCCGCGTGTGGTCGTCGGGCGTGGCGCCGATGCCGCCGCAGCAGAACACGGTGTCTCCGGACGCGAAGGTGCGCACGAGCAGCGCCGTGAGCCGCTCGCGATCGTCGCCGACCACGTGCGCCCACGACAGCCGCAGGCCGCGTGCCCCGAGCAGTTCGACGCAGCGCGCGAAGTGGCGATCCTGTCGCTTGCCCGACAGGATCTCGTCGCCGACCACGATCAGCCCGAAGTTCATGCGCCGTCCCCGGTTGCGCGTGCAGCACGCTGCTCGCGCAGCAGCGCCAGCGAGTAGTGCGCGAAGGCGAGCGCCGACAGCACCGGCGTCACCAGGAACAGCGGCGGCACGAAATTGAGCGCCGTCACCAGCAAGGCGAGCAGGAAGTAGTCGCGCCGGCGTCCCGCGATCGCCGCCTTGCGCTCGGCGGGCTCGGCGTGCTCGGCGAGACTGTCGAAGCGCATCACGCGCGCCGCGAGCCAGCTCCAGCACAGCCAGGGAACGACCAGCGCCAGCACCGGCACCAGCCACAGCGGCAACAGCAACAGGTAGGCGACGACGAACACGAGCGACGCTGCCAGCGCGTTCCAGAGGCTGGCGAGCGGCGACAGCGAACCGCGACGCTCGACGTCGCGGTACTGGCCGGCGCCGAGGTGCCGGATGACCACCGGCATCGCGAGCACCGCGACCATCACGACCGCGCTGGCGAACATGACCGGCACCACCAGCAGCAGCGCGAGCAGCGCGGGAATCCAGTCGCGCAGCCCCTCGAGTCCGCGGTCAGCGGCGCGGTCCGCGACCCGGTCCAGCAACCCGCCGTCGAACAGCCACCCCTGCAGCCAGGCCGTCAGCGGGGTCCAGACCAGCCAGGCGGTGACGGCCCACAGCACGACTGCGAGCAGCAACGGCACCACGAGCAGCGCGAGCATCCTGGGATGCAGCTGGCTGACGACGGCGCGGCCGAAGGCTGTGAGGACCCTGCCCATCGGCCAATCATACCGGGACGGCGCTGGCCCGCCGCGAGGCTCTCGACGTCGGTCGCCAGGCGCCGCCCGTCGCGCCGCGCTGCCCTGCCGTGGCGCTGCCGGCTAGGCTGGTGCAAACCTCGTCGGGGCGCGTGCCCCGCCCGGAGCCATGCTGCACCTGCTGGTCCTGATCCGGTTCGAAGCCCTCGACGGTCCCGCGAGCGCGGCCGGCGAGGCGATGCGCAACTACGCGGAACGGGCGCGCGCAGCGGGCGGACACGTCGTCGACAGCGACGACGACCAGTTGCTCCTTTACCTGGCCGACATGCGCTGGGGTCTGCAGTCGCTGCGCACTTTGCTCACGCAGGCGCGCGACGGCGGCTTCGCAGTGCGCGCCGCGGTCGTGCAGGCGGTGCTCGCGCGCCGCGAAGCCGGTGCAGTGCAGCCAGCGTTCACCGAACGCACGCTCGCGACGCTGCTGCGTCTGGCCGCCGAGGTCGGCCGCCAGCAAGTCGTCGTGACGCCGAAGCTGATGAGCCTGATCGGGTTGTGCGCGCCGGAATGCGTCGACCTGTTCGCGTCGGCACGGGCGGCGCCGCCCGCAGCGCCGGACGAGCTGCGACGCCAGCCGTTGCTCGTGATGGAAGCCTGACGGACGCCTTCAGCCGCGCAGCGCCTCGAGCGCGTTGCGAAGCCGCTTGACCGACACCGGCATCGGCGTGCGCAACTCCTGCGCGAACAGCGACACGCGCAACTCCTCCAGGAGCCAGCGCAAGTCCGCGAGACGCGCGTCTTCGTGCCCGCGCCGCTGCGCCGCCAGCCGCCCCCAGGCCTGCTGCAGCGGGGCCAGTTCGGCGAGCAGCCGCGCATCGCGCGCCGGGTCGGCGCGCAGCTTGTCGATGCGCATCCCGATCGCCCTCAGGTAGCGCGGCAGGTGGCGCAGCTGCGCCGCGGGCGTGGCCGTCACGAAGCGCTTCGCGAGCAGCGATTTCAGTTGCGCGTCGATGTCGGCCGCAGCGGCCGCGAACGGCCGGGCGGCGCCGAGCTTGCGCTGCAGCGCTGCGTGCTCGCCGAGGATCTCCGCAACGGCGCGCGCGACTTCCTGCCCCACCAGGTTCAGGCGCTGGCGCGCATCGGCCACGCGGGCCCTGAAGGCGGCCTCGTCGCGCGGCAGCGGATCGCCCAGGCAGGTCCGCTCGAGCAGCGCGCCGACCAGCTCGCGGCGCAGGTCGTCGGCGCTGCCGAAGGACGCGTACAGCAGCGACATCCGCTGGAAGTCGGGGACGTGCTTCTCGAAGTAGCGCAGCGGCTCGCGCAGCGCGATCGCGCACAGCCGCGCGACGCCGCCGCAGTGGCAGGCCGCGGCCTGCTGCGGATCGTCGAACAGCTGCAGCTCGGCCGCGTCGCCGGCGTCGGCGAGCGCCGGGTAGCCGATCGCGGTCTGCGCGCGCTCGCCGATGCGCTGCGTGAGCTCCATCAGCTCCGGCAGCTCGCCGAAGGTCCAGTCGGCGTGTCGCTCCCCGAGTTGCGGCGCCGCGGAGGCCTGCGCTGCGGGCGCTCGTCCCGCGGGCGCCGGTCCCGCCGGGGCTCGGGCCGCTCGCTCCTCCGCCGCGGCGGCGGGCGACC